>DASWVQ010000296.1:0-11900 GCA_036401195.1 Gemmatimonadaceae bacterium
ACGGGGAGGAGCACGGCGAAGGCCTGCCAGATCTCGTCGTAGAGGCCCGCCGAGCGGATCTCCTCCAGGTAGATCGCGTCGGCCCGGCGGAGCACGGCCAGCGCCTCGGGAGTGACGGCGCTCAGCACGCGGATGGCGAGCCCCGGCCCGGGGAAGGGGTGGCGGCCCACCATCTCCTCGGGAAGCGCCAGCTCTCGGCCCACGTTGCGCACCTCGTCCTTGAACAGCTCGCGCAGCGGCTCGATGAGCTGGAACTTCATGTCCGGCTTGAGCCCGCCCACGTTGTGGTGCGTCTTGATCGTGACGGAGGGGCCGCCGGTGGGGGAGGCGCTCTCGATCACGTCGGGATAGAGCGTGCCCTGCACGAGGAACCCCACGTCCTCGCCCACGTGCGCCGCGGCGTCCTCGAAGACGTCGATGAAGGTGTGGCCGATGATCTTCCGCTTCTGCTCCGGATCCGAGATCCCGGCGAGGGCGGAGAGGAACCGCTCCGACGCGTCCACCACCCGGAGGTCCATCCCCAGGTTGGAGCGCATCGTCCGCTCCACCTGGTCGCGCTCGTGCTCCCGCAGCAGCCCGGTGTCCACGAAGATGCAGGTGAGCTGGTCGCCGATGGCGCGGTGCACGAGCGCGGCGGCGACCGAGGAATCCACCCCGCCGGACAGGCCGCAGATCACGCGGCGCGTCCCCACCTGGGCGCGGATCTTCGCGACTTCCTCCTCGATGAACGCCCCCGGCGTCCACGAAGGCTCCGCGTGGCAGATGCCGAAGAGGAAGTTGGCGATCACCTCGCTCCCCCGCGGCGTGTGCGCGACCTCCGGGTGGAACTGCACCGCGTGGATCGGGCGCGTCTCGTGGCGCATGCCGGCGATCGCCTGGGAGCCCGACCGCGCGGTGACGTGATAGCCCGGGGGCACCGCCTCCACGTGGTCGCCGTGGCTCATCCACACGGGGGTGCGTTCCCCGGCGGTGAAGCCGGCGAACAGCCCCGAGGGCTCCGCGACGATCGCGTCGTCGCGGCCGTACTCGCGATGGCCGCCGCGGGTGACCTTCCCCCCCTCGAGGTGGGAGATGAGCTGCATCCCGTAGCAGATGCCGAGCACCGGCGCGATGTCGAACAGCGCCGGATCGGCGGTGGGCACGTTCTCCCCGTACACGGAGTTCGGGCCGCCGCTGAGGATGATCCCCGTGGGCTTCCACTCGCGGATCCAGTCCAGGGATCGCGTGGGGGGATGGATCTCCGAGTAGACCCGGGCCTCGCGCACGCGGCGCGCGATGAGCTGCGTGAACTGCGACCCGTAGTCGATGATCAGGATGCGGCTGGCCATCAGCGCTTCCACTCCGGTCCGGTGAGGGCGAGGAACTCCACGCGCTTGGTCTGGAGGTCGAGGATCGCCGCCTGCGGCACCCCGTACACCCATCCGCAGGCCTCGCCCGGGTTGACCAGCAGCGTGTCGCCGCGCGTCTTCATCTCCTGCTTGTGCGTGCAGCCGTGCACGATGATCGCGTGCGACTCGAGCGACCGGATCGGGGCGTCGGTGATGTCGTGCACGAGCAGGATCTTCTGGCCGCCGAGCTCGATCGAGTGCGGGGACTCGAACAGCTCGGTGCCGAAGCCGGCGGCGGCGCGGGCCTGGAGCCCCTGGCGGTCACCGTCGTTCGCGCCGAACACGCCGGCGAGGGACACGTTCGCGTCGATGATCGGGCGGAGCGAGAAGGGGGCGCAGTAGTCGCCGGCGTGCAGCACCATCCCCACCCCGCCCGCCGCCATCTGGCGGACGAGCTCCGCCACCGCGGGAACGCGGTCGTGCGTATCGGCCAGGAGTCCGACCCTCATGCGTGCCTCCATTCCGGCTGGGTGACCTCGGCGCGCACGAGGTCCTCGTAGCGCTCGCGGGCGGTGACCACCGCCCAGCGATCGCCATCCACGAGCACTTCGGCCGCGCGCGGCCGGCTGTTGTAGTTGGATGCCATCACGTAGCCGTACGCCCCGGAGCCGTGGACGACGAGCACGTCGCCCGGATCCACGCACTCGATGGCGCGGTCCAGGGCGAGGAAGTCGCCGCTCTCGCACACGGGCCCCACCACGTCGGCGACCATCCGCCCCTCGCGGGGCTCGAGAGGCTCGATGCGGTGGAAGGCCTGGTAGTGCGAGGGGCGGAGGAGCTCCGTCATCCCGGCGTCGGTGATCACGTACTCCTTCCCCCCGCTCTGCTTCCGGTAGAGCACGCGGGTGAGCATCGCCCCCGCGTCGGCCACGAGGAAGCGGCCCGGCTCCAGGATCAGTTCCAGCCCGGTGCGCCGCGCCACGGGCACGAGGATCTCCGCGAAGCGCTCGATGTCGGGCGGCGTCTCGTCGTCGTAGGTCACCGCGAGCCCGCCCCCCACGTCGAGGTAGTGGATCGACTCCACCCCCTCCGAGACGAGCTGCTCGTACACCGTGATGAGCCGCTCGGCCCCCTCGCGGTAGGGATCGAGCTTCGAGAGCTGCGAGCCCACGTGCATGTCGAGGCCGAGGAGCAGGAGGTGCGGCAGGTCCACCGCGAGGCGCGCCACGTGGAGCACCTCGTCGTAGGGGACGCCGAACTTGTTCCCGCGCTCCCCCGTCTTGATGTAGGCGTGCGCCGCCTTGACCGAGACCTCGGGGTTCACGCGGATCGCCACCGGGGCGATGCGCCGCATCGAGCCGGCGATGTCGTTGAGGAGCCGGAGCTCCCCCTCGGACTCGACGTTGATGAGGCGCACCCCCGCCTCGAGGGCCTGCCGCAGCTCGTCCGCGGTCTTCCCCACCCCGCCGAAGATGATGTCGCCGGGGGCGAAGCCGGCGCGCTGCGCCCGGTACAGCTCCCCGCCGGAGACCACGTCGGCCTTGCACCCCAGCTCGTGCAGCAGGCGGAGGATCGCGAGGTTGGAGTTCGCCTTGAGGGAGTAGTGGATGCGGTGCGGCACGTCGCGCAGCGCCTCGTCCAGCCGCCGGAAGCGGTCGCGGATGAGGGCGCTGCTGTAGACGTAGGCGGGCGTCCCCGCCCCTTCGGCGATCTCGGCGAGGGGGACGCGCTCGCAGCAGAGCGCGCCGTTCGCCCCGCGGGCGAAGGGGGCGCTCAGTAGGCGCGCGCCCACAGGGCCTCGTCCGTGGCGGTGCCCCCGCAGCGCAGGCACGTGGTCGGGGCCTCGGCGGAGCGGAACTCCTCGTCGGGGAGGACGCGGATCGTCGCCTTGGTCTCCTCCTTGATCTTCGCCTCGCACTCGGCGCTGCCGCACCAGCCGGCGAAGACGAACGCCCCGGGGCCCTCCATCGCTTCGCGGAACCGCTCGTAGGTGATCGGGCCGCGGATGCTGTTGGCGTCGAGCCGCTCGCGGGCGGCGAACAGCATCTCGCGCTGCATGGCGGTCAGCAGCTCCGCCACGTCCTCGCCCAGGTGGTCGAGCGAGGTGGGGCGCTTCTCGCGCGTGTCGCGGCGCACCAGCACGCACTGGTTCTTCTCGAGGTCCTTCGGCCCGATCTCCAGGCGGAGGGGCACGCCCTGCATCTCCCAGTGGTAGTACTTGGCGCCCGGCTTCATCCCCTCGCGCGCGTCGAGGTGCACGCGGATGCGCCCCGGGTCGCGGCGCTCCCAGTCGCGGAGCGAGCCGAGGATGCGGTCGGCCGCCTCGAGCACCTTCGCGCGCTCCTCGTCGCTCCGGTAGATCGGCACGATCACCAGCTCGATCGGCGCGAGCAGCGGGGGGATGCGCACGCCGTTGTCGTCGCCGTGCGTCATGATCAGCCCGCCCACCAGCCGGGTGCTGACTCCCCAGCTGGTGTTCCAGGCATGCTGGAGGGTGCCGTCCTCCGCCTGGAACTCGAGATCGAAGGCCTTCGCGAAGTTCTGCCCGAGGTTGTGCGAGGTGCCCGCCTGGAGCGCCTTGTTGTCCTGCATCATCGCCTCGCAGGAGTAGGTGCGCAGGGCGCCGGCGAACTTCTCGCTGTCGCTCTTGCGCCCCGTCACCACGGGCATGGCCATCCACCCTTCCATGAAGTCGCGGTACACGCCGAGCATGCGGCGCGTCTCCACCTCCGCCTCGTCGTGCGTGGCGTGGGCCGTGTGCCCCTCCTGCCACAGGAACTCGAGGGTGCGGAGGAAGAGGCGCGTGCGCATCTCCCAGCGCACCACGTTCGCCCACTGGTTGATGAGGATGGGCAGGTCGCGGTGGCTCTGCACCCACTTGGCGAACATCGAGTAGATGATCGTCTCCGAGGTGGGGCGGACGACGAGCGGCTCCTCGAGCAGCTTGCCGCCGCCGTGCGTCACCACCGCCGTCTCCGGGGCGAACCCCTCGACGTGCTCCGCCTCCTTGGACAGGTACGACTGCGGGATGAAGAGGGGGAAGTAGGCGTTGCGGTGCCCCGTCGCCTTGAACGCGTCGTCGAGGGCGCGCTGCATCCGCTCCCAGATGCCGTAGCCGTTCGGGCGGATCACCATGCAGCCGCGCACCGGCGAGTAGTCGGCCAGCTCGGCGCGCAGCACGACCTCGTTGTACCAGGCGGAGAAGTCGTCCGCGCGGGTGGTGAGCTTCTTGGATTCGTCCGCGGCGTTGCCGGCGGCGCGCTTCTGGTCAGCCATGGGCCTGGGTCCTGGAGTCGAAGATCGCGGGGGTCGCGCGGACCGCGGCGATCACATCGTCGATCGTGGGCGTGGCGGCCAGGGCGGCCGCCAGGTCGAGCGCATCCGCCGGCTGGTGGAGGCGGCGGACGGAGAGGGTGCGGGCATCCCGGTACTGGGGCCCGAGGAGGAGCGCGTACCGCGCGCCCGCCGAGTCGGCGGCCTTGAGCTGCTTGCTCGCGCTCTGCGGGCGGAGGGGATACTCCACGCTCAGCCCCGCCGCGCGCAGGCGGCCGGCGACGCGCATCACCTCGTCGAGCGGGATGATCTCCTCGGCCACCAGCCAGAGGTCGGGGCCGCGGAGGGCGCCGCGCATCAGGCCGCGCGCGCGCAGCATCTCGCCGAGCACCACGTCGCCCATGCCGAAGCCGAGCGCGGGGAGGTCGACGCCGCCGAGCGCGTTGAGCAGGTTGTCGTAGCGGCCGCCCCCCGCGATCGCGCGGAACTCGCCCCGCGCGTCGAAGAGCTCGAAGACGATGCCGGTGTAGTAGGCGAGGCCCCGCACGATCGCGGGGTCGAACTGCAGCCACTGCGCGCCGTCGCCGGTGAGCGCGGCCACGTAGGCGGCGAAGCGGCGGAAGTCGGCCACCTGGGGGGCGGCGGCATGCGACGCCAGCGCACGCTCCACGTCGTCGAGCGTGGTGCGCGGGATGTCGAGCACCTTCGCGCGAGCCCCGTCGGCGAGGCCGGCGGCGGCGAGCTTCTCGTCGGAGACGTCCCGCGGCTGGCGTTCCAGCTTGTCGATCACCGCGAAGGCGGCGGGGACCTGCGCGGCGGTCACCCCCGAGACCTCGAGGTACGCCGTGAGGATGCGCCGGTCGCTCACCCGCACGCGCACGTCCTCGTGCGTGAGCCCGAACGAGCGCATCATCTCGATCGCCACGGCGACGAGCTCCGCGTCGGCCGTCACGTCGGCCTCGCCCACGATGTCCACGTTGAGCTGGTAGTGCTCGCGCAGCCGCCCCTTCTGCTGGCGCTCGTAGCGGAAGAGCTGTGGCATGGAAAACCAGCGCACCGGCTTCCGCAGGGCGTTCGCGCGCTCGGCCACCATGCGCGCGAAGGTGGGGGTCATCTCGGGACGGAGGGAGACCTCGCGGCCCCCCTTGTCCGTGAAGTTGTACAGTTGCCCCACGATCTCCTCGCCGCTCTTCTTCGTGTAGAGGTCGAGTGGCTCGAGCGGCGGGCCGTCGTACTCCTGGAACGCAAAACGGCGCGCCACCGCGCGCCATGTGTCCATGATGTACGCGCGTTCAGCGAGCTCTGTGGGATGGAAATCGCGGAATCCGGGGAGGGCGCCCTTCGCCATCCTCCCAAGTTACTCCACGAGGGACGCCAACGGGAGGCGCGCCATCGCGTCGCCCACCGTGTGGAAGGAGCCCGTCACCAGCACCGTCGCCCCACGGTGCCCGGCGCGCTCGAGGGCGAGATCGAAGTCCGCGACCGTCTCGTGCTGCAGTCCCGCGGCGTTGGCGAACCCCGCCACCTCGGCGAGCGACCAGGCGCGCGACGCGGGGGCGGTGGGCGCGTCGGTGAACACGAAATGGTCCACGACCTCGCCGAGGCGGCGAAGCATGGACGGCCATTCCTTGTCGCGCAGGATGCAGACGACCGCCACCAGGGGGCGAGCCGGGAGCACCGCCCGGAGCGACCGCACCAGGACCGCGACGCCGTCGGCGTTGTGGGCCACGTCGAAGAGGAAGCGGCCCCGCCGGTCGAAGCGCCCCGGGAGCGCCACCCCGGCGAGGCCCGCCGCCGGCGCACGGGCCGCCTCGGCGAAGGGCCCCCCGGCGGCGTCGAGCAGCGCCATGGCGACCGCCGCGTTCCGCGCCTGGTGCTCGCCCACCAGCGCGGTCCGCAGGCGCTGGGTGCGCCCGTCGTGCGCCAGGGTGAAGGCGGTGCCCTCGGCATCCACCACCACGTCGCTCACCGCCCACGCCTTCGCCGCGAGCACCACCGGCGACGCGCCCTGCGCGCGCGCCCGCGCGGCGAGCAGCCCCGCGAGCTGCGGCTCGGCTTCCCCGATCACCGCCGGCACGCCGGCCTTGAAGATCCCCGCCTTCTCCGCGGCGATCTCCTCGAGGGTGCCGCCCAGGTACTCCATGTGGTCGTAGCCGATGCTCGTGACCCCGGCAGCCAGGGGGCGCACCACGTTGGTCGCGTCGAGCCGTCCCCCCAGCCCCGTCTCGATCACGGCGGCGTCGGCGCCGGAGCGGGCGATCCAGTCGAAGGCCATCGCGGTGGTGGCCTCGAAGAAGGTCGCCCCGAGTGCCTCGATGGTGGGCATCCACCGGTCCAGGAACCCGCCCACCGCCTCGCCGGGGATCGGCGTCCCGTCCACCACGATCCGCTCGTTGAACTCCACCAGGTGGGGCGAGGTGTAGCGGGCCACCCGCATCCCGCGGGCGCGCAGGAGCGCCTCGGCGGTGGCGACGGTGCTTCCCTTCCCGTTCGTGCCCGCCACGTGCAGCACGGGGAGGGCGAGGTGGGGATCGCCGAGGGCCGCGAGGAGGCGCTCCATGCGCTCCAGCCCGAAGCGGAACGTCCCCCCGGTGCGCGCGAACAGCGCCTCGAGCGCGTCGCGCGTCCGGCGCGACGCGTGGGGCATCAGGGCACCGACCACCCGGACGCCGCGGGCTTCCCCATCATGTGCCGGAGCAGCTGCCCCACGGTGCGCTTCAGCTCCTTGCGATGCACCACGGCGTCGAGCATCCCGTGGTCGAGGAGGAACTCCGCCGTCTGGAATCCCTCGGGGAGGTCCTGTCCGAGGGTCTGCTTGATGACGCGCGGGCCCGCGAACCCGATCACCGCCCCGGGCTCGGCGAGGATCGCGTCGCCCAGCATGGCGAAGGAGGCGCTCACCCCGCCCGTGGTGGGGTTCGTGAGCACCGAGATGAACGGGATGCGCCGCTCGGCGAGCATCCCCAGCACGGCGGAGCTCTTCGCCATCTGCATGAGCGAGAGCACCCCTTCCTGCATGCGCGCGCCGCCGGAGGCGGAGGTGATGATCAGGGGATGCTTGCGCTCCAGGGAGCGCTGACCGAGGCGGGCGATCTTCTCCCCCACCACGGAGCCCATGGAGCCTCCCATGAAGGCGAAGTCCATCACCCCCAGGTTCACCGGGAGCCCCTCGAGGGTACCGGCGGCGGCGAGCAGGGCGTCGCTGTCCCCCGCGTTGTGCAGCGCCTTGCGGATCCGCTGCGGGTACTCGGGAAAGGCGAGCGGGTCGGCCGAGCGGAGCTCGGTCTCGAGCTCCACCCACGAGCCGTCGTCCAGCAGGAGCTGCGCGTACTCCACCGCCCGCAGGCGGCGATGGTAGTCGCAGCTGGGACACACGTTGTCGTTCCGCACGAACTTGTCGCGGAGGTCGGTGTGCCCGCACGCCTCGCACTTCTCCCACGCGTCGGCGGGGATCTCGAGGCGCTCACGCTGGGGTTGGCGGGGTTTCTTCTCCTTCCGGAACCAGGCCATTCAGGGAATTTCGCGGGGAACAGGGGTTTCGGGAAGGGCGACCCCAGAAGTGGGGTTCGGGGCTGCCCCCCGCCCTCAGATCGCCAGGTGCGTCGTCCGTCCCCGCCCTTCGTTCGCGATCCGCACGAGGATCCCGATCGCCAGCCACGACGCCAGCATGAACGAGCCGCCGTAGGAGAAGAACGGCAGCGGGATGCCGGTGATCGGCATGAGGGAGAGCGTCATCCCCACGTTCACCAGCACGTGCACGAACCAGCTCGAGAGGAGCCCGAAGGCGACCAGCGATGCGTACGGGTCCGACGCGCGCTCCCCGATCCGGATGATGCGGATGAAGAGCACGAGGAAGAGCGCCAGCGCGATGGTCACCCCGATGAACCCCATCTCCTCCCCCACCACGGAGAAAATGAAGTCGGTGTGCTGTTCGGGGAGGAAGGCGAGTCGTTTCTGCGACCCGTGGGTGAACCCCTTGCCGAAGAGCCCCCCGGAGCCGATGGCCACCTTCGACTGGATCACGTGGTACCCCGACTGGCGCGGGTCCGACGTGGGATCGAGGAACACGAGCAGCCGCTTCTGCTGGTAGGGCTCGAGCCGTTCCCAGAGCAGGGGGGCGAGCACCCCCATGATCACGTTGGAGACGACGACGAAGATCCCCTCGTACAGGTAGGGGCGGTACCAGAGCACCAGCGCCACGAGCAGGAGGAACCAGGCCCCCCACCACTGCTTGCTGAAGGCGAGGACGAGCGACACCGCGGGGCTGGCGACGAACACCAGCAGCGGCCACGGGGTGCCGGCCCAGAAGAGCATCCCGAAGAGGATGCCGATGAAGACGAGGCCGGTGCCCAGGTCCGGCTGGGCCATGATGAGCAGCCAGGGCACGCCCACCACGAGGGCGGGTTTCCACAGCTCGAGCAGCGACTTGGGAGGCTCCCGCTTGGCCGCGAGCGTGCGGGCGAGCATGAGCACCACGATGATCTTCGCCAGCTCGGCGGGCTGGATGCGCACCGGCCCCACCCCGATCCAGCTCTTGGAGCTGGCCGCGGTGCCGGCGCCCCCGCCCACCACCAGGGTGGCCGCGAGGAGGATCAGGATCACCGCGTAGAGCGGGACCGTCATCCACTCGATCATCCGGACCGAGGCGCGGCTGATGAAGTACGCCACGCCCAGCGCCAGCGCGAACCACACCGCCTGCTGCTTGTACGCATTGGCGATGTACTTCGCGATCGGGATGTCGGTCTGCCCCGCGGAGTAGACCATCGAGATCCCGTACAGCGAGAGGAACAGCGCCGTGAGGACCAGCGGGACGTCGAGGCGGAGCTTGCCCTTGGCCGGCATCAGCCCCCCGTGTTGATCATGATCGGCGCGCGCACGCCGAGGTAGCGCGCCATGAGCGCCGACGCGTACCGCGCGGCCTGCGACCCGTGGAAGGGGACGTACTCCATCATGACCACGATCACGATCTTGGGGTCCTCCACGGGGGCGAAGCCGGCGAACCAGGCGTGGTTGAGCTCCTTGCCGTTCGCGTCGGACCGCTCGCTCTGCGCCGTGCCGGTCTTGCCGGCGATGGTGAGCCCTTCCACGCGCGAGCCGGCGGCGGTGCCACCCCCCTCCAGCACCGCGGCCATCGCCTGCCGGAGCTGGGCCACCTGCTCGGGGGGCAGGTGGATGATCTTCTCACGAGCCGGCGGGTTCTTCAGCCGCGCGATGTGCGGGCTGGATGCGGCGCCGTCCGTCGCCAGCGCCGTGTAGAACTTGGCGATGCTGAGGATGGTCTGCGTGTTCGCGCCCTGCCCGATGGACAGATTCAGGATCTCGCCGGAGTTCGCCCAGTTCCTCGGGCCGAAGCGGCGGTTGTAGTACTCGATGTCCTGGGGCCAGCGGGGGCGCCCCTCCTCGGGCAGGTCGATCCCCGTCTTCTGCGACCCGCCGAGCCGCACCCCGCCCGCGAGCATGCGCGCGAGCCCGATCTTGAGCCCGAGCTGGTAGAAGTAGACGTCGCAGGAGGTCTTGATCGCTCCGAACAGGTCCGGGTGGCCGTGGCCGTTCTTGTCCCAGCAGCGGAAGTAGCGCGCACCGTACTGCATCCCTCCGGTACAGGGGATCGGCATGCGCGTGTTCATGTCCACCACCCCCGCCTCGAGGCCGGTCACCGAGGTGATGAGCTTCCAGACCGACCCCGGGGGATACTGCCCCTGGAGCGCCTTGTTGTAGAGCGGGCGCAGCGGATTCTCGCGCAGCTCCTTCCAGTAGCCGGCGGGGATCCCGCCCACGAAGCGGTTGGGATCGAAGCCGGGGCCGCTGTAGAGCGCGAGCACCGCCCCCGACTTCGGCTCGAGCGCGACCACGCCGCCCGGCACCGAGTCGATCTTGAACAGCGAATCGGCGAACTTCTGCAGGTCCACGTCGATCGTGGTGTACAGCGGGTCCCCCGCCTTCGGCATCAGGTCGGGCCGGGCGGTGCCCACCTCGCGCACCACGCGGCCACGGGCGTCCACCTCCACGAAGCGGCTTCCCTCGCTCCCGCGCAGGCTCTGCTCGTACTGCTTCTCGAGGCCCTGCTTCCCGATCTGCTGCCCCTGCTTGTAGCCGGCGTTCGCGTAGCGGGGCTGGAGCAGCTCCGACTCGTTGATCTCACCGGTGTAGCCCACGAACGCCGAGACCGCCGTGCTGTCCGGGTAGTGCCGCTTGGGCGAGGACTGGATGATCAGCCCCGGCAGGTCGGTGCGGTGCTCCTCGAGCACCGAGATCACGTCGAACGACGCGTCGCTCAGGATCACCGTGGGGCGCGTGGGCCCGTCGCGGCGGAAGCGGCGGATCGCCGTCTCGATGTCGCCGTCGGTGATCGGCACGACCGCCGAGAGCCGGCGCATCGTGGCCCGGAGCGAGTCGGCGGAGACGCCGAGCACCGAGACGGAGTAGCCGACCACGTTCTCCGCGATCGGGCGTCCCTTGATGTCGTAGATGATCCCGCGCGGCGCCGGCAGCGGGAGCTGGCGGAGGCGGTTCTCCTCCGACTGCATCGCATACTGGTCGTGCTGGATGATCTGCGTGCGGAAGAAGCCCCCCAGCAGGTACAGCAGGACCAGCGACACCAGCCCGACGGCCGCCCGCGACCGGCGGACGAGGTCGTTCGGGTGGAAGCTCACGCGGTCCGCGCCTCGAGCAGGGGGCGCAGGAGGGCGAGCACGAGGACTCCGGCCAGCGCGGTCGCGGCGGCGGAGAGGGAGGACCAGGCCACCAGCTGCATCACCAGCTCCCAGCCCGAGAGGCGGCGCTCAGCGAGCACGAAGATCACGTCGAAGAGCCACTTCCCGAGGAAGAGGAAGAAGGCGTTCAGCGCCAGGTTGTCGGCGAAGAACACCGCCTTGAGCCACGACGCCGCGTAGCCCACGACGGTCATCGCCAGCGCGCTCGACCCGAAGGTGCTCACGCTCAGCGAATCGGCCACGAGCCCGAGCAGCAATCCGTAGACCGCCGCCGCCCCGGGGCGGAGCCGCACCGAGCCGAACATCAGCGCGATGAGCATGAAGTCGATCCCCGCGCGCCAGCCGAGCAGGGGGCGCAGGGTGAAGTGCAGGACGATCAGGATCGCGCACACGAGCACCGTGCGCACGGTGATTCCCCAGCTCATCGCGGTCTCCGGCTGGTATCAGGGGGCGCGGGGGCTGGTGCCGGCGGGCCCACGGGGACGGTCGCCGGCGGGTTCGCCTGCGGCTGGGGACGGGGCTGCTGGACCGGCCGGCGCACCGGGGCCGGGGTAACCGGCGCCGCGCCGGGAACCGCGCCCGGCAC
>DASWVQ010000297.1:0-4740 GCA_036401195.1 Gemmatimonadaceae bacterium
GGTGTGGTAGCCGGACATCGGCACCTGGCTCATCATCTCCACCCCGCCGGCGACGACGACGTCCTGCCACCCGGTCATCACCGCCTGCGTCGCCTGCGCCACCGCCTGGAGCCCCGAGGAGCAGAAGCGGTTGATCGTGGCAGCCGACGACTCCACCGGGAGTCCCGCCATGAGCGCCGCGTTGCGGGCCACGTTGAGTCCCTGCGCCGCCTCGGGCATGGCGCACCCCCAGATCACGTCGTCCACCTCGTCCTTGTTCACCCCGGCGCGGGCGACGGCGGCGCGGATCATGTTCGCCGACAGCTCGACCGGGTGCGTGCCGGCGAGCGCCCCGTCGGCCTTGCCGCGGCCCACGGCGCTGCGCACAGCGGATACGATGACTGCGTCGTTCATGGGATCTCCTTGTTGTCGTCATCCTGAGCGGAGCGAAGGATCTGGCCACGGTGCACCGGCGCCAGTTCCTTCGGCTTCGCCTCAGGATGACTGCGAATAGTGAAGCGAAGGATCCGGCCACGGTGCACCGGCGCCAGTTCCTTCGCTTCGCTCAGGATGACTGCTAGTTGCGCAGGGGCTTGCCGGTCTTCAGCATGTGCGCGATCCGCTCCTGCGTCTCCTTCGTGCCGAGGAGCTGGAGGAAGGCTTCGCGCTCGAGGTCGAGGATGTCCTGCTCCGTGGCCAGGCGCGGCGGGCCGTCCCCCCCGCAGAGCACGTAGGCGATCTTCCGCCCGATCACCACGTCGTGGTCACTCGCCTGCCCCCCCTCCTGGAAGGCGAAGAGCGCGTAGTACAGGTTCCCGATCGCCTCGCCTCCCACCGTGCGGATCGTGCGCATCGTGGGCGGCACGTAGTCGGTGGAGAGGTCGAGCACGCGATGCTTGGCGTCAGCCAGCAGCCGGTCGCGGTTCATCGAGATGCGATCGTGGTCCTGGAGGAAGCCCATGGTGCGCGCCTCGAAGGCGCTGGTGCTCGTCGCCGCCATGGCGATGAGCTTGAAGGCGCGCTTCACCCCCTCGAAGGGATCGGCCTCCTCGTACGGCTGCAGCGCCTCGGTGAAGCGGAAGAGGAGCTCCTTCGTCCCCCCGCCGCCCGGGAGGAGCCCGACGCCCACCTCCACGAGCCCCATGTAGAGCTCCGCGTGCGCCTGGATGCGATCGGCATGGAGCGAGAACTCCGCCCCCCCGCCGAGGGTGAGGCCGAAGGGGGCCGACACGACCGGGAAGGGGGACTGCCGGATCGCCATCGAGCAGTCCTGGAAGTAGCGGATCGCCTGCTCGAGCCGCGTCCAATCCCCCTGCTGCGCCGCACCCGCCACCTCCATGAGGTTCGCCCCGGCGGTGAAGGTGCGCGGATCGTCGTTGCCGATGACGAGGCCGCACATCCCCTCGCGCGCGATGCGGTCGAGCGACGCACGCAGCATCTCGAGCGTCCCCTGCCCGAGGGTGTTCATCTTGGCGCGGAACTCCAGGAGGGCGACGCCGTCGCCCATGTCGAGCAGCGCGGCGTCCTTCGTCTCCTCGAGGACGCACTTGCGCTGGCGCAGCGCGGCGGCGGTCACGGTGCCGATCGGCGCCTCGACCGCGGCGTAGTGGCCGTCGAAGCCGAGCTGCTCCTCCTCGTCCCCGCCGGGGCGGTAGAAGCCGTCGCGCGCCTGCTCGAGCAGCGGGGGGAGGGAGAGCCCGAGCTTGCGGAAGCCGTCGCGCAGGAAGTCGAGCCCGAGGTAGTCCATCATGCGGAAGGGGCCCGCCTCCCAGCCGTACCCCCATTCCAGCCCATGGTCCACGCTGTCGATGTCGAACGCCAGCATCGGCGACTTCTCGAGCACGTAGTGGGAGATGAGCAGCAGGTACTTCCGCAGGAAGTCGCCGTACTTCCCCGGCATGGTGCGAATCGCCTCGAGGCGCTCGCGCAGGGTGCGGAGCTTCGCCACCTGCTGCAGCTCCGGCGATTCCACCGCCCGCTGGGGGCCGTATTCGAGCGTCTTCCAGTCGAGGGTCTGGATCGCCTTCCCTTCCTTGCGATAGAACCCGGCCCCGGACTTCTCGCCGATCCGGCCGCTCTCGATGAGGCGGTCGACCCAGGGGGGGAGGGCGAAGTCCTCCTTCGTCGCCTGCGTGAGCCCCACCACCACGTGGCGCAGCACGTCGATGCCGGTGATGTCGCCGGTGCGGAACACCGCCGACTTCGGGCGGCCGAGAACCGGGCCGGTGAGGGCATCCACCTCGTCGATGGTGAGGTCGAACTCCTCCATCAGGCGGAGCGCCTGGAGCAGGCCGTAGACGCCGAGGCGGTTGGCCACGAAGCCGGGGACGTCCTTGGCGACGACGATCCCCTTGCCGAAGGTGCGCTCGCTGAAGCGGCGCGCGGCGGCGAGGGTGTCGGCCCCCGTCTCCGGGGTGGGGATCAGCTCGAGGAGGTGCAGGTAGCGGGGAGGATTGAAGAAGTGCATCCCCAGGAAGCGCTTCCGGAAGCTGGCGCTCCGCCCCTCGAGGAGCACCCGCATGGGAATTCCCGACGTGTTCGTGGCGATGATCGTCGTGTCGGGGAGGAGGGCCTCGAGCCGTTCGTAGAGGGCCTGCTTGGGCCCGGGCTGCTCGATGATCGCCTCGATCACCAGGTCGCAGCCGGCGAGGAGCCCCAGGTCGTCCTCGGTGTTGCCGATGGTGATCAGCGCGGCGCTCCCCGGGTCCATGAAGGCGGCGGGGCGCGCCTTCCGCGCCCGTTCGAGTCCGGCCTTCGCGAAGCCGTTCCGTCCTCCCTTGTCGGCGGGGGCGGGGACGTCGAGGAGCACCGTCGGCACCCCCGCGGATGCGGCGAGGGCCGCGATCCCGCTCCCCATCACCCCTGCCCCCACCACCCCCACCTTCGTGACTCGCATGTGTCAGGCTCCGTCGTGCGTGGGTCGAGCGTTGTCGCCGATGTGAAAAGAATGCACCGATCTGCACAATTTTTCATAGTCGGCCCGGCACCGACGGGGATGCCATGCACCCCCAACCGATGACCGGACAACGACTTAGTTCATTTTTCCCCGCGGGCCCACCCCCTGCCTTCCCCTCCGGCATGCCAGTCCCCCTCCCCCTCCGCCCATCCCGACGCCACCGGCGTTCCCGCCGCGGCTTCACCTTCATCGAGCTGCTGATCGTCATGATCATCGTCGGCGTCGTGGCCGGGATGAGCATGATCGGGCTGCGCAGCGTGACGTCGAGCAACCGGGTGAAGAAGGCGTCGCGCCTGGTCGCCACCGACCTGCAGTACGCCTTCTCCCTGGCGGGCGCACGGCGCCGGCCGGTGCTCATCACCTGGGACGCGACGAACCTCCGCTACCAGATCACGAACCGGGCCGGGGACACCGCCTACTTCACGCGGGAACTGGGCCCCACGAGCCAGATCGCGCTGCGCGCCGGCGAGGTGGAGTTCTCGACCGACGAGCTCCTGGTCTTCCCCGAGGGGCTGGCCGCCGACACCCTGAGCGTCCTGCTTCACCAGGGCGCGGACACGAACCGCGTGTGGCTGGCGCGCGGTGGCACCACGAGGATCCGCTGATGAAGGCCCGTTCCGGGATGACCCTGGTGGAGCTGGTGGTCGCCATGACCATCCTCTCCTTCGTGCTGCTCTCCATGAGCGGCATGTTCGTGATGGTCTCGCGCCGCGGGACCGCCAACGAGGCGGACCTGCGCCGCGCGGCGTACCTGCAGCAGACGGCGAGCTTCCTCCAGGCGACGCCCTTCGACTCGCTCTCCGCCAAGGCGAAGACCGACAGCGTGAAGCTGTCGGGCGCCTGGTACGTGCGGCGGGTGACGGTGGCCGACAGCGCGGCGACGCGGAAGTTCGTCACCGTGGTCATCACCCCGCGGTCGTCGGGGCGCCCGGAGACGATGAGCTTCACCCGGACCAAGCCCACCTGCACCTCCGTCCTCAACACCGGGGCGGGCGGATGCTGACCCCCATGCGGATGACCCGATCCAGCGAGCGGACGACCCTCCGGCCACGCCGCGGCCTCACCCTCATCGAGCTCATGATGGTGCTCGTGATCCTGGGGCTCATCGGCACCGCCCTCACCAAGCTGCTGGTGCAGCAGGGGCGCACCTTCTCCCTCCAGCAGGCACAGCGCGAGTCCCGCGTGGTGTCGCGCAACGCCCTCGGGATCCTCCTCACGGAGCTGCGCATGGCGCAGGATTCCGCGGCGATCGACTCCGTGGGGACCAATGGCGCGGCGGTGCGCATCGAGCTCCCCTTCTCCTTCGGGATCTCCTGCGGGAACAGCGGCGGGGCGACGATCGTGCGCCTCGCCCCGGTGGACTCGCTGGTGCAGGCCAGCGCGGTGGCCGCCGGCTACCGCTGGCGCGACGCGGCCACGGGCCGCTGGAAGACCACCGCGGGCACCTTCTCGCTGGCCACCGCCGACGCCGGGCAGCTGGCGGTGTGCACCGCGGCCAGCATCGGCGCCGACACGATCCAGGGCCGCGTCGGCCGCACGGTGGCCATCCAGCCCGCGGCGATGAATGGCGCCACCGCGATCGCGGCGGGCACCCCGATCTTCGTGTACCAGAAGGTGGTGTACAAGTTCGCCGCGTCCACCGCCTATCCCCAGGGCAACGGCCTCTATCGCAAGCCGAGCGGCGGCACGGAGGAGGAGCTCCTCGGCCCCTTCGACACGACCTCCCGCTTCAACTACTACGTCCCCAACAGCGACGACGCGACGGGCACGGCCCCCACCAACCTCGCGACCATCCGCGGCCTCCA
>DASWVQ010000298.1:0-2408 GCA_036401195.1 Gemmatimonadaceae bacterium
TCGCCGCGGGCGGCGAGGGCGGCGGCGAGCTCCTGGCCGGTGATCATGTAGGCGCTGGGGATCTGCACCGACGCCGCATCGGCCCACTGCCCTTCCTCGATGAGGCGGGCGGGGGCGCGGTAGCTCCGCCAGAGGGCGTCCGTGCGGGCCACGTCGAGGAGCATCCCCTGCACGTCGACCACGCCGGGATCGCCCGCCACCGGACGCGCCTCGAGCTTCAGCGCCAGTCCCTGCTGGCGCAGGTAGGGGGCGAGTCCGAGGGCGTTCGCGTAGCCGCCGAACACGAAGTAGATCGGGCGCGCGGGGAAGCTGTCCTGGATCGCGCGCAGCACGAGGAGCTGGTCACGCGTGAGGTAGGGCGCGGTGATCGTCGCCTCGATCGCTCCCTTCCGGAATCGCTGCGGCTGGTCGAGCGTGAGGTAGTCGGGGATCGCATCCAGCTCCTGCGGCGTGAGGCGCCAGAGGGGGCCCGCGGGCCTCGTCCAGGTGGCGCCGCGGTACGCCGGATGCCCGCGCGCCGCGTCGAAGGGCTCGGGCGCACGACGCAACAGCTCGCGCGTGTACGACGCGAGCCCCATGTACGGGGTGAGCGCCACGGTGACGTCGCGCCGTGTCCCCTCCACTTCCTGCGCGTACCAGAGGGGGAAGCTGTCGTTGTCGCCGTTGGTGATGATCACCCCGTACGGCTCCACCGACTGGAGCAGGTCGGTCGCCCACGCGGCGGTGAAGTGATGCGCGTTGCGCGACGCGGGGCGCCAGTTCACCGCGAGCGGCACGAGCGCGAGCGCCATCACCGGCGCCGCGCGGCGCCAGGCGCGCGCCGTGGGAACGCCCCGCCCCTCGAGCGCCCGCGCGAGTTCGCGCCAGCAGTGGGCGAGCCCGATCCCCGCGAACATCCCCCAGGCGGAGAAGGTCCAGATGTAGAAGTAATCGCGGTCGCGCGGCTCCCGCGGCACGCGGTCGCCGAGCGCCGGCGCCTGCGACCAGCCGTAGCGGAAGTTCAGGTAGAACACGAGCGCGATGGTGAGCGTCGCCATGAGCGGGGCGAAGTACCACCAGCTCGCGCGGTCGCCGCGTCGGCCGGCGGCGATCCCGAGCACGCCGAGCACGAGGAACAGGGCGGCAAGGGAGGACTGCACGAGGGGCGCCGAGCCGTCGAGGTCGCGCAGCCACTGCCAGCGGAAGTAGAGCCACCACATCCCGAGCTGCGCGCCGAAGGGGGACCGCCGCTCGAGCACCGGGTTCCCGCCGTACTGCTTCCGCTGGATGTTGTCGAGGAGGAGCCGCGCCGTGGCCCCGCTGAAGGTGCAGCCCACCTCGGGACGCGCGCCGGTGCACGCCGTGGGCACCCCCTCGTTGATCGGCGGATGGTGCCCCGCGCGGATCGGCTCGAAGGCGAAGGGGGTGAGCCCCACCACCAGCACCAGCGCGAGCGTCGCCAGCAGCCGGCCGCGCAGGAGGGTGCGCGGCGCGGCCACGAGCACGGCGACCGCCACCGGCGGCGCGACCAGCATCCCCGCCGGGTGCACGGTGTAGCCGAGCCCCGCGAGGTACGCGAGCATCACCAGCAGGCGATCGTCGCGCGTGTCGAGCCAGCGCAGCACCAGCCAGGAGCCGAGGGCGAGGCCGAAGAGCGACACGGTGTACACCTTCTCGTTCACCACGCTCTGGTTCCACACGGTGAACGCGGTGGCGCCGAGGAGCGCCGCCGCGGTGGCGGCGACGAGCCGGGGCAACGGCGCGGGCACCAGGTCACGCAGCAGCCGATGCGCGCAGAGCAGCCAGCACCCCGCGCCCGCCGCGCTCGCCACCGCCGCCAGGAGGTTGATGCGCGCCGCGTACGACACGGGAACCGGCAGCATCCCCGCCACGTGCGCGAGGAGCACGAAGAGGGGATTCCCCGGAGGGTGCGGGAGGCCGAGCACCTTCGCCACGGCGATGTACTCGCTCGTGTCCCACATCGCCGTGGAGGGAGCGAGGGTCGCAACGTAGAGCGCCGCGACGGCGAGGGCGAATCCCGCGGCGAGGCGATAGGGGGCGGCGCCTCCGCGCCCCGGCGCGTCCGCGGGGGCGGCGCCAGCGCGCACCGGTGCGCGCGCGGGGGCACCGCGCATCGTCGTCCAGAGCGCCGCGGGCACGAGCGCGCAGTACCCGAGCACGAGCAGCACCGACGCCCACTCCGTGCCCCCCCGCCACAGGTCGGCATAGCCGAGGGCGAGGGCGATCACGGCCGACGACGGGAATAGATATTTTTTTATCTCTTGGGCGCGCATCGGCAGCTCGGGTGAGGCGTGGATGGGATCAGTCGCGGAGGGTCGCGCCCGCGGCCCCGCCCGCGGGTGCGGCGAACCCGGAGCGCGCCACCGCCGACGTGGCGAGGGCGCGCACGCGGGCGCTCGGGTCGAGCC
>DASWVQ010000299.1:0-4895 GCA_036401195.1 Gemmatimonadaceae bacterium
CGGCACTTCCCCTGCGGCAGCTCGTCGTGCTGGCAGTAGTGGCACACCAGCCGCTCCGGGGAGCGGTGATAGGTGAGGGAGATCGAGCAGTTGGGGCAGGTGGCGACGTCGCCGCAGGCGGCGCACTGCACGAAGCTCGCGTAGCCGCGGCGGTTGAGGAGGAGGATGCTCTGCTCCCCCTTCTCCAGCCGGTCGGCGAGCGCCACCTCCACCCGCTCGCTGATCACGCTGCGGAAGATGGAGTCGAAGTCCTGCGCCCAGCTCTCCTTGTGCGCCTTCTCCGCGGCGCGCAGGTCCACCGCCTCCACCACCGGCAGCTTTCCGCCCCCCACCCGGTCGGGGAGCTCGAGCAGGGTGTACTTCCCCAGCTGCGCGTTCGACCAGCTCTCGAGCGACGGCGTCGCGCTGCCGAGCACCACCACCGCCCCCTCGGCGCGCGCGCGCACGATCGCCACCTCGCGCGCGTGGTAGCGCGGCGCCTCACCCTGCTTGTAGCTCCCCTCGTGCTCCTCGTCCACGATGATGGCACCGAGGTCGGTGAGCGGCGCGAAGATCGCCGAGCGCGCACCCACGGCGATGCGCTTCTCCCCGCGGCGGAGCGCGAGCCAGGCGTCGTAGCGCTCCCCCTCGGAGAGGGCGGAGTGGAGCACGGCGATGCGGTCGCCGAAGGCGGCGCGGAAGCGATCCACCGTCTGCGGGGTGAGGGCGATCTCGGGGACGAGCACGATCGCCGACTTCCCCCGCTCGTCCACGATCTTCCGCAGCAGCTCCACGTACACCAGCGTCTTGCCGCTCCCGGTGATCCCGTGCAGGAGGAAGACGTCGCCCGGGCCCCCCGCGGCGAGGGCGTCGATGGACTGCTGCTGCGCCGGCGTCGGGGCGTGGCGCGAGTTCTTCGCGGGGGCGCGGGTGAGGAAGGGGTCGCGCGCGACCACTTCCTCCTCCACGGTGGCGAGCCCGCGCGCCACGAGCCCCTTCAGCACCGACGGGGAGAAGTGGAGCTGCTCGGTGAGGTGCTCCACCGCCGCGCGCCCGCCCATGGACTCCAGCAGCTCGTAGAGGGCGCGCTGCTGCTTCGCGCGGGCGAAGATGGCCTCGCGGCGCATGAGCGAGGGGAGCTCCATCGCCAGCTGCACGACGCGGCGCTTCTTCTGCGTGGGCATGGGCGCCGCGGCGCCGGTGAGCGCCGCGGGGAGGGCTGCGCGGAGGGCGACGCCGAGGGGAACGACGTAGTAGTCCGCGATCCACCGGCAGAGGTCGAGCATCGGCGGGTCGAGGACGGGCCAGGGGTCGGGCACGTCGAGGATCGCCTTGTACCGGATCCCCTCCTGGGGGGTGCCCTCCCCCACCACGACGCCGATCTCGCGCTTGTTGCGGAAGGGGACGACGACGCGGGAGCCGATCGTGACCTTCGCCTGGTCCTCGGGCTTCACCTCGTAGGTGAACGACCGGAAGAGGGGGAGGGCGAGGGCGACGTCGACGAGCATGCACCCAATCTAGCCGGGGTCGCACGGGGAGGGTCCCCGCAGGACCGAACGGCGCGCCTGCGGCGCGCACGGTCCCGCGGGGACCCTCCCCGTGCTCGGGGCGTCTCAATGGCGGTGCACGGCCAGCCACCTTGCGCCGAGGCCAGATCCTTCGGCTGCGCCTCAGGATGACTGCAGGAGCGCGCAGGGGGCCCTCCACGGGACCGTGCGCGCCGCAGGCGCGCCGTGCGGTCCCGTGGAGGGCCCCCTGCGCGCGACCCGCGCCTAGGAGTCGGTCCCCCGCCGCTCCACCCCGAGCCCCGGCCCGGTGGGCAACTGGATCACCCCTCCATCGATCGTCGCCCCCACGAACGGATCGTCCGACAGCAGCGCCGCCCCATCCAGGTCCGCCGCGTCGAGGAGGGGCGACAGGTGCGCCGCCGTGGTGATCGCGATCGATGTCTCGATCATGCACCCCGCCATCACCATCAGCCCGTGCGCCCGCGCCGTGGCGATCATCTTCAGCGCCTCGCGCACCCCCCCGCACTTGGAGAGCTTGATGTTGATCCCGTCCACCGCGCCGGCGAGGCGCGGGATGTCCGCCGCCGTCACGCACGACTCGTCGGCGATGATCGGCAGCGCCGAGCGCTCGCGCACGAAGCGCAGCCCCTCGATGTCCTGCGGCGGCAGCGGCTGCTCGATGAACTCCACCCCGAGCGACGCCAGCAGCTCGCTCATGCGCAGCGCCTGCTTCGCGGTCCACCCGGCGTTCGCGTCGACCCGGAGCACCTTGTCCGGCGCCGCGGTGCGCACGGCGCGCACGATCACCTCGTCGCGGTCGGTGCCGAGCTTGATCTTGAGGATCGGGTACCCTGCCGCATCCTCCACGCGGCGAACGAGCTCCGCCTCCGAGGCCGCGATCGCGATCGTGAACGACGAGCGCGGCGTCTTCGCCGGGTCGAGCCCCCACATCCGGTACAGCGGCACGCCGAGCTTCTTCCCCGCCAGGTCGTGGAAGGCGGCGCTGATCGCCGACTTCACGGAGCCGTTGAAGCGGAGGGCGCGGTTCATCTCCCCCTCGAGGTCCTCGAGGCACCAGGGGGTGTTCAGCTCCTCCACGAGCGGGGCGAAGCGCTTGAGCGCCCCCACCGCCGACTCGATCGTCTCGCCGTAGAAGCGGTTGGGGGAGGCCTCCCCCCACCCCTCCACCCCGTCGTCGTCGGTCACCGTCACGCACATCACCCGATGCTCGGCGTAGCCGCCGCGCGCGATCACGAAGGGAACCTTCGTGTGCAGCGAGAGCACTTCGTGCGTGAGCTTCATGCGGGGGTGGCGTGCAGGGCCAGGTCGTTGACGCGGGCGATCGTCGCGGCGCGCGCCTGCGACTCGGTGCCGCCGCCGGCGCCCACCCCGCCGGCGAGCCAGCGGAGGAGCGCGTCGGCCAGGTCGTTGCCGCGCTCGAAACGGTCGGCGGGCGCCTTGGCCAGGCAGCGCATCACGATCGCCGAGAGCTCGGGGGGGACGCGGGAGTCCACGTCGCCGAGGGGGACGGGCTGCTCGTGCACCTGCTTGTACCCCACGGAGAAGGCATCCGCGCCGTCGAAGGGGGGGAAGCCCACCAGCCCCTCGTACATCACCACGCCGAGGGCGTAGATGTCACTGCGCCCGTCCACCAGCTTCCCCATCGCCTGCTCGGGGCTCATGTAGTGCGGCGTCCCCATGGCGCGCCCGGTCGCGGTGAGCCGCCCGTGGAAGAGCGCCGTCGCGATCCCGAAGTCGGTGAGGAAGGCGTTGCCGTCGTCGTCGAGGAGGATGTTGTCGGGCTTCACGTCGCGGTGCACGATGCCGCGGCGGCAGGCGTGGTCCAGCGCGCATGCCACCTGCGCCCCGATGGCCGCCACGTCGGCCGGCTCCGCCATCTTCTTCACATACACCCGGTCGGCGAAGGAGCCCCCGCCCACGAAGGGCATGACGATGAACGCGGTGCCCGCCCCCACCCCGAAGTCGAGGATGGGACACACGTGCGGGTGCACGAGCTGCGACGCGGCCTCCGCCTCGCGGCGGAAGCGCTCGAGCATCTCCGGGTCGCGCGCCAGGTGCGGGTGCAGCACCTTGATCGCCACCGGGCGGCCGAGGAGCGCATGCTCGCCATGGTACACGCCGGCCATGCCGCCGCCGCCGAGCCGCCGGATCACCCGGTAGCGCGCGCCGGTGGCGCGGCGCACGAGGGTGATCTCGTCGTCCGGCTGCTCGGTGGGCGCGCTCGGCACGTCGGGGAGGGGCTGCGCGCATCGCGCGCACGCCGCCGCCGCGCTCCGGTTCCACGCGCCACAGTCGGGACAGAACATCTCAGCCCCCCAGTTCGATCCGCACGAAGTCGTACGGCGGCCAGGGGCCGCTGCTCTCCACGCGGAGCTGGGGGTCGGCGGACTGCACCTCCTCGACCCCCTTGGTGAACTCCTTCCACAGCTCGCGCTCCACGAGGAACGCCGACGCGACGGACAGCCCGGTCACCCGCTCCCCACGGAGCGGGACCGACGCCACCGCGCGGCGCCGCAGCGCGCGCATCACCTCCGCCCCGGTGGACGCGAGGTCGGAGCCGTCCTCGGCCACCACGCTCATCTCCAGCCGCGACACCCGCACCCGCGCGGCGACCCGGTCGTCCACGTACGCCAGCGCGTCGGAGAGCGACACGTAGTGCAGCTCCATCCACCGCTCCAGCGCGTGCGTCCCCCGGAACACCGTCCCCACCGGCAGGGGGAGCACGGTGCGGTGGCGGAAGACCACGTCGATCACGCGCCGGTGCAGGTCGATCGCCGCGTCGTCGGGCTCGACGGCCTCGTAGGGCGCGGGGCCGATCACCGCGGCGAGGTCGCGCACCTGGAGGAGCGAGCCCTCGCCGGGCAGCTCGTCGAGGACGTGCCCCTCGTTGCTGGTGACACCGTAGAGCCGCACACCCATCAGAGGAGCCTCCGCCAGCGCAGGATCACCACGAGGAGCACGCCGATGCCGAGCTGGATGCCGAGCATCCAGGCGAAGGCGTGCGGGTTGTTCGACAGCGGGATGTGGCTCACGTTCATCCCCCACATGCCGCTGATGACCACGAACGGGATGCTCAGCGTCGCCACCACCGAGAGCGCCTTGGTCACGCTGCCGAGCCGGTTGGAGACCTGCGAGAGGTAGCTGTCCAGGGTGGAACTCAACAATTCACGGTAGGTGTCGAGGGAGTCGGTGATCCGGAGCACGTGATCGTACACGTCGCGGAAGTAGATCTGCGCCTCGGGCTCCAGCAGGGCGCTCGGCCGGTTGGTGAGCACGTTGAACACCTCCCGCTGCGGCGCCAGGTGCCGGCGCAGGGAGAGCACGGCACGCTTCACCGCGAAGATGTCGCGGATCACCACCTGGTCGAACTGCCCGAACACCCGCTCC
>DASWVQ010000300.1:0-2390 GCA_036401195.1 Gemmatimonadaceae bacterium
GGCGCCGCGCGGGGAGTTGAAGGAGAAGAGCTGCGGGGTGGGCGCCGGCGCGCGGGTGCCGTCGTTGGGGCACTCGAAGCGTTCGGTAAAGCGCAACGCGTCGTGCCGAACGCCCTGAGCCGGGCGAAGGGCCTGTTCCGCATCCGCGCGCGTGGCGCCGTCGGCCAGGAGCACGACGCAATCCCCATCGCCCTCCTGGAAGGCGGTGTGCACCGCGTCGGCGAGGCGGCCGCGCGCGTCGTCGCTCACCGCGAGGCGGTCGACCACGACCAGGGCTTCCCGGGCGCTGGTAATGTCCACCGCGCCCGCGATCAGGTCGTCGAGGTGGTACGGCGTGCCGTCGAGCTGCACGCGCACGAAGCCCTGCTCGCGCAGGTTCTCCACCACCACCTGATGCGTGACCTTGGCCGACATGCGCAGCGGGAAGGCCACGTGGAAGCGGGTGCCCGCGGGGAGGGCGAGCACGTCGTCGGTGACCGACTGCACCGTGTCGGGGCGCAGCTCGCGGCCGCACACGGGGCAGAAGGTGCGCCCCACGCGCGCCCAGAGGAGGCGCAGGTAGTCGTAGATCTCGGTGGCGGTGCCCACGGTGGAGCGCGAGGTGCGCGTGGGGTTCTTCTGCTCGATCGCCACCGCGGGGGAGAGGCCGTCGAGGAAGTCGACGTCGGGCTTCTCCATGCGCTCGAGGAACTGGCGCGCGTAGGCTGAGAGCGACTCCACGTACCGCCGCTGCCCCTCGGCGTAGATGGTGTCGAAGGCGAGGGAGGACTTGCCGCTCCCGGAGGGCCCGGTGACGACGGTGAGCGCGCGCCGGGGGATCTCCACGTCGATCCCCTTGAGGTTGTGCTGCCGGGCGCCCCGGACGATGATGCGGTCCTTCATCGGGTGAAATCTAGGGACCGAACAGATGCCGTAACAGTGCGGTCGTGCTGAGGGCGACCGGCGACCATCGCCGCGCCGCGAGGGGGGAGGGGTGCCCCTGAGAGACCTAGCAACACACACGGTCTCCCAGGGGCACCCCTCGCCCCCTCGCCGAAGACCCGGGGGCTGGTTCGGGAAGGGGCTGCCGGGGACCGTGTGGGTAAGTAGGTCCCCGGCAGCCCCTTCCCGAACCAGCCTGCGCGCCTGCCTCCGACCGGCCTCGCGCTCCAATGACGTCGCCGTTGATGACTCGAGCGAGGGTGGGGGTGCCCCCCGGGGACCGTGCGGGCCCGCAGGGACCGCCGTTCGGTCCCCGGGGGGCACCCTCACCCGAAGCCCACGCGCACGCGCGCCGCCGGTGAACGAGTCACCGGCGGCGCGCCATGCGGCCCAGCACCACGACAGGGGGTCGTGACGCGGGCGTCAGACCCTCGTGGCCGTCCCGCGCGAGCGGGTCGCCATGCGGTAGATCCACAGGAGCAGCATCGCGCCGAGCACCGCGAGCACGATGCTCCACAGTGAGAAGCCGTTCAGCCCGCGACCCGCGATCATGTTGCCGAGGAAGCCACCGAGGAACGCGCCCACGATGCCGATCAGCATCGTCACGATGATACCACCGGGGTCGTTCCCCGGCATGAGAGCCTTGGCGATCGCTCCCGCGATCAGCCCCAGCACGATCCAAGCAAGAATGCCCATGACTGCCTCCAAAGTGAGGATAGGTTCCGCGCCGGGCTCAATCGCAACCAGCGTACCAAGCAGGCACGTCCCTCGAAGTTTTCCCGGCGGGCTCTGCGGCCAGCACCCGCTATCTTCACTCCCACGATGAGCGCGGCGGACCAGGGAGAGGCACAGGACGAGGATCGCGTGGGACGCATCTACGATGCCCGGCTCGTGCGCCGGCTCGTGGCGTACGTGCGCCCATACGGCTGGCTGGTGGTGGGGGCGGTGCTCTTCCTCATGGCCGAGGGGCTGCTCCAGCTCGTGGGGCCCCTCCTCACCCGCCGCGTGATCGACCACGCGATCCCCGCCCGCGACCTGGGGGAGATTGCCCGCGCCACCCTCCTCTTCGGCCTCTCTCTCGGCGCCTCCTTCGTGTGCGCCTACGGCGAGACGATCCTCACCAACCGCCTGGGGCAGGCGGTGATGCACGACCTCCGCGTGCAGCTCTTTGGCGTGCTCCAGCGGTTGCCGATCCCCTTCTTCGACCGCTCGCCGGTGGGGCGCCTCGTCACCCGGGTGACGAGCGACGTGGAGGCGCTCAACGAGCTGTTCACCGCCGGCGTCGTGTCCGGGCTGGGCGACCTGTTCACCCTGCTCGCGATCGGCGTGATGATGGTGGTGGTGGACTGGCGGCTCGCCCTCGCCGCCTTCGCCGTGATCCCGCTGGTGTGGCTCGCGTCGCGCGTGTTCCAGGCGAAGGTGCGCGACTCGTATCGCGAGGTGCGCACGCGCATCGCGCGCATCAACGC
>DASWVQ010000301.1:0-2217 GCA_036401195.1 Gemmatimonadaceae bacterium
ACCACCCACGCCCACACGGGGTTCAGCGCCGGCTCGAGCAGCAGCAGCGCCGAGGCCTCGAAGGCGGGGACGTGCCGGATCGCCTTCGCCATCAGCAGGTAGGCGAGCCCGATCTGGAAGACCCCCAGGTAGCCGATCACCACCCAGTCCCCCCCGCGCGTCCCCCCCACCGGCAGCGCGAGCGGCAGGCAGGCGAGGAAGGCGAGGAGGTTGCCCGCCACCACCACCGGGTACGTCGCCCCCTCGGGCTCGCGCGCGCCGATCCAGCGCATCCCCATCAGCGTCGCCGCCCAGCCCACCCCGCTCAGCAGGGCGACCAGGTTTCCCGCGCGCGGATTGGGCGCTGTGGCGGCCGCGTGCTGCTCGCCGAAGAAGAAGCAGGCCAGCCCCACCACCACCACGGCCATGAAGATCAAGTCGCGCCGGTGCACCCGCTCCTTGAGCAGGAGGGGGCCGAGGAGGAGGATGTAGAGGGGCGCGGCCGACTGGAGGAAGATCGCGTTCGCCGCGGTGGTGAGCTTGTTCGCCACGACGAACGAGATCATGGTGAGCGCGTACCCGGCCGACACGAGCCATGTGCGGCGCGACCAGCCGCGCCGCGCCGCCGGCACGAGCCCCCAGATCACCAGCGCGGCCACCCCGGAGCGGAAGCTCGCCACCTGCCAGCCGGTGAGCGCGGTGGCCTTGATCGCGGCGCCCCCGGTGGAAAAGAGCACCGCGACGGCGAGGAGCTCGAGGCGTGCGCCGAGGCGCGAGCGGTCGGTCACCGGGTGTTCACTTCACGAGGTGGAACTTCTCCTGCCGCCCCACCGCCCAGCGCACCTTGTCGGCGGCGTCGATGATCACGTCCTCCTCCTGCGCCGACGACACCCGCTGTCCCCCCCACTCGGGGACCGGCGTCGTGGCCTGCAGCTCGATCGACACCCACATGTTCGGCAGCACCTTCGCGTCGCCGCGCCCCGGCACCCCCTCCTGGTAGTCCCAGAGCCCGATCAGCGGGCCGGCGCCGTGGCCGTGCATCCCCACGGGGTGCGAGTACACGGTGCCGCTGATCCCCTCGGCGCGCATGCGCGCCAGCGACGCGCGCAGCACCTCGTTGCCGGTGCGACCCGGCTGCAACTCCGCCACCACGATGTCCTGGAGCCGGTTGGAGGTGGCGAGGGCGCGACGCAGCCCGTCCGGCGCCTCCGTCTCCCCCTCGCGCAGTACGTAGCCCATGTGCTGCGTGTCGGTGTTGAGCCGCAGCGCGGTCACGCCGAAGTCGCAGTGCAGCACGTCGCCGCGCTGGATCACCGGGTCGTCGCCGAGCTGCGCGGCTGTCGCGCCGCGACGCTGCACCTCCACGGAGGGCTGGAACCAGGTGTCGAGCCCCAGCGCGTTCAGCCGCTGGCGCATCCACCACACCACGTCGCTGGTGCGCGTCGCGCCCGGGGTGATCACGCGGTTGGAGAAGGCCTCCTCGATGATCTCCCAGGCGATGCGGTTCATCCGCTCGAAGGTGGGCACCTCCGCGGGGAGCCTCGTGGCGATCAGCTCGAGGGGGAGCTCGCCGGCGGGGCGGATGCGGTCCACCCAGGGGGCGCCGAGGGCGCGACGCATCCCCTCGTATTCCCCGGCGGTGAGCCCGTCGGAGAAGGCGGTGATGGTGGAGATGTTCACCGCGATCGAGTCCGGGTTCCGCTCCTCGATCACGCGCTTCAGCACCTGCCACTGCTCGTCTCCCCACAGCTCGGCCTGCGCCTGCACGTGCCCCCCGGCGGGTCCCGACGCGGGCTTTGTCGAGCGCACCGCCTCGAACACCCCACCCTGCGAGGTCCCGCCGAGGGCGAGACGCTCGACGCCCTTCCCCGGGCCGCGGTCGTGGAAGACGTAGATCGTGCGGCGCCGGGCGGCGAAGGTGGTGGGGGACACGAGCGAGGAGAACACCGGGTCTTCCGCGTACTCGCGCATGGGAACGACCCAGAAGCGCACCCCGTGCTTGCGCATGAGCGCGGGGAGCACGGCGTTCATGCGCTCCTCGAGCCACCGCTGCTGGAGCGTGGCCTGCTCGCGGAGGGTGCCGAGGGGGCGGGCCGCGGCCTGTGCCTGGAGGCCGCCGGCCGTCGCGAGGATCGCGACGATCAGCGTGGCGGTGCTGAGTGGGCGTGAGATCTTCATTTGCGGGGCTGTTGAGGTCATCCTGAGGCGCAGCCGAAGGATCTGGCCCGGGCGCACCGA
>DASWVQ010000302.1:0-1811 GCA_036401195.1 Gemmatimonadaceae bacterium
GCGCGATCGCGATCGCCGCGCCACGGAACCTCAGCATAGGTATTCCTCGACGGAAATGGTCCGAGCCGCCTCGATGCGGCGGCCCCGAGCATCCGACGCGTGGGGGATACGCGGCGTCACAGGAAGGGGGATAGATCACACCGCCGGGGCGGGCTGTGTCCGCCGGGCCTGGCCGCCGCCGGACGACGGACGACTTTCGTCTCTCGCCCGGAAACGGAAGGGGGCGCCGCCACCGGCGGCGCCCCCCAGGTGCAGCTGCCCATTTCCTTTCCCGGGCGAAAGTCGAAAGTCGAGAGTCGTCCGTCGTCCGGCGAGGCAGTTGCTCCGCCTCGGTCAGATGATCCCCAGCTTCGCCCCCGCCTTCCGGAACGCCCGCACCGCCTCGTCCAGGTCCTCCTTCGTGTGCGCCGCGGAGATCTGGCACCGTACCCGCGCCTGCCCATGAGGCACCACCGGGAAGCCGAACCCCGTCACGAACACCCCCTCGTCGAGGAGCGCGTTCGACATCTGGATCGCCGTGGCCGTCTCGCCCACGATGATCGGCACGATCGGCGTCTCCCCCGCCAGCGGCGTGAACCCCGCCTCGATGATCTGCTCCCGGAAGTAGCGGGCGTTGTCGCGCAGCTGCTGCACCCGCTCGGGGTGCTCCTCGATGAACCGCACCGCGGCCAGCGCGCTCGCCGCCACGGTGGGCGGCAGGGCGTTCGAGAACAGCTGGGGACGCGAGCGCTGCGTGAGCATGTCCGCCAGGGCCGCCGGTCCCGCCACGAAGCCCCCCGCCGCCCCCCCGAGCGCCTTGCCCAGCGTCGAGGTGATCACGTCCACCTCCCCGAGCAGCCCGAAGTGCTCCGCCGTCCCCCGTCCGGTCGCGCCGAGCACCCCCGTGGCGTGCGAGTCGTCCATGATCACAATCGCTCCCTCGTCCCGGGCGATCTGGAGGATCTCCGGGAGCTTCGCGATCGACCCCTCCATGGAGAAGACGCCGTCGGTCCAGATCAGCTTCCGCCGCGCCCCCCGGTTCGCCCGCAGCTTCTCCCGCAGGTCGTCCAGGTCGCCGTGCCGGTACACCGCCGTCGTGCACTTCGTGATCGCCTTGGCCAGCCGGATGGAGTCGATGATCGACGCATGGTTCAGCGCGTCGGAGACGACGAAGTCCCCCTCCTCCACGATCGTCGCCGTGAGCCCCTCGTTCGCGTTCCACGCCGACACGTAGCTCATCGCCCCCTCGGTGCCGGCGAAGCGCGCGAGCGCCTCCTCCAGCTCGCGGTGGATCGTGAAGGTGCCGCAGATGAAGCGCACGCTCCCCGTCCCCGCCCCGTACCTCCGCAGCCCCTCGATCCCCGCCTCCACCACCGACGGCTCCGCGGAGAGCCCCAGGTAGTTGTTCGACGAGAGGATCAGCACCTCCCCGCGCCCCTCCATCCGCACCCGCGCCGCCTGCGGCGACTCCAGGTACAGGAGCTCCTTGTACACGCGGTCCCGCTTCAGCTGGTCGAGCGTCCCCTGCAGCTCGTTCCGGAATGCCTCGTTGAGCGCCATGTCAGGCCACCTCGAAGATCACCTTGCCCGCCTCGCCGCTCTTGATGGCGTGGATCGCCGCGTCGACATCCTCGAGGGGGAATCGGTGCGTGATCACCGGCGCCGGGTCGAACATCCCCGAGCGCAGGAAGCGGGTCATCTGGATCCAGGTGTCGTACATCCGCCGCCCCACCACCCCGTAGACCGTGAGGCCCTTGAAGATCACCTCGGTCGCGAAGTTCACGTCCATCGGCTTCGCCGGGATCCCGAGCATCTGCACCCGCCCCCCCACG
>DASWVQ010000303.1:0-4271 GCA_036401195.1 Gemmatimonadaceae bacterium
GCCGCCGCGGGGCCGCCCGCCGGCCCCCTCCCGCCGCGGTCATGCGCCGCTCGATCGCGCGCGGCGAGGATCCCGCGTCGCTGCGTCGTGCCTGGCTCGCCGCGCTCTCGGGGCGCCTCGGCGTGCCCGTGCTCGACATCACCGAGCCGCGCACGTTGCGACGCGTGCTGCTCCGCGCGGGGGTGCGCGAGGCCACCGCCGATCGCGCGCGCCAGCTGCTCCTCGCGCTCGATGCCGCCGCGTACGACCGCACGGGCACCGTGGCAGCGCCGGGGGGCGCCGAGGTCGCGGCGACGTACGATGCCGTCGACGCGGAGGCGATCGCGCCTCCCGCGTTCGCCGCGCAGGCGCCGGCGTCGCGCCCCCCCGCGCTCCTCCTGCTGCTGCTCGTGCTTCCCGCGCTCGTGATGCACGCCGCCCCCGCGACCCGCTTCGAGGAAGGGGTGGACGCCTATCGTCACGCCGCGTACCGCGACGCCGTGGCCGCCTTCGCGCAGGTGACCGACGCCGAGCCCCGCAGCGCCGACGCGTGGGCGAACTACGGCACCGCCGCGTGGGCGAACGCCGACACGATCGGTGCCACGCATGGCTGGGCCCGCGCGGTCCGCCTGGAGCCCGGCGCCGCCGACGTGCGCGATCATCTCGACCTGATCGACGTCACCTCGCTTCGCGACCCCGCCTTCGTTCCCCCGGTGAGCAGCTCCACCCTCGCCGTCGCCGCGCTGCTGCTCTGGTGGGCCGGATGGCTCGCGCTGGCCTTCCGCGCGCGGCTCCGCGGGGGCGCCGGGCCGCTCTCCGCCTCGCTCCTCACCGCGGCCGCCTTCCTCGGCGCCGCCACGGCGCTGTACGTGGAGCGCACCGACCCGGCGCAGCTGGCGATCGTGCGCTCCTCCTCCCCGCTCACGAGCACCCCGGAGAGCGGGGGCGAGCAGGTGGCGCGGGTGGACCGGGGCGCCGTCGTGCGACTCGGGGGGCAGGCGGGCGCCTTCGCGCGCGTGTCGGGCGCGGGCGAACGCGAGGGATGGATCGAGGGAACGAGGCTCCTGCGCATGGATGCGGCCGCGGAGCGCTGACCCTCCTTTCCGGCCGCACGGGCCGGTAACTTGAACGGATGCCCCGCATCGCCGTCCTCCCCAGCCATGTCGCCGACCAGATCGCCGCCGGCGAAGTGGTCGAGCGCCCCGCCTCCGTGGTGAAGGAACTGGTGGAGAACGCCCTCGACGCCGGCGCCACCGCCGTGGACGTCGTCGTGGAAGAGGGGGGGCGGCAGCGCATCCGCGTGAGCGACGACGGGGTGGGGATGACGCGCGACGATGCCCTCCTCGCGCTCGAGCGGCACGCCACGTCGAAGATCCGCGCCGCCGCCGACCTGGTGGGGATCGGCAGCTTCGGCTTCCGCGGCGAGGCGCTGCCGTCCATCTGCTCCGTCTCCGAGTTCACCCTCGAGACGGCGGCCGCCGACGGCGAGGGCACGCGCGTGCGCGCGGCGGGGGGTCGCGTGGCCGCCGTGGAGGAGATGGCGCGCCGCCGGGGCACCACGATCGACGTGGCGCGGCTCTTCTTCAACGCCCCCGCGCGGCAGAAGTTCCTGCGCGGGGCGCGCTCCGAGTGGCGCGGCATCGTCGAGGCGCTCACGCAGATGGCGCTCACCCGCCGCGACGTGCGCCTCACCGTCACCCACGACGGCAAGTCCGCGCTCACCCTCCCCGCCGCCGCCACCCTCGGCGAGCGGCTCGCGGGCCTGTGGGGAGGCGCGTACGCGCAGCGGTTCCTCGAGGTGGAGGACGTGGTCGGCCCCATCCACGTCGCGGGGATCGTGGAGCGCCCCGCCGACGTGGGCACCGCCGCGCGCCGCCTCTACCTCTCGGTGAACGGGCGCGCCGTGCGCGACACCGGGATCGTGCGTGCGGCGGAATCCGCCTACCGCAGCACCATCCCCTCGGGCGTGCGCCCCACGATGTTCCTCGACGTGGTGCTTCCCGGCGAGGACGTGGACGTGAACGTGCACCCGGCGAAGGCCGAGGTGCGCTTCCGCGACCGCTGGGAGGTGGAGCGCGCCGTGGAGCGCGCCGTCCGGCGCGCCCTCGGCACCTTCGACGCCGCCGCCTTCCTCCATGGCCCCGGCGCCCGCCCCGGGGCGGGGCGGTGGTTTCCCTCCGCTCCCGCCGCGCCGCCGGCGGTGGACGTGGAGCTCCTTCGTGCCGACACGCGCGCGGCGCCGGCCGGCCTGTTCGCGCCCGATGTGCCGCTCCCCGCGGGCCCCGGTGCCGTCCATCGTCCATCGCCCAGCGACGCCGTTGACGCCGTTGACGCCGTTGACGCCGTCGACGCCCTCCTCTCCGACCAGCGACCAGCGACCAGCGACGCCGTTCCGCCGTTGCTCGTCCCACCCCTTCTCCAACTCCACCGCACGTACATGATGTGCGAGATGGACGACGGCGTGGTGCTCATCGACCAGCACTCCGCCCACGAGCGCGTGCTGTTCGAGAAGTTCATGCACACCTTCGAGCGGGGCGACGCCCCCTCCCAGCAGCTGCTCTTTCCCATGACCCTCCACCTCTCCCCCGCCGAGGAGGAGGCGTTCGAGGCGAACCGTGACCTGCTCGAGCGGCTGGGGTTCGAGGTGGAGGGGTTCGGCGGGCACACCCTGATCGTGCGCAGCGTGCCCATGCCCCACCCGCGCTTCGACGCGGAGCGCTGCCTGCGCGATACCCTCGCCTCGCTGGCGGGGGATCGCGTCGCCGGCGTCGCCTCGCGCCACGAGCGCCTCGCCGCCACCTTCGCCTGCAAGGCGGCGATCAAGGCGGGGGAGCCGCTCACCCCGCCCGAGATGCGCGCGCTCTACCAGGCGCTCGCCGCCACCACCCTCCCGGCGCACGACGTGCACGGTCGCTCGACGATCGTGCACCTCACCTGGGACGAGCTCGACCGGCGCTTTGGGCGAGCGTAGCGTTCCCGTCATCCTCGGTCCCACCGCCGCGGGGAAGAGCGCGCTCGCCATGCGCCTCGGCGCCGAGTTCCCGCTCACCATCGTGAGCGCGGACTCGCGGCAGGTCTATCGCGGCTTCGACGTCGGCACCGCCAAGCCCACGGCCGCCGACCAGGCGCTGGTGCCCCACGAGGGGATCGACGTCGCCGACCCGGCGGAACGGTTCTCCGCCTTCCGCTGGGCCGACCTCGCGCACGAGCGCATCGAGGCGGCGCTGCGCGCGGGGCGCCAGCCGGTGGTGGTGGGGGGCACGGGCTTCTACGTCCGCGCCCTCTTCGAGACCGGCTTCGCCGAGCCCCCGATGGACCCGGACCGTCGCCTCGCGCTCCAGCAGTGGCTCGGGACGCTGTCGCTCGCGGAGCTGCGCCGCTGGTGCGCCGCCCTCGACCCGGCGCGCGCGCCCCTGGGGCGCGCCCAGCTCCTCCGCGCCATCGAGGTGGCGCTCCTCGCCGGCGAACGGCTGAGCGACCTGCACCGCCGCGAGCGGCGCCCGGCGCGGTGGCGCCCCCGCTATCTTGTCGTTGACCCGGGAGCGTCCCTCGGCGCCCGCATCGCGCGCCGGGCGGCCGCGATGCTCGACCAGGGGTGGCCCGAGGAGGTGCGCGGGCTCCTGGACCGGGTGCCCGACGACGCGCCCGCCTGGAACGCGGCCGGGTATGCGGCGGTTCGCGCGTTCGTGCGCGGCGAGGCCACGCGGCCGGCGACGCTGGAGCGGGTGACGGTGGAGACGCGGCAGTACGCGAAGCGGCAGCGGACCTGGTTCCGGCACCAGCTGGGCGAGGCACCGGTGCTGCGGGTGAACCCGGACGACCCGGCGGCGTGGGACGTCGTGCGGCAGTGGTGGACGAGCGAGGACGGGAGGCGCGCGTGAAGATCGGCATCACCTGTTATCCCACCTATGGCGGCTCGGGCGCGGTGGCCACGGAGCTGGGGATCGCGCTGGCGAAGAAGGGCCATGAGGTGCACTTCATCACCTACCAGCAGCCCTTCCGCCTGCCGGCCTTCCTGCCGCGCGTCTACTTCCACGAGGTGGAGGTCGTCCGCTACCCGCTGTTCGAATATCCGCCCTACGACCTCGCGCTCTCCGTGCGCATGCACGAGGTGGTGCTGCGCCACGGGCTCGACCTCCTCCACGTGCACTACGCGATTCCGCATGCGACCAGCGCCTGGATCGCCAAGGAGATGCTCCGCCCCACGCGGCCGGACATCCGCGTGCTCACGACCCTGCACGGCACCGACATCACGATCGTGGGGCAGGATCCCTCCTTCCACGCGATCACCA
>DASWVQ010000304.1:0-2904 GCA_036401195.1 Gemmatimonadaceae bacterium
GTGGGCGACCTGGTGCAGCTCATGGGCTTCGCCATCGATGCGCGCTCGGCCGACGAGGGGCGCAGCGCCTTCTCGAAGCAGGGCGGGGGGAACAAGATCGGGGAGAAGATCATCGACGAGCGGCTGTCGGTCATCTCCGACCCGGCGGATCCCCTCCTGCTCAGTTCCCCGTGGGACGGACAGGGGCTCCCCCTCGGCCGGCAGGTGTGGGTGGAGAACGGGGTGCTGAAGACGCTCTCGTACGGTCGCTTCTGGGCGAAGAAGCAGGGGAAGGTCGCCACCGGCTTCCCGAACTCCATGCGGCTCGTGGGGCAGGGGGAAGGGGCGTCCATGGAGGAGATGCTCGCCTCCACGCCGCGCGGCGTGCTGGTGACCCGGCTCTGGTACCTCCGGCCGGTGGACCCGCGGACGATCCTCTATACGGGGCTCACCCGCGACGGGACCTTCCTGATCGAGGATGGCAAGATCACGAAGGCGCTGCGGAACTTCCGCTTCAACGAGAGTCCCCTGTTCATGCTCAACAACCTGGAGATGATCGGGCGGCCGCAGCGGCTGGCGGGCACCGAGGCGGGAGGCAACGTGGTGATGCCCGCGCTCAAGGTGCGGGACTTCAACTTCACGTCGCTGTCCGAGGCGGTGTAGCCCTCCGCCGTCGTCCTGAGGCACAGCCGAAGGATCTGGCCACGGTGCGCCGGCGCCGGGTCCTTCGCTACGCTCAGGACGACTTCACCACCTACGCTCACGTGCGGCCATGCCCAGTCTCGACCCCCGCATCGACGCCTACATCGCGCGAGCCGCCGACTTCGCACGGCCGATCCTCCTGCACCTCCGCCAGGTGGTGCACGAGGCCTGTCCCGAGGTGGAGGAGACGATGAAGTGGAGCTTCCCGCACTTCACCTACGGCGGGAAGATCCTGTGCAGCATGGCCGCCTTCAAGCAGCACTGCGCCTTCGGATTCTGGAACGGGGCGGAGGTGGTGGGGGAGGAGTTCCAGGGGGAGAAGGCGATGGGCTCGCTCGGCCGGATCACCGCCCTGAAGGACCTCCCGGCGCGGCGCACCCTCGCCGGCTACGTGAAGAAGCAGGCGGGGTTGATCGACGCGGGGGTGACTCGCACGGTGAAGCCGGTGCCCGCCGGGCGCGGGGCCCTCGCCGCGCGCGAGGCGCGGCGCAAGCCGCTGGAGGTCCCCGAGGAGCTCGCGGCGGCGCTGGCGATGAAGAAGCACGCGAGGGCGCGGGCGGCCTTCGAGGCGTTCAGCCCCAGCCATCGCCGTGAGTACGCGGAGTGGATCGCCGAGGCGAAGCGGGCGGAGACGCGGGAGAAGCGCGTCGCGCAGGCGCTGGAGTGGCTCGCCGAGGGGAAGTCGCGGAACTGGAAGTACGAGCGGAAGTGAGAGGCACCGCTTCGTCAGGGGCGCCCCGCACGCTCCCGGCGCAGGCGCGTTCGCACCCGGCGCACCGCGGTGAGGCCGGGGAGGACCACCGCGAGGGTGGCGACGGTCCATACCGCCACGAAGGTCATCTGCTCCCGGTCCGGGCGCCCGCCGATCCTGAGGAACGTCCAGCATGCGATGAAGAGGGCGTCCACCGCGACGACTCCGATCGCCAGTCGGAGCACCGCGCGCCTGAGCTCGGGATTCACGGCCATCCCGGAATCTACGCGCCCACCTCGACGAGGTGAATTTCGGGGCGCGCGAACAGCCGCACCGGCCAGCGGCTGAAGCCGATCCCCCGGCTCACGAAGAGGGTGCCGCCGTCGTTCAGGTCGTGCCGCCCATGGGCGAAGCGGCGGTTGAGCCACCCGCCGGGCATCATGAGCGGGGTGCCCCCGGGGAGGGCGACCTGTCCGCCGTGCGTGTGCCCGCAGAAGGCGAGGTCGAAGCGGTGGCCCTCGAGCTCGTGGAGGGTCTCGGGAGAGTGCATGAGGACGATGCGCACCCCGGTGGTCCCGTCGAGGGCGCGCACCGCGTCGGGGTGGCCCTCGTCGAAGTCATCGAGCCCGCAGACCCAGGCGTCGACCTCCGGGAGGGGGAGTCGGACCGCCGCGTTCTGCAGCACGTCGATCCCCGCCAGGCGAAGGCGCCGCGCGACCCCCTCGCCGCCGGAGGTGAAGTCGTGGTTCCCCAGCACGGCCAGCTTTCCCAGCGGCGCGGGGATGGCGCCGAGGCGGAAGGCGAGGTCGCCGATGTCGACCGCCTCCTCCTGCACGAAGTCGCCGCCGAGGAGCAGGATATCGGGCGTCGTGGCGGCGATCGCGTCGCAGGCCTCGGCGAGGTGCTTCGGGTGCGTGGTGGGGCCGGCGTGGAAGTCCGAGGCGAAGGCGATGCGGAGCGGGGCGCCGCGCCAACCGGGCACGCGAACGCGCTCGTGGCGCACGTGCAGCCGCCCATGCAGCCCCACCAGCCGTGAGAGGCTGGTAGGCCACCAGGCGCGCCAGCGACTGCCGGCGCGCCGCTCCGTGCGCATCACGCCTCCGGGTCGGCCAGGTCGTCTTCCCCGTGCGGCTCGAGCTCGCTGAACTCGTCCTTGGGCTTCGCTACCGGCTTCTTGCGAGGACGTCCGCCACGAGGCGTTCCCGCCTCGGCGGCGAGCATCGCCTCGAACTCGCGCTTGGCGGCGGCGACGCGCTCGTCGGCGGGCAGGTTGCCCCCCGCCGCGCGCCGGCGCTTCTCCAGGTGATAGAGCTCGCTGGGCGACGCCTGGGCAAGGGCGCGGAGCACCTCGTCCTCGGTGGGCTGCGCCACGCCCGGGGCGGGCCGCGGCTCCGGCTTCGCGGTGCGGGTCGTCTTGCGGGCTCTGCTCCGGGCTGCCATGCGAGTCACTCACTCCTCCTGGGACGTGCGAAAGCCAAGGCAAGCCCCGTGCACGCGGGTCGGTGCACCGGAGCAGGCTGGACGCGGATTTT
>DASWVQ010000305.1:0-23091 GCA_036401195.1 Gemmatimonadaceae bacterium
GCCACCGCCGCCGCCTCGGAGCCCCTGGAGCTCCAGCCCTGGCTCGGCCAGCACCGCCGGATCGAGGCCACCCTCCGCTCCCTCCCCACCGGGGCCCAGGGTCGTCGCCTCAAGCGGGCCCTCCTCGACCTGATCGAGGACATCGCCTCCGAGCAGCGGATCCCGGTCACGGCGGGGTTCCTGGACCTCAGGCGACGGGTGCTGAACGGGGAGCTGTAGGAACGGCAACCGACGGCCGCCAGCCCTCGGCCCTCGGCCCTCGGCTCTCGGCCCCGGGATCGGAAGCGCGCCTGGGCCGCTGCGCGGCCCTCCAGCGCGCAAACCTCATGAGGGTACCCGCCGAGGCGATCGAGCGCGCGCGCCCTCGCGCGCCGCTCGCTTCCGGATTCGTGCCGAGAGCCGAGGGCCGAGAGCCGAGAGCCGGCGGCCCGGCCGTTGACCTCCGGTACGAATCATGACATGCGTTGGAACTCACCCCGCCACTCGGTAAGTTCCCGCTCATGATCGATGTCGTCGCCCTCGCCGCCGAGCTCCTCGCCATCAATTCCTCCACCGGCCAGGAGGAGGGAGCCGTCGATTTCGTCTCCCGCTGGCTCGTCGCCCGCGGCTGGAACGTACAGCTCCAGGAGGTGACCCGCGGCCGCGCCAACGTGTGGGCCTCGCGGAAGGGAGGGGGAGTCACCCTCTCCACCCACCTGGACACGGTGCCCCCGTACTTCCCCCCGCGCCTCGAGGGCGATCGCCTGTTCGGCCGCGGAAGCTGCGACGCCAAGGGGATCGCCGCCGCGATGATGGTCGCCGCCGACGCCCTCTGCGACGAAGGGGAGGAGCGCGTCGACCTGCTCTTCGTGGTGGGTGAGGAAAAGGGCTCCGACGGCGCGCGCGCCGCCAACCGGCTCCAGCCCACCAGCCGCTTCCTCATCAACGGCGAGCCCACCGAGAGCATGCTCGCTTCCGGCGCCAAGGGCTCGCTGCGCGTGATGGTGCGCACCACCGGCCGCCCCGCCCACTCCGCGTACTCGCACCTGGGCGATTCGGCGATCGAGCCGATGCTCGCCCTCCTCCCCACGGTGAAGCAGCTCCCGCTCCCCACCGACCCGGAGCTGGGCGAGACCACCGTCAACATCGGCACCATCCGCGGCGGCACCGAGGCGAACATCGTCCCCGACAGGTGCGAGGCGGAAGTCATGTTCCGCCTCGTGGGCGACGTGCAGGTGGTGAAGCGCATGATGAACGACTGGGCGAAGGGGAAGGCGCAGCTGGAGTACGGCTCGCACATCCCCCCGCAGCGCTTCCACACCATCCCGGGCTTCGCCACCGAGGCGGTGTCGTACACGAGCGACATCCCCCTCCTCGACCGCTGGGGCACGCCGCTGCTCTTCGGCCCCGGCTCCATCCACGTGGCGCACACTCCCGACGAGTTCGTGGACGTGCGCGAGCTGCGCGCGGCGGTGGACTCGTACATCGCGATGGTGCGCGCCTTGCTCTCCAGCCCGGCATGACCAAGCGCATCCGTGTCGGGATCCTGGGCGCCACCGGCGCGGTGGGGCAGTCGTTCATCCGGCTGCTGCACGATCATCCCTGGTTCGAGCTGGCGGACCTCGCCGCCTCCGAGCGCTCGGCGGGGAAGCGCTACGCCGACGCGGCGCGCTGGATCGGCGGGGGCGCGGTGCCGGAGTCGCTGCGCGACGTGCGCGTCGTCGCCGCCGAGCCGGGCGCCGTGCAGGCCGACGTGGTCTTCTCCGCCCTCGACTCGGGGGTGGCCGGGGAGATCGAGATGGCGTTCGCGCGCGCGGGGAAGCTCGTGCTCTCCAACGCCCGCAACTACCGCATGGAGCCCGACGTTCCCCTCGTGATCCCCGAGGTGAACCCGGGGCACCTGGGCGTCCTCGAGCGCCAGCGCGCGGCGCGAGGCTTCCCCGGCACCGGCGGCATCGTCACCAACGCGAACTGCTCGACGATCGTCGCCGTCCTCGCCCTCGCCCCGCTGCACCAGCGCTTCGGCATCGAGAAGATGTTCGTGGCCACGATGCAGGCGGTGTCCGGCGCCGGCTACCCCGGCGTGCCCTCGCTCGACATCCTCGGCAACGTCATCCCGCACATCAGCGGCGAGGAGGAGAAGGTCGAGACGGAGTCGCTCAAGATGCTTGGCGGCTATCGCGACGGCGCCTTCGTTCCCGCGTCCATCGCCGTCACGGCGCACTGCAACCGCGTCCCAGTGGAGAACGGCCACACGGTGTGCCTCTCCCTCGGCTTCCGCGTGCGCGCCACGCCGGAGCAGGTGGCCGAGACCCTCCGCGCCTGGGAGGGCGACGCCCTCGCGCGCGGGCTTCCCACGAGCCCCGCGCGCCCGGTGATCGTGACCGACGAGCCCGATCGCCCGCAGCCGCGGCGCGACGTGGACGCGGGCCGCGGGATGAGCGTGGTCGTGGGACGCGTGCGTCGCGACCCGCTCCTCGACGTGAAGCTGGTGGCCATGGGGCACAACACCGTGCGCGGCGCGGCGGGGGCCTCCGTGCTCAACGCCGAGCTCCTCGCGCGGATGGGGCGCCTCCCGGGCAGCGAAGGCGGCGCGTTCCCGTGATCGTCGTCAAGTTCGGCGGCACCTCCGTCGGCGACGCCGGCGCCATCGCCCGCACCGCGCAGGTCGTGGGCGGCCGCCGCGAGCGGCAGCCGATCGTCGTCGTCTCCGCCCTTGCCGGCACCACCAACGCGCTGATCGCCATCGCCGAGCAGGCGGCGAAGGGGCACCTCATCGGCGCCATGAGCGCGGTGGAGGCGCTGCGCGCGCGGCACCTGGAGCAGGCGGAGAAGCTGCTGGGCGACGCCTGCGCCGCCATCTGCGAGGAGCTGAGCGCGTCGTTCGACGAGCTGGCGATGCTCGCCGAGGCGCTCTCGGTGCTCGGCGACCTCACCCCGCGCTCGCTCGACGCGATCTCCGCCATGGGGGAGCGGCTCTCGTCGGAGCTCGTCGTGGCGGCGTACCAGCAGCTGGGGATCGACGCGGTGCACGTGGACGCGCGCACGGTCATGATCACCGACGACCAGCACGGCCGCGCCGAGCCGCAGGTGGAGGCGATCGCCGAGGCGGCCCGCGACCACCTGCTCCCCCTGCTCGCGCAGGGCAAGGTGCCCGTGCTGGGCGGCTTCATCGGCAGCGTCATCGGCACCGGGGTGACCACGACCCTGGGGCGCGGCGGCTCGGACTACAGCGCGGCGCTGATCGGCGCGGCGGTGAAGGCGGAGGCGATCGAGATCTGGACCGACGTGGACGGGATGCTCACCGCCGACCCGCGCGTGATCCCTGGGGCGCGGCTCATCGACCGCGTGGGATTCGAGGAGGCGTCGGAGCTGGCGTCGTTCGGGGCGAAGGTGCTGCACCCGAGCACGATCGCCCCGGCGGTGCGGCTGGGGATCCCGGTGGTGGTGCTCAACTCGAGACGCCCCGAGGGGACGGGCACCTTCATCACCTTCGACGCGCCGCGCCGCCCGGTGACGGCGATCGCGGGGAAGTCGAACACCACCCTGGTGAAGATCCGCACCCCCCGCATGCTGATGACCGAGGGATTCCTGCGCACCCTGTTCGCGGTGTTCGAGAAGCACCGCACCTCGGTGGACGTGGTGGCCACCTCGGAGGTGAGCGTCTCCCTCACCGTGGACGACGCCTCGCGCCTCGACGCGATCGTGGGCGACCTGCGCGCCCTCGGCGACGTGGCGATCGAGCAGAAGCGGGGGATCGTGGCGCTGGTGGGCGCGGGGCTGAGCGAGGGGGGCGACGCGATGGCGCGCGCGCTGCAGGCGGTGGGCAACGTGCGCATCCACATGCTCTCCCTCAGCGCCACCGGGATCAACCTCACCTTCGTGCTCGACGCCGACCAGGTGACGCCCGCCATGATCCGCCTGCACGACGCGTTCTTCGGCACGCACGAGGGAGCCCTCGCATGACGCGCATCGCCCTTGTCGGGATGGGGAAGATGGGCCGCACCCTCGACACTCTCGCCGCCGAGCGCGGGCTGGAGGTGGTGGCGCGGCTCGACGCCGGCGACGAGATCTCGAAGGACTCGCTGGGCGGCGCGCAGGTGGCGATCGACTTCACCACGCCCGCGGCGGCGGTGGCGAACATCGAGGCCGCGCTGCGCGCCGGATGCCCGATCGTCGTGGGCACCACGGGATGGTACCAGCACCTGCCGGTGGTGATCCGCACCGTGGGCGACGTGGACGGAGCCCTCCTCTGGGCGCCCAACTTCTCCCTGGGGATGCAGCTCTTCGAGCGGCTCATGGAGGAGGCGGGGCGGCTCGCCGCGAAGGTGAAGGGGCTCGACGCGCACATGGTCGAGACGCACCACACCGCGAAGAAGGACGCGCCCTCGGGCACGGCGCTCAGCCTCGCCCGCGGCGTGGAGAAGGGGCTGGGACGGAAGCTCCCGATCACCAGCGTGCGCGTGGGGAGCGTGCCCGGCACGCACGAGCTGATCCTCGACGGCGCCTTCGAGCAGGTGCGCCTCGTGCACGAGGCCCGCGACCGGCGCGTGTTCGCCGAGGGCGCGCTCGTGGCCGCGGAGTGGCTGGTGGGGAGGAAGGGCGTGTTCACCATGAAGGACCTGATGTCATCCTGACCCTGAGCGCAGCGAAGGGGAAGGATCTGGCCACGGTGCGCCGGCGCCAGATCCCTCGCGTCGCTCGGGATGACTGCATGGAAAGGAGACCGGAGATGACCCAACCCCTGATCGGCTGCGGCACCGCGCTCGCGACGCCCTTCACCAAGGACGGCGCCCTCGACGAGCACGCCCTGCGCGCCTTCGTGGACTGGCAGGTGGAGCAGGGCATCCACTTCCTGGTCCCCTGCGGCTCCACCGGCGAAGCCGCGACGATGACCGTCGCCGAGCAGCGCCGCGTCGTGGAGATCACCGTGGAACAGGTGGCGGGGCGCATCCCCGTGATGGCCGGCGCCGGCTCCAACGACACGCGCAAGGCGATCGAGCTCTCGAAGGTGATGAAGGAGGCGGGGGCCACCCACCTCCTCCACACCTCGCCGATGTACAACAAGCCCCCGCAGCGGGGCATCGTCGCACACTTCCTGGCCATCGCCGAGAGCACCGACCTCCCCATCTGCATCTACAACGTCCCCGGGCGCACCGGGAGCAACGTGGAGGCGAGGACGACGCTCGAGCTGGCGCAGCTCCCCAACGTCGTGGCGGTGAAGGAGGCGTCGGGGAACCTCGCGCAGATCAGCGACATCATCCGCGAGCGCCCCGAAGGATTCTCCGTCCTCTCCGGCGACGACGAGCTCACCCTCCCGGTGATGGCCCTCGGCGGCGACGGGATCGTGTCGGTGGTGTCGAACGCGGCGCCCCGGCAGATGGCGCAGCTCGCGGAGCGCTGCCTCGCCGGCCACTTCGAGAACGCGCGCGAGCTGCACGACGCCCTCGTCCCCCTCATGCGCGCCGCCTTCGTGGAATCGAACCCGCTGCCCATCAAGGCGGCGTTGCACATGCTCGGGAAGATGGAGAACCAGCTCCGCCTCCCCCTCGTCCCCATGGACGCGACGCACGGGAAGCTGGTGCAGGCCGCCCTCGAGGCGGCGGGAGTGCTGTAGGATGGACCTCGCCACCCTGGAGCGGCGCGTCGAGGAGCTCGCCGCCACCCCCCCCGGCCAGCACCTCGCGCAGGACGCGGAGGTGATCATCGACGCGCTCCTGTTCGCGCTGGAGCATGGCAAGGTGCGCTCGGCGCGGCGGGAGGACGACGGGAGCTGGCACGCGGTGCCCTGGGTGAAGCGCGGCATCCTCGTGGGGTTCCGGGCGGGCCACCTGCGCGGGATGGGGGACGACATCTCCCCCTTCTCCTTCGTGGACAAGCACACCTACCCCACGCAGCTCTTCCGTCCCGAGCAGAACGTGCGGATCGTCCCCGGGGGCTCGAGCGTGCGCCGCGGCGCCTACGTCGCCCCCGGGGTGGTGTGCATGCCCCCGATGTACATCAACGTGGGCGCCTGGGTCGGGAGCGGCACGATGGTGGACTCGCACGCCCTCGTGGGGTCCTGCGCGCAGGTGGGGGAGCGCGTGCACCTGAGCGCGGCCGCGCAGGTGGGCGGCGTGCTCGAGCCGGTGAACGCCTCGCCGGTGGTGATCGAGGACGACGTGCTGGTGGGGGGCAACTGCGGCGTGTACGAGGGAACGATCGTGCGCGAGAAGGCGGTGCTCGCGTCGGGGACGATCCTCACCCGCGGCACCCCGGTGTACGACCTGGTGAAGGAGCAGGTGTATCGCGGCTCCCTCGAACGCCCCCTGGAGATCCCGGCGGGGGCGGTGGTGGTGCCCGGCGCGCGCGCGGTGAAGTCGGGGTGGGGCGCGAGCGAGGGGCTGTCGCTCCAGACCCCGGTGATCGTGAAGTACCGCGACGAGAAGACCGACCTCGCCACCGCGCTCGAGTCGTGGCTGCGCTGACCGCCCCGCGCCCGCTGCGCGTGGCGGGGTCGATCCGCGTGCCGGGGGACAAGAGCATCTCGCACCGCGCCCTCCTCCTCGCCGCGCTCGCGGAGGGGGAATCGCGCGTGCGCGACATCCTGCCCTCCGCCGACGTGCAGTCCACGGCGGGGGCGCTGCGGGCGATGGGGGTCGAGGTCCCCGAGCTCTCCCCCGACTTCGTGGTGCGCGGCCACGGCCGGCTCCGCGCGCCGGCCGCGTCCCTCGACTGCGGCAACAGCGGCACCACCACGCGCCTCCTCGCCGGCGTCGTCGCCGGCTCGGGCTTCTCCGCGCGCTTCACCGGCGACGCCTCGCTCTCGCGTCGGCCCATGCGGCGCGTGCAGCGGCCGCTCGAGGCGATGGGCGCCCGCCTCGAGGTCGAGGGCGAGCGGGGCGACGGACTGCCCATGACGGTGCATGGCGCCCCGCTGCACGGCATCGACTGGGTGAGCGACACCGCGAGCGCGCAGGTGAAGAGCGCGATCCTGCTCGCGGGGGTCGCCGCGGGAGTGGAGGTGAGCGTCGCCGAGCCGGCGCGCTCGCGCGACCACACCGAGCGGATGCTCGCGGCGCGCGGCGCCCGCGTCGAGGTGGACGGGCTCCTGGTGCGCCTGCGCGGCGACGCGAGGCCCCTCGCCCCCCTCGACACCACGGTGCCCGGCGATCCCTCGTCGGCGGCCTTCTTCGCCGCCCTCGCGGCGCTGGCCAACGAGGGAGAGCTCCTCCTCACCAACGTGTGCGTGAATCCCACGCGCGCCGGCTTCCTCGAGGTCCTGCGCTGGATGGGCGCTGGCGTGGAGGAAATGGACCGCCGCGACGAGGGGGGCGAACCGGTGGCGACGATTCGCGTGCGGGCGTCGGGCGACCTCCTGCGCGGCGCGGCGGTGGGGGGCGACGTGATCCCCACGATGATCGACGAGCTCCCCCTCCTCGCCTGCCTCGCCACCCGCGCGGCGGGGGAGACCGAGATCCGCGACGCGGCCGAGCTCCGGGTGAAGGAGAGCGACCGCATCACCGCGGTGGTGGACAACCTGCGCGCGATCGGCGCGGAGGCCGAGGAGCTGCCCGACGGGATGCGCATCACCGGCACCCGGGCGCTGCTGTGCGGGCGGGTCCGCACCCACGGCGACCACCGCCTGGCGATGGCCTTCGGCATCCTCGGCGCCCTTCCCGGCAACGAGATCGAGATCGACGACCCCGCCTGCGTGGCGGTGTCCTACCCCGGCTTCTGGGACGACCTGAAGAGAGTGATCGCATGAGCACGCAGCCCCCGCAGGCCCCATCCCCCGGGCCCCAGGCCCGCCGCACGTGCATCGTCGCCATCGACGGGCCGGCGGCCTCGGGGAAGTCGAGCACCGCGCAGTGGGTGGCGGAGAAGCTCGGCTTCCGCCACGTGGACTCCGGCGCCCTCTACCGGGCGGCCACCCTCGCCGCGCTCCGGGAGGCCGAGGGCGACGCCAGCGCCGGCGACTGGACCGAGGACGAGGTGCTGCGCGTCGCGGCCGACGTCTCCCTGCGGCCGGCGGCGACCACCTTCACCCCCTACCTGGGCGAGCTCTCGGTGGACCAGGAGGTCCGGGGGACGGAGGTGACCCGGCACGTGTCCTGGGTGGCGCAGATGCCCCGGGTGCGGGACTGGGTGAACGAGATGGTCCGCCGGACGGCCATGGACTCCGACGTCGTCGTGGACGGGCGGGACATCGGGACAGCGGTGTTCCCCGAGGCGGACCTGAAGGTGTTCCTCGTGGCGGACCCGTGGGAGCGGGCGCGGCGGCGGCTCCTCCAGCGGCTGGGGCGGGGGCCGAGCGACGAGGAGATCGCGGAGGAGACGGACCGGCTCGTGCAGCGGGACGCGAAGGACGCGACGCAGACGGTGCAGGCCAAGGATGCCGTGCTCATCGATACGACCTACCTGACGCAGGAGGAGCAGGTGGAGCGGATCGTGGCGCTGGCGCGGGCCGTAACTCACCGTGGGGACGGGACTTCGGGGGTCGGGCCTGCTTGACGGGGCCTTTCTGGACCCCTAATTTGAAAGGCTGCCCGATTCCGTCGGGCTCACAACCCCTTGCCTCGCCGCGGCGAGCCTAAACCTCCGCGATCTGGAGAGAACTTGAGTCCTGACGTTCAGACCCCCGCAACCGGCACGGTGTCGAAGCGCGAGCAGCTGAAGGAGCTGGAGAAGCAGCAGCGCGCCGTCCTTCGCCCGCTTGCCAACCGTCGCCCCGAGCTCTACGACGAGGACGAGTATTCGTCCGCGGAGTACGAGCGGATGATGGAGCTCTACAACGGCACCCTCGCGTCGATCGACGAAGGGGAGATCGTGAAGAGCCGCGTGCTCGAGATCCGCGACAACATGGTCGTCCTCGACATCGGCTTCAAGTCGGAGGGGAGCGTTCCCCTCGAGGAGTTCAAGGACCTCCCCGACCTGAAGCCTGGTGACGAGGTCGAAGTGCTGCTCGAGCACCTCGAGGACCAGGAAGGCTCCGTCGTCCTGTCCAAGAAGAAGGCGGACTTCATGCGCGTGTGGGAGCGCATCCGCCAGGCCTACGAGAACGACCAGCCCGTCGAGGGCACCCTGGTCAAGAAGATCAAGGGCGGCGTCGTCGTGGACCTCATGGGCGTCGACGCGTTCCTCCCGGGCTCCCAGATCGCGCTCCGCCGCGTGCCGAACATCGACGAGCTGCTCGGCCAGAAGTTCGAGTTCAAGATCATCAAGCTGAACAAGCGCCGCCGCAACATCGTCGTCTCGCGCCGGGTCATCCTCGAGACCGAGCGGGCCGGCAAGCGCGAGAAGCTGATGAAGGAGCTCCAGAAGGACCAGGTCCGGAAGGGCACCGTCAAGAACATCACCGACTTCGGCGCCTTCATCGACCTGGGCGGCGTGGACGGCCTGCTCCACATCACCGACATGTCCTGGGGCCGCATCCAGCACCCGTCGGAGATGTTCCAGATCGGCCAGGAGGCCGAGGTCAAGGTCCTGGACATCGACTGGGAGCGCGAGCGCATCTCGCTCGGCTACAAGCAGCTCCAGCCGTATCCGTGGAAGGACGTCATGGAGAAGTACCCGGTCGGCACGCGCGTGACCGGCAAGGTCGTCTCCATCACCAACTACGGCGCCTTCATCGAGCTCGAGCCGGGGATCGAGGGCCTCGTCCACATCTCCGAGATGTCGTGGACGCGCAACGTGCGGCACCCGTCGAAGCTCGTCTCCATCGGTGAGACGATCGAGGCGGTGGTGCTCAAGGTCGACCCGAGCGAGGAGAAGATCTCGCTGGGCATGAAGCAGACGGAGCAGGATCCGTGGATGGTGCTGCCGCTCAAGTACCCGGTGGGCACGCGCATCAACGGGAAGGTCCGCAACCTCACGAGCTTCGGCGCCTTCGTCGAGATCGAGCCGGGGATCGATGGCCTGATCCACATCTCCGACATGAGCTGGACCAAGCGCGTGCAGCACCCGTCGGAAGTCGTGAAGAAGGGCGACGCGGTGGACGTGGTCATCCTCAACATCGACGCCGAGAACAAGCGCATCAGCCTCGGGCTCAAGCAGGCCGAGGAGGATCCGTGGCTCCGCATCGGTGAGACCTACCCGGTCAACACCGACGTGACGGGCGCCGTGGTCCGCCTGATGGAGAAGGGCGTGGTCGTGGACATCGGCAACGACATCGAGGGCTTCGTGCCCCTGTCGCAGCTGAACCTCACCGGCAAGGTGGTGAACAGCCCGGCCGACCTGGTCTACGAGGGGATGCGCCTCGACATGCGCGTGCTGGAGGTGGACCCGATCCACCGCCGCATCGTCCTCACCGTGACCAACATCCCGGAGGAGCAGCCGCCCCGCCCGGAGACCCCGTCCAAGATCCACACGGACGAGGAGATGGCCATGGTGGACGACATCCCGGTCGAGTAAGCGCGACTGGATGCACGCAGTGAACACGAAGCCCCCGGCGAGACTCGCCGGGGGCTTCTGTCTTCACGGAGGCCTGCTCAGCGGTCGCCGCGGCGCGCGCTGGCCGCGACTTCCGCGGCGATCGCTTCCATCTGCGTGGCGCGCCGCCGCGCCCACCGCGGCAGCCGGAACACGCCGAGCCCGAGGAACCCCGCGCCCGCCACGCCGAGGGGGGCGATGACGTTGGCGAGGGTGCCGAGCGTCCCGGCGGCGGCCGCCCAGAGCGCCGACGCCCCCGCGACCCCGAGGAAGACGAGCCCCGTCCCGACCGCCGACCGCAGGTTGTCGTTCCGAGTCGTCATGCGCAGGCGATGGCCGGTGGCCGTCGGCTCGAGCAGCACCTGGAGGTTCCCGTTGGTCCACTGGCGCAGCGTCCCTTCGCTGCGCGTGCGGCCGCGCGCCGCGAAGACCTCGCGAAGCCGGACGACGAGCCGTTCCCATTCGTCGTCCGAGAGGCGACGCCCGAGCTCGATCGAACGCGACACACCAGTCGGCAGGCCGAGCATGCGGCTGGGCGGGGCGACGGCGCGCACCTCCAGCGTCGCCGCCGCGATCGCCACCGATTCCGGTGAGAGCCCCACGTCGCGCCCGATGGCCTGCAGCTGGTCCAGCGTGAGGCCCCCGTCACTCGGCTCCCGCACCGCGGGCAGGTCGGTGCCTTCCGTGGCCGCGCGGAAGATCGCCGCGGCTTCGTCCTCGTCGTACCGTCGCTCGGTCATGGAATGGGCGTCAGCGTGACCTCGGGCCTCCCGCACCCTCGCGTCGAGCGTGCCGTCCCGACCAGTGTAGCGCTCGCCCGCGGGGCGCACCACCTCCCCCTGCGATTGACGCCGGAATCGGGCGCCCTACCTTCTCGCATCCCCCACCCCATCACCATGACCGCCCCCGCCGCGGACTCCGCCTTCAGCGCCGGCATCCCCGCCCTGTACGAGCGGCACCTCGTGCCGCTCATCTTCACCCCCTACGCCATGGTGCTGGTGGACCGGCTCGAGGCCCTCGGCGCGGGGAGGATCCTGGAGCTCGCCGCGGGCACCGGGGCCCTCACCCGGGAGATGGCCGCGCGACTGCCGCCGTCGGTGTCGATCACCGCGACCGACCTCAACCAGCCGATGCTCGATCATGCCGCGAGCGTGGGCACGGCGCGTCCCGTGGAGTGGCGGCAGGCCGACGCGCTCGACCTCCCATTCGCCAGTGGGACCTTCGACGCCGTGACCTGCCAGTTCGGGGCGATGTTCTTCCCGGACAAGGTGCGCGCCTTCGCGGAGGCGCGGCGCGTCCTCGCCCCGCGGGGCACATTCCTCATCGCGGTGTGGGACTCCGTGGAGACCAACGAGTTCTGCGACCTCGTGATGCGCGCGCTGGACGCGCGGTTCGGCGCCGGCACCATTGCCTTCATGCGGCGCGCCCCGCACGCCTACTTCGACGAGGCGACGATCCGCCGCGACCTCGGCGACGCGGGATTCAGGCAGGTCCGCATCGACGCCGTCCAGCGCACCAGCGTTGGCGAATCGGCGGCGAGTGTCGCCGTCGGCTACTGCCAGGGCAACCCGATGCGGCTGGAGATCGAGCGCCTGGGGACCGGCGCCGTCCAGGAGGCGACGAAGGTCGCCGAGGACGCCTTGCGGGCGCGGTACGGCGTTGGCCCGGTCGAGGGAAGGATCCAGGCGCTGGTGATCGAGGCGACGCCCGGCTGAACCCGTGTCCTGTGGTGACCGGGCGCATGGAAATGCATTAAGGTTGCGTCATGACCTTCCGCCACCTTCTCTTCCTCGGCAGCGGCGCCATGCTCGCGCTGGGCTGCGCCGCGCGCCAGTTGCGGAATCCCGTGCCCATGCCACCGGTGATCCCGCACGCGCAGTGGCAGCTCCAGCCGCCGCTGGGCTACGCCGCCGATGCGACGCGGCGCAACAAGGCCGCCGGCGACTCTCTTGCCTTCCGGGGGTTCACCGTCACGATCCTCGAGACGGGCGTGGACTCGAGTGGGCCGAAGCCCGTGGACGTGGCACGGCTCCGGCTGCGGCAGGGTGGGGCGGAGGACGAGCGCTCGGTCCGCGAGGGGGCGGCGTTCAACTGGCGCGGCTTCCACGTGGCGGTGGTGGCGATCTACGGTCCGCGCGAGCTCGGCGCCGGCCTGGTCGCGCTCGAGGTGGCGACGCTGGCCTCGCTGCCGCCGCAGGTGGCGCGCTCGGACAGCGCCGGTGGCGCGGCGATGCGCCTTCGCATCCCGCACCGGATCACCCACGTGACGCTGCACAACACCGGCGACGCCGAGCCGCTGCGCCCGGGCGACGACCCGGTGCGCCGGCTGCGCGGGCTGCAGGCATGGGGCGCGTCGGACCGCAACTGGTGGGACGTGCCCTATCACTTCCTCCTCGACCTGGACGGACGGGTGTACGAGGGGCGCGACTGGCACTTCATGGGGGAGACCAACACCACCTACGATCCCGGCGGCCACTTCCTGATCAGCGTGATCGGCAACTACTCGAGGCAGGAGCCGACGCAGGCGCAGCTGGACGCGATCGCCGACCTGATGGCCTGGGCGCTTCGCGAGAACCACCTGCCGGTGGACCGCATCGGGGGGCACTACATGTACGCGAAGACCGACTGCCCCGGGACCAACCTGCGGAAGTACCTCGAGGATGGCACCTTCCGCCGGATGGTGGAGGCGCGGCTCGCGCGGGAGTAGCGGGCGCCGGGGCGACGTACCACCGTCTCACATCCTCGTCGGTTCGCGGTGACGCTGTTCCCGTGACCTGCGCCCGTTACGGGGCGCTCATTCCGGTGTCAGCGGGTCGTCCCCTTCCGGCACGGGGAAGCTCACGCCGACGGTGAAGTTCCCCAGGCCGAAGAGGTGCTGCTCGGCGTGGAGTGCCCACGCACCATCAGGGCGCCTCAGGCACATCACCAGGCGGGGGCCGTACGCGCCGGCGACGAGCCTCGTGACCTCCCGCTCGTCGTCGGTCTGCTGCGCGCGCCACGCGTCGTGCGAGGCTCGCGCCTCGTCCGGGGCGTCGCCATCGTCCTGCGCCGGGGCGTCACGATAGAGCACATGCGCGACGTGCAGCCCATCGGGCACCGCGCCGAGGACGACGAAACGGAACTGGTCCCTGGCGGCCGCCATCGCCTGCGCGACCGCGTCCCCGGAAAGCCCCCGCTCGCGCTGGGCGCGGTCCAGTTCACGGGACGGCGCATGGGCGCGGAGCCAGGCCGCGAACAGCGCCGCCGGCGAGGCGGCACGTACCGCCTCGACGGAGGTGATCCCCTCGAGCGCGCGCGCGGGGTCCTGCCACTCGCGCAGGAAGCGATCGCGCTGTGCGACGTTGTACTCTGCCACGGCCCGGGGCATGTCCGGGTCGAATCGCAGCAGCTGCTCCACGGTGAACGCCGGCTGCTTGCGGCGTGGGTCGTATTGCCTGACCTGCTGCGCCTTGAAGGCGCCGAGGCTCGCGGGATGGCAGAGCGGGGGCACCTCGTCCCAGGCTTCACGGCGGAAGGCATCGATCGCGGCCTCCACGAGCGCCACCGGGTCGTGCGTGACGTCGCGGATCATCTCACCCTCCGGTGCGTGACCGCAGCGTGGCGAAGCGCCGGTTCCTGCGCTCGCGCGCTGCCGATCGCGAGGCACGCCGCGACGGCGACGAGTGACGCGCGGCGCTTCACCGGAGCCCCGGCAACGCCGCCGCCGCGGCGAAGTGCGCCAGCGACTCCCGCACGATCGGGTCGAGCAGCGCCAGCGCCTCGTAGTAGCCCGCGTCGCCGAAGCGCGCCCGGCGCGCAATGGCGGCGTTCCCCAGCTCGAGGTAGGCGCGGGAGTCGTTGGTGTCGGCGCCCGCGGCGAGGCGGGGGCGCGGGATCGGCTTCTGCGCGAGCGCGGGGGTGGCGAGAGGCGCGGAGCAGGCCAGGAGGAGGACGACGAGCAGTCGGCGCGTCATGGAGGGCAGGCTCGGGGTAGGCCGCGAGCGGCGGTGGCGGCATCGGCCGCCGGGGGAGGTCGCATGGGAACGAGCGAGCCCGAAGCGTTCCGTGCCGGGCCCTGTCGCCCAAGCTGGGACCTCCCCTTTCGTCCCGACAGTCGGGGAAGGGGCCAATCACGGGACAGATTTGGACGCGACCCCACCCTGTGGGAAACAGGGGGGACAAACCGGACAGGTCGGCGGTCGCTTGCGGCGAATCGGTCCGCCGGGCATCGTCCGGAGGGGGCCCACGACGGTCCACTCAACGGAGGAGGCGCGGATGGCGGGACGCGGCGGGACGGGTGGCTGGGGACGGATGGTGGTGCCGGCGCTGCTGCTGGCGATCGCCTCCGCCTGCACGACGCCGTTGAAGAAGGGGCCCGCGCCCGAGCCGGCGCTCATCGTCTTCCACAACGACGGGATCGACCAGGCGGCGGTCTACATCGCCGTGAGCGGGGTCGAGTTCCGCCGCATCGGCACCGTGATGCCGGGGCGGGTCGACACCCTCACCGTCCCCCGCGACCTCACGAATCGCGGGAACGTGAACATCGTCGCACGCATCCTGGCGCGCGCCTCCGCGCCGCAGACCGGCCCCGTGTCGATCATGGCGGGGGAGGTGTACGAGGTGCGGCTCCCGTCGGACCAGAAGTTCCTGAGCTTCCTCCCCGCGCGCGACTAGCGCGGCGCGCCTCCGCACCGCGCCGCGCCGCGACGGGCGCTCAGGGCAGGTTGAGCTGCCAGGACACGCCGAACCGGTCGTTCACCCAGCCGAACTGCCGGCTGAAGCCGTAGTCGCCGAGGGGCATCAGCACCCCGCCGCCCTCGGAGAGCTTCGCGAAGGCCTCCGCGAGCTCCGCCTCGTCGGCGCAGTCGACGAACAGGGACATCGACGGGGTGAAGGTGAAGGCGTGCACCGCCGGAGAGTCGATGCAGGCCAGGCGGTGGCCGGCGATGGTGAACTCGGCGCGCTTCACCGTCCCTTCGGGAGCGGGCCCGCCGGCGGCGTAGCGTTCGATGCGGTCGACGCGGCCGTTGAAGAGCGCGACGTAGAACGCCATCGCCTCCTCGGCCTGGCCGGTGAACATGAGCTGCGTGGTGAGTGCGGTCGGCATGGGCGGGGAAGATCCGCGTGGAGCACGGCCGGGGCAAGACCGGTCCGCGACGGCGGACCGCGGGGCTACAGCCGCCGCGCGGGCACGATCTCGGCCCGGCCGCACAGGGTGCGGAGCTCCTCCTCGCCCGCCAGGTGCCACTCGGGGGGCACGGGGCTCAGGCGTCGCTTCTCGCGCTCGGAATCGAACACGAGCCACCCGGCGCGATAGGGTTCCGGCAGCTGTGCGCGCCCGCTCCCCTCCTGTGCCGGGTGCACGGCGAAGGCGTCCCAGGTGACACCGCGGGCGTCCTGGAAGCGGCGGTGGGCATCGGGGGCCGCGACCTCGAGTTCCGTCGCCATGCTCCCCGCCGCGACTTCCTCGTCGGGCTCCGACGAGTCGCGGAGCTTCCGCCGGATGGACACGACGCGCTTGGCCGCGTCGCCGGCGATGGCCAGCATCTCCTCGATGCGGATCAGCTCCCCGGTGTCGGCCTCGAACACGTTCGAGCTGCACGCTTCGCCGAGTGCTTCCACGAGCGTTTCCTTCGCCTCCGCCAGCTGGGGCTGGAGGGGTCCTGCTGGAGTGTCTGACATCGTCCCGCGCGGCCGAGGTGTGGGGTGGATCACGTCGGGGCAACTGCCATGCCCGGTGCCCGGGCGCTCAGCCCGGCAGTCGGAGGGCCCGCGACACCCGGGTCCCGCCCGCCACTATCCGATCACCCCGCGCTCGCGGAGGATCGCGCGGACCGTCGCGAGCAGCAGGTCGGGGGCGACGGGCTTGGCGAGGTAGTAGTCGCATCCCGCCGCGTAGCTCGCGTCGCGATCGGACTCGCCGCCGAGCCCCGTCACGGCGATCACCGCCATACGATGCATCACCGGGTCCTCCTTGATCGTGCGGGCGGTGTTCCACCCGTTGGGGCCGGGGAGCTGCACGTCGAGGAGGACGAGGTCAGGGAGCCGCTCCCGCGCCTGGGCGACGCCCGACGCCGCGTCGCCCGCCTCGATCACCTCGATCCCCTCGTGCGTGAGCAGCGCGCGGAAGGCGCGGCGCACGTCGGCGTCGTCCTCCACGAGGAGGACGAGGGGCCGGGGGCGGCCCGGGACGGGGGTGTGGCGCCCGAGGGTCAGTGTCGTGGCCGGTCAGCGCGTGAATTCCACCGGCAGCTGGTACACCGCGGCCACGGGACAGCCGCCGACCCTGGCCGGCGCGAAGCGGTACTCCCCGAGCACCGCGAGCACGGCGCGAAGGAAGGCCACGTCGTCGGCCCGGACCACGCGCACGGCGTTCGCCGCCGCGAGCCCGTTCTCGGTGACGATCACGCGCAGGTCCACCCGCCCCTGGATCCCCCCCATCCGCTGCACGGTCGGGTACGTGGGGACGGGGACGTTGAGCACCGTGGCGGGCGACACCTCCAGCGCGGGGACGCGCATGCGGAAGAGCACCATGTCGTCGTCCGCGGGGGTGAGCGTGGTCGTGACCAGCACCCGCACGGCAAGGCTCGGCGCACTCACCTCGGGGCCGAGGCGCGGGAGGGCGCTGTCGCGCACCGCCGCCTGGAGCGCACCCATCACGGCCGCGTCGAAGCCGGGGGAGAGGGAGCTCGAGAGGAGCTGTACGTCCCGCGGCTGCCCGTCGTGCGTGAGCCGCAGCGTCGCGAGCAGGTCGAGGCTGGCGAAGGCGCGGGCCGGCTGCGACAGGTCCTGGGAGCGGAGGACCTGCTCGTAGGTGTTCACGGGCAGGGGGGTGGGCACCCGCAGCCGGCCCCCGAGCTCGAAGAGCAGCTCGTCGGCGACGCCCGGAGGGAGGGACTGCGACTCGTCGAGTGCGGACGCGCGGGCCACGACGGCGACGTTGACCGAATCGGCGGCATCGGGGATCGTGCAGGCCGGCGCGGAGGCGACCTGCGCCCACAGGGTACGCGCCGGGGCGAGGAGCGAGAGGAGGGCACTCGCCAGGAGGGCCCTGGCAACGCGGAGCTCTCGGCGGGGGAAGACCATCGTGTGGGGACGGAAGGTGGGGAACACGGCTGCACGCAAGATTCTGCGCGGCGCCTTCCACGGCAACCCTTCGCCCCCCCCACCCGGTCACGCGGGGGAAGCGCTACTCCGGAATCGCCCCGCGCTCCCGGAGGATCGTCCGGACCGTGTCGAGAAGGAGCTGGGGGCGCACGGGCTTCTGGAGGTACTCGTCGCACCCCGCCGCGTAGCTCGCGTCCCGGTCGGACTCGCCCACCAGCCCCGTGACCGCGACGATCGCGATCCGGTGGAGCTCGGGGTCCTCCTTGATGGTGCGGGCGGCGTTCCACCCGCTCTGCCCCGGGAGGGTCACGTCCATGAGGACCAGGTTCGGCATCCACTGCCGCGCCATGGCGACGCCGCTCTCCGCGTCGGCGGCCTCGACGACCTCGATGCCCTCGTGGCCCAGCAGCTCGGCGTACAGCCGGCGCTGGTCGGGATCGTCCTCCACGACCAGGATGACCGGGCGCGGTCGGGGCGGGAAGGGGCTCAGGCGGTACGGCGACAACATTCCCCCGGGTGGGCGGGCGCGTCGGGGCAGCGGCGCGTGGAGGGCGGGACTGGGGCGGCAGGATTCGAACCTGCAACTTCCGGATTAACAGTCCGGCGGTCTGCCAGTTGACCTACACCCCACTGGCTGCTCACCGGACGATGGGGCGAGTCCGTGATTTGTTCAAGGCGACGGGCCCCGTCACGGGGCGCCGCCCTTTCCCACGAGCGCGAGGAGGGTATCGAGCAGGGGGGCCTGCGCCGGGAGGATTCGCTGCCGTGCTTCATCGAGGGAGAACCAGGCGCCGCGATCGACCTCCGGATATTCCTGGAGCTTCCCGGAGCCGCGCGGCCATTCCACCATGAAGGTGTTGCTGCTGAGGGCCGCGGCATCGCAGTCGCCCTCCAGCGCCCATGCATGGACGATCTTCCCCGCCCGCTGGCGCACCGACCCCAGGCTGACCAGCTCCCCCGCGGCGGGGAACCCTGTCTCCTCCTGGAACTCGCGCCGGGCCGCGTCCAGCAGGCTCTCCCCATCCAGGGGAGCGCCCTTGGGCACGGTCCAGGCACCAAGATCCCGGCGCGCCCAGTAGGGCCCGCCGGGATGGACGAGGAACACCTCGAGTGCGCCGACCTTTCGTCGGAAGAGCAGGACGCCGGCGCTGATCTCGGCCATTTTCAAATCTAACCGCCCCTTGCCCGTGGCGTGACCCCGGACACGGCGCAGATCGCCGGAGGGACCCGCCGACTCTCGCCCTGTCGCCTGTCGCGCCGATTCCCTATCGCCGCAGGCGCCGGCGCTTGCGCGGGGGGCGCGCACCGGTCGCCTGCGACCAGAGCGCGGCGGCGCCACGGTGCGCGAGCACCTGCGCCATCCCCACGACCGCTCCCGCCGCCGCCGCCCACGCGAGCGCGGTGACCAGGTCCACCTCCCGTGCGGTGGGGTCGTCGGGGGGCGCGTATCCCGTGGCGCGCCGCCAGGCGGCGTCGAGCCCCCGCTGTGCGAGCTGCGCCCCGAGTGTTCCCGCGGCGCCGGCCACCAGCGCCCACTGCTGCTTGCGTGCGATTCGCATGACATCCTCCGTGCGTCGCGGCAGAGGCAACGGTCGTGCCTCGGCTTCGCGACGCCGGACGCGCGTGGAATCGGCGACCCGCGTCAGGACGAATGGTCGTGCACCGCGCGCCAGCCATTCGCGGTGCGCAGCCACACGAGGGTGAACCAACCGCTCTGCTCCGGGAGCCCGCCCCCCCGCAGGAAGAAGTGCCCGTTCGCCAGCGCGGCATCGCGGCCGAGGGGACGCACGGTCACCTGCTCGAAGCTCAGCGCCTGCTTCGGCTTTCCATCCTGGAAGTAGGTGCGCGTGAAGGCCTGGCGGATCGGTTCGATCCCCGGCCGCGGCCCCGCCTTCGTCATGAACGTGACGCTCGAGTCGTACAGCGCGAGGTGGCGGTCGAGGCTCGCCTCGTTCCATCCCGCGGCGGAGCTGGCGATCGCGGCGCGGATCTCCTGCTCGTCCTGCGCCCACGTGGCGGGCGCGGTGGCGACGCGCGGCGCGGTGGCGCAGCCGGCCAGGAGGACGAGGGCGACGAGGGTGCGGGTGCGGCGCATGGGCGGAGGGGCGAGGGGAAGATCGTGGTGGTTGCCTACGTACGCGTCGGCTCAGGACGATGGCAAGGGCGCCAGCGCCGACTGCCTGACGCGGATCTCCGTGCCGATCTCCAGCATCACGAGGTAGGTGGGCTCGGGCTCGAGCGCGATGAGGAGGAGGATCCGGCCGCGCTGGCCGTCGCGCGAACCGCCGACGATCTCCACGCGCTGCTTGTGCCCGAAGCGCACCCCCTCCACCGCCTCGCCCTCGAGCCAGCGGTCGCCCACGCCCAGGTGCTCCATCTGCGCTCCTCCGGCGCTCAGGGCGCCACTTCGAGCCGCGCGATGCGGCCATTCACGTCGACGATGCGGACGCGCGACCCATCGTGCAGCCCGCCCGCGCCAGGGCCTTCGCGCCGGAAGCCGGCGCCTTCCAGCGGTCCCTCGTATCGATACCACGCCGAGACCGAGTCGCCCTCCACCACCCACGAGTCGGGATCGTCGGCCCCCGCCGGCTGGTCATACACCGTGCCGGACACGACACGGAAGCGTCCGTCGTCGAGCGCCGCGCGGAGCTGCTCGTGATGCAGCCACGAGCCGAGCCCGAAGACGGCGGTCCAGGTGAAGCCGAAGATGGCGAGCACCAGCCCGCTCATCCGGGCCCCGCTGGCCGCGCTGCCCGCGCCGCGGAAGGCGCGCAGCAGGGCAACGCCGAGCACCCCGGCCGCGAGTCCCCCGGCGGCGAGGGGCCACCCGGGAAATCGGACCTGCGTGGCGTCGTAAAGGAGGTGGTACGGGGCGGGAGACATCGAGGCGCAAATTAATGCGCGAGGCGCGATCAGGAACAGGCAGGGAATGGCGGGGGCTCTCGGCCCTCGGCCCTCGGCTCTCGGCACGAAGGTGGAAGCGAGCGGCGCGCGAGGGCGCGCGCGCTCGTCCTTCTGTATCCGGCGAAGGTCACCCGCATGCCGTTTGCGCGCTAAAGGGCCGCGAAGCGGCCCAGGCGCGCTTCCGATCCCGCGCCGAGGGCCGAGGGCCGAGAGCCGGAAGCCTTCAGTTGCGGTACCCCAGGACTCCCCCCCTCCACCCTGCCAGACTACGTTCCCTTCCCATGACCATGCGCGAGAAGCTCGAGCTGCTCGATCGCCGGCGCGCCGCCGCGGAGGAAGGGGGTGGCGCCGACCGGATCGCGGCGCAGCACAAGAAGGGGAAGCTCTCCGCCCGCGAGCGGCTCGACCTGCTGCTCGACGAGGGATCGTTCGTGGAATTCGATCGCTTCGTCACGCACCGGTCCACCGACTTCGGGCTCGAGGAGCAGAAGGTCTTCGGCGACGGGGTCGTCACCGGCTACGGGCGCATCGAGGGGCGGCTGGTGTACGTCTTTTCCCAGGACTTCACGGTCTTCGGGGGCTCCCTCTCGGAATCGCACGCGGAGAAGATCTGCAAGGTGATGGACCTTGCGGTGCGCAACGGCGCCCCGGTCATCGGCCTCAACGACTCCGGCGGCGCCCGCATCCAGGAGGGCGTCGAGAGCCTCGCCGGCTACGCCGACATCTTCCTACGCAACACCCTGGCGTCCGGCGTGATCCCGCAGATCAGCCTCATCCTCGGTCCCTGCGCCGGCGGCGCGGTGTACAGCCCGGCGATCACCGACTTCATCGCGATGGTGAAGGACACCTCCTACATGTTCATCACCGGTCCGGACGTCATCAAGACGGTGACGCACGAGGAGGTGACCAAGGAGAACCTCGGCGGCGCGCTGGCCCACAACGCCACCAGCGGCGTGGCCCACTTCGCGGCGGACGACGAGGCCGCGGCGATCCGGCTCACCCGCGAGCTGCTCTCCTTCCTGCCGCTGAACAACGCCGACGATCCGCCGGTGCAGCCCTGCGAGGACGATCCGTTCCGCGAGGACGAGAAGCTCAAGACCATCGTCCCCGAGAATCCGAACAAGCCCTACGACATCAAGGAGGTCGTCCGCACCGTCGTCGACGACAACCACTTCTTCGAGGTGCAGGAGCACTGGGCGAAGAACATGGTGGTCGGCTTCGCCCGCATGAACGGCAGGCCGGTGGGCATCGTCGCCAACCAGCCGCTGGTGCTGGCAGGGTGCCTGGACATCGACGCGTCCGTGAAGGCCGCGCGCTTCGTGCGCTTCTGCGACTGCTTCAATATCCCGCTGGTCACCTTCGTCGACGTGCCGGGCTTCCTGCCGGGCACCGCGCAGGAGTGGGGCGGGATCATCCGCCACGGCGCCAAGCTGCTCTTCGCCTTCGCGGAGGCCACGGTGCCGAAGGTCACGGTGATCACCCGCAAGGCCTACGGCGGCGCCTACGACGTGATGGCGTCCAAGCACATCCGCGCCGACGTGAACTACGCCTTCCCCACCTCCGAGATCGCGGTGATGGGCCCCGAGGGAGCGGTGAACATCATCTTCCGCGACGACCTCAAGCGGGCGTCGGATCCCGTCGCCGAGAAGGATCGCCTCGTCCGCGAGTACCGCGAGAAGTTCGCGAATCCCTACAAGGCGGCGGAGCTCGGCTACATCGACGAGGTGATCCTCCCGGAGCAGACCCGCGGCCGGGTGATCCAGGCGCTCGAGATGCTGAAGACCAAGCGCCAGTCGAACCCGCCGAAGAAGCACGGCAACATCCCGCTCTGATCCAGGACGGTCGGGCCGGCGGCTGGATGACCCTCGTCCGCCGCGCTGCCCTCGACGAAAAAGCCGCCCCGGTCTGACCGGAGCGGCTTTTTTTCGGCCCGAGGATCGCGTCGTGGGCGAGTGAGTCCGGTCCGTCGCGCCCCTGGACGAGAAAGACGCGCGGGGTGGACCGGAGCGGCTCGTTTCCGCGGCCGGGTCTCTTCGAGGACCGTCAGACTTCGTCCGCAACGCGCCCGAAACGAGAAAGCCGCCCCCGGTTGGACGGGAGCGGCTTCTCGGCACACCTTCGGCAACTTCAGGCGATCAGGCGCCGTCGCCCCCGGCGCCGCCGGCGCCTTCTCCTCCATCGCCGCTGCCGCCAGAGCCGCCGGTGCCGGCGCCCCCGCCATCGATGAGGCAGAGGATCCGGTACGGCGCCTCGCTCTCCCGCTGGCTCACCCGGCAGGTCATGTCGCTCAGGCAGTCGAGCTGATCATCGTCGAACCGGCCGGCGCTGCAGTGGGCCTCGCAGGTGAGGCGGTTCTTCCCCTTGCCGTCGTCCCAGTCCAGGCTCTCGCTGCAGCGACCGTAGACGTTGTCGCAAGCGTCGATGCACGAATTCTTGATGCCGAGGCACTCCCGGATCGCGTCGGGCGTGGGGCAGGCGGTGTCGATGTTTTCGATGCACTCCTTCACCTCCGCCCGCATGGTCCTGGCGCAGTCATGCTCGCAGGTCTTCTGGGAGCCGAAGAGGCCGTCGAGGCCACAGCCAACGACGGTGGTGCACAGCTCCTCGCAGCCCTCGGGCTCGAAGAAATCCGGTTCGCTCCCGCCCGTGCCCCCGTCGCCCCCGGCGCCGCCGCTTCCTCCCTCGCCGCCGGCGCCGCCCCCGCTCACGCCG
>DASWVQ010000306.1:0-16013 GCA_036401195.1 Gemmatimonadaceae bacterium
GGCGTCGGGCTTCGGGCGTCGGGCCTCGGCACGAATCCGGAAGCGCGTTTGGCCGCTGCGCGGCCTCTGACGCGCAAACAGCATGGGGTGAACTTCGCCGGATGAGGAAGATCGAGCGCGCGCGCCCCCGCGCGCCGCTCGCTTCCTTTTCCGGAGCCGAGCGCCGAGAGCCGAGGGCCGAGGGCCGGCGGCCGTCAGTTGCCGTTCCGGCCCGCGGATTAGCTTCTCTGGGTCCCCTGCCCCCCGGAGCTCCCCATGAAGCTGTGGCTCGACGCCGACGCCGCGCCGCGCGACGTGAAGGACGTGTGCCTGCGCGCCGCCGAGCGGTTGCAGCTGGAGACGATTTTGGTCGCCAACCAGCGGCTGATGCTCCCGCCCGGCTACAAGTTCGTGTCGACGGTCCGGGTGGATGGGGGCCCGGACGTGGCCGACCGGTACATCGCCGAGCACGCGGAGCCCGGGGACGTGACGGTGACCGCCGACATCCCGCTGGCGGCGCTGCTGGTGCCGGCGGGGGTGATTGTGATCGATCCGCGGGGGGAGCAGTACACCACGGAAAGCATCGGCGAGCGGCTGTCGGTGCGGAACTTCATGGAAGGGCTGCGCGGCGCCGGGGTGGAGACGGGGGGGAGCGCCGCGTACGGCCCGAAGGACAAGCAGGCGTTCTCCAACGCCCTCGACCGCGTGCTGACGCGCGCCCTGCGCAGCCGCTGAGCCCCAGCCGCCGGGCCCCCGGCCCGGTTGGCCGCGGTCGCCGGCGGGGCGTATAGTTGCGGGGACCCGGGGCTCCCCCCGGCGCGCTTCCCCCTTTCCCCCCGCCGCCATGACCCGCTTCGCACGCCCGGCGCGGTTCACCACGCTGGCCGCCCTCGTCCTCGTCGCGATCGCCGCGCCCGCGCGGGCCCAGGACCGCTTCACCGTCGAGAAGTACCTCGACTACGAGCAGGTGTCGCAGCCGCAGCTCTCCCCCGATGGCGGCCGGATCGTGTTCTCGCGCGGGCAGGTGAACAAGCTCACCGACCGCTGGGACAGCGCGCTCTGGATCATGAACGCCGACGGCTCGCGTCCGCGCTTCCTCGCGAAGGGCAGCGGGGCGCAGTGGTCCCCCGACGGGGGCCGCATCGCCTTCCTTGCCGAGGGGGAACCGAAGGGGACGCAGCTCTTCGTGCGCTACATGGACGCGGAGGGAGCCACCTCGCAGGTGACGCAGGTGCTGGAGCCGGTGGGCGACGTGAAGTGGTCCCCCGATGGGAAGTGGCTCGCCTTCAGCATGTTCGTCCCCGACACGAAGAGCTGGAAGATCGACATGCCCGCTGCGCCGCAGGGGGCGACCTGGACGCCGGCGCCGAAGCACATCACCACCCTGCACTACCGCCAGGACCGCCGGGGGTTCAACCGTCCGGGGACCGTGCACCTCTTCGTGGTGCCCGCCGACGGCGGCACGCCGCGGCAGCTCACGAAGGGAGCGGGACACGTGGGGGGGCGCTTCGACGGCCAGCAGGGGAGCGTCGCGTACGACTGGATGCCCGATGGGCGCGCACTCGTGGTGGAAGGGATGCTCGACTCCACCGCGGACATGAACTATCGGAACAGCAACCTGTACCTCGTGCAGCTGGCGAGCGGCGCCACCACGCGGCTCACGACGCGGGACGGCGTGTGGGGTGATCCCGCGATCTCTCCCGACGGCCGGCGCATCGCGTACACCGGGTACCCGGCGAGCCGCGCGAGCTACCAGGCGGGGCACCTCTGGCTGATGAACGCCGACGGGAGCGGGGCGCGTGAGATCTCCGGCTCGCTCGACGACGATCCGCTCGGCGTGCAGTGGGCGAGAGATGGCTCGGGGCTGTACATCACCCTCGCGCAGCGGGGGACGAGCAACCTCTGGTTCGTCCCGGCGAGCGGAGGCTACCCGCGCGCCGTCACCCGCGGCACGCACATGCTCGCGGTGCCCAGCATCGCCGGCACGGTGGGCGCCGGCACCCGCGCCAGCTTCCTCCAGCCGAACGACATCGTGCGCGTGGACCTGCGCACCGGGAGCGTCACCCCGCTCACGCGGGTGAACGACGACCTCCTGGCCGGCATGGCACTGGGGGAGGTGGAGCACCTCCCGTACACGTCGAGCGGGAACACCGCGGTCGAGGGCTGGCTGGTGAAGCCTCCCGGCTTCGACCCGTCGAAGCGCTACCCGCTCATCATGGAGATCCACGGCGGGCCGCACGGGATGTACAACGTGGCGTTCAACCCCATGTACCAGCAGTTCGCGGCGAAGGGGTACCTGGTGCTCTACACCAATCCCCGCGGCTCCACCGGCTACGGCTCGCCCTTCGGGAACGCCATCGAGCGCGCCTACCCGGGCGTGGACTACGACGACCTGATGGCGGGGGTGGACGCGGTGATCGCGAAGGGGATCGTGGACACCACGCGGATGTACGTGGGGGGCTGCTCCGGAGGCGGGGTCCTCTCGAGCTGGGTGATCGGCCACACCGACCGCTTCGCCGCCGCGGCGGTGCGCTGCCCGGTGATCGACTGGCTGAGCTTCGCCGGGCAGACCGACATCCCCTTCTTCACCTACAACTTCTTCGAGAAGCCGTTCTGGGAGGATCCCACTCCCTGGCTGAAGCAGTCGTCGCTCATGCACGTGGGCAAGGTGACCACCCCCACCCTGGTGATGACGGGGGAGCTGGACCTGCGCACGCCGATGCCGCAGAGCGAGGAGTACTACTCGGCGCTGAAGATGCGCGGCGTGCCCGCGGAGCTGCTGCGCTTCGAGGGGGAGTACCACGGCACCAGCTCGCGGCCGAGCAACTGGATGCGGACGCAGCTCTACATGCTCGACTGGTACGGGCGCTGGGCGCGGGAGAACGGGAAAGCGGTGCCGCGGGCGCGGTGACCGATTCCCTTCCCCTCGAGGACTACGCCCTCATCGGTGACGGCGAGACCGCCGCGCTGGTGGGGCGGAACGGGTCCATCGACTGGCTCTGCTGGCCGCGCTTCGACTCGGGCGCCTGCTTCGCCGCCCTGCTCGGGGGGCGCGACCACGGGCGGTGGCTCGTGGCCCCCGCCGGGACGGGGTGGCGCTCGCGTCGCAGCTACCGGGGGGACACCCTCGTGCTCGACACCGTGTTCGAGGGCCCCGACGGCGCGGTGATGGTGACGGACTTCATGCCGATGCGCGGGCGCAACTCCGACCTGGTGCGCACGGTGACCGGCCTGCGCGGCCGGGTGGCGATGCGCTCGGAGCTGGTGTTGCGCTTCGACTACGGCGCCATCGTCCCGTGGGTCAGCCGGCTGGATGACGGACGGCTGCGGGCGATCGCGGGGCCGGACATGGTGGTGCTCTCCGCGGAGAGCGAGGTGCACGGCGAGGACCTCACCACGGTGGGGGAGTTCTCCATCGCCGAGGGGGACGCCCTCTCCTTCGTGCTCACCTGGGCGCCGTCGCACTACCGCCCTCCGGAATCGGTGGATCCGCGCCGCGCCCTCGACGACACCCTGCGCTTCTGGGAGGGCTGGGCCGGCGCCGGCACCTATCGCGGGGAATGGAGCGATGCCGTGCGCCGGTCGCTGCTCACCCTGAAGGCGCTGATCTACCGCCCCACCGGGGGGATCGTCGCCGCCCCCACCACCTCCCTCCCGGAGCAGCTCGGCGGGACGCGCAACTGGGACTACCGCTTCTGCTGGCTGCGCGACGCGACCCTCACCCTCCTCGCGCTGCTCGACGCGGGCTACGAGCAGGAGGCGGCGGACTGGCGCGACTGGCTGCTGCGCGCGGCGGCGGGGAGTCCGGCGCAGGCGCAGATCATGTACGGCATCGCCGGCGAGCGCCGGCTCCTCGAATGGGAGGTGCCCTGGCTCCCCGGTTACGCCGGCTCCGCGCCGGTGCGGCTGGGCAATGCGGCGCACGCGCAGCGGCAGCTCGACGTGTTCGGCGAGGTGATCGATGCGCTGTACCAGGCGGGCCGGCGCGGGACCAACCACGACGTGCACGGCTGGGACCTGCAGAAGGCCCTCGTGGGGCACCTCGAGAAGATCTGGATGCTCCCCGACCAGGGGCTGTGGGAAGTGCGCGGCCCGGAGCAGCATTTCACCCACTCCAAGGTGATGGCCTGGGTTGCCCTCGACCGCGCGGTGCGCAGCGTGGAGGAGTTCGGGCTCGAGGGCCCCCAGGACCGGTGGCGCGCCCTCCGCGACCAGCTGCATCGCGAGGTGTGCGAGCGCGCCTGGAACCCCGAGCTTGGGTCGTTCGTGCAGGCGTACGGGAGCCGGCAGCTCGACGCGAGCCTCCTCATGATGGCGCTGGTGGGCTTCCTCCCACCCGAGGATCCGCGCATCCGCGGCACCGTGGCGTGCATCGAGCGACGCCTGGTGGCCGACGGCTTCGTGCTGCGGTACGACACCGCCGCGACCGACGACGGGCTTCCTGCCGGCGAGGGCGCGTTCCTGGCGTGCAGCTTCTGGCTCGCCGACAACTACGCCCTGCTCGGGCGGCACGACGACGCACGCGCGCTCTTCGAGCGGCTGCTCGCGCTGCGCAACGACGTGGGGCTCCTCGCCGAGGAGTACGACCCCCGGTTGCGCCGGCAGGTGGGCAACTTCCCGCAGGCCTTCTCGCACGTGGCGCTCGTGGGCACCGCGCTCAACCTGGGGCAGCAGGAGCAGCCGGGCGCCGGCCGGCCGGCCGAGCAGCGGCGGGAGGACGGGAAGCGGTCCTGACGCCGGGCGCGCCCGGCGTCAGCCGCTGAGCGGCGCCGCCCGCCGCGCGGCGAGCGGATCGGATGCCCCGAGCTCGGCCTGGCGCTGCTCCTGCACGTCGGTGTTGGTGCCGAACCAGTGCACGATCCTCCCCTCGGCGTCGCGCTGGGCGATGGCGCGCCCCAGGTGCCACCGGTAGCTGCCGTCGGCCGCACGCAGGCGGAACTCCACCTCGTACGGCTCCCCGGTCGAGAGGGCGTTCACCCAGAGGGCGCCGACGTCGGCGAGGTCGTCGGGGTGGACCACGTCGCGCCAGCCGTCGCGCAGGATCTGCTCCGCGCTTCGCCCGAAATAGTCGGCGGTGCGCTGCGACACGTAGTCGAGCATCCCATCCGGGCGCGCGGTCCAGATCTGCACGGGGATCGCCTCCGCGAGGAAGCGGAAGCGCGCCTCGCTCGCCGCGAGCGAGGCGCGCGCCCGCTCGGCCTCCTTCAGCGCGGCGCGCTCCGCCGCGAGCTGCGCGGCCTCCTCGCGCGCCTCCGCCTGCACCGAGATGTCGCGGAAGGTGACGACCGCGCCGAGGATGCGCCGCCCCTCGCGGATGGGAATGCTCGTGTAGTCCACCGGGACGGGGTGGCCGTCCTTGTGCCAGAACACGTCGAGCCCCACCCGCTGCTGCACGCCCTCGGTGACCGACGCGGAGATCGGGCACTCCGCCTCGGGGAACGGGGAGCCGTCCTCGTGGTGATGGTGCACGAGCGCGTGCATCGACTTGCCGAGCAGCTCGCGCGAGCCGTAGCCGAGCACGCGCGCGGCCGCCTCGTTCACGAACAGGGTGAGTCCCTGCGTGTCGAGGCAGTAGATGCCATCGTCGATCGCATTGATGATGTCGTGGCCGCGATCGCGGAGGAGCGCCTGCGCCGCCCCCTCGAGGTGCGAGACTTCGTCCCGGGTCAGGTCGTGCGTTCGGTGCGGCATTTCGCTGGATGTCGGATGCGGAATTATACACCGCCGAGTCACACCCGCGCCCCAGCCTCGTGGTCGCGCCCGCTTGTCCGCGGCTCCCGCGCCCGGGGCCATTGGAACTGCCGATCGAGCGGATGGAGCGGATCGAGCGGAAGCGGCGCTGCAACAGCCCAACGACCATGAAGCGAATGAAGGAACATGAATGACATCCCCCGTCGAGCATGGAGCTTCCGGCGCGCCAGGGCCGATGTGCGTCATTCATTTCATTCCCTTCATGCCGGTTGGGCCGTTTGAAGGGCATTGTCCACGGCTCACCCCGCGCACCCGAGCTCGGGGCGCTGGTAGTCACAGTGACAGTGGCCGGCGCGGCAGGCGTGCGCCGGCGAGGCGCCGGCGCGGACGCAGCGCCAGCAGGGCGCGAGGGGGGCGTCCACCTGCGGCACCTGGAACACGCGCGCGATCACCCGCGCCACCTCGGCGCCGAGGGGACGCAGCGCTGGCCGTCCCTCCGCATCGAAGGAGAGGTCGGCCACGGTGGTGAATCCCGCCTTCCCGATCCCCGCCCCCGACGCGCGGTTCTCCGGGGCATACAGGATCCAGAAGCGGCGCGCGACGCGCGACTCCGCGCGCACGATCGCCTCGAGCAGCCGCGGGTAGATGCCCCGCCCGCGGAATCGCGGCATCGTCACGAAGTTCCACAGGTAGCGGTCCCCCGCCGGCAGCGTCACGGTGGCCGCGAGCTCACCGATGCGCGCGCTCGACGTCGCCACCCAGCCGAACGCCGCCGGCTCGCCATCGAGGGTGGCGACGTAGGCGCGATGCCCCTCGCCGAAGCGACGCTGCATCTCGATCTCCGGCTTCCCCTGCACCAGCGCCATGGCCCGGGCGCTGCGCTCGCGATGGATGCGCAGCCCCGCCATCCCGGGCAGTGTGGGCAGGAGCGTGTCGCGGTGACGGGCGGCGAGTGCCATGGGACGTTCCTCGGAAGAGTGGGGGTGGTCGGCGCGGTGAAGATGCGCCGGCGCGCGACCGCGCACTTGAACGAAGCGGCTGTCGGCACGGCCGGGCCGCGAGTCAGCCCCTTCGTTCAAGCCGGTGCGGGCCCCGCGGCGTGATCATCTCGGCGCAGCACGTCACCGCCCCTTCACCACCCGTCCCATGACCCAGGCCACCAGCATCCCCGCCGCAGAGCCACTCCCCCCCGGGCGGGTGGAGCGCTACGACACGATCATCGTCGGGGCCGGGCAGGCGGGGCTCGCCGTGGGCCATCACCTCGCCGCGCGCGACGCCGACTTCCTGATCGTGGACGGCGCGACGCGCGTGGGTGACAGCTGGCGCACGCGGTGGGACTCGCTGCGCCTCTTCACCCCGGCGAAGTACGCCGGTTTGCCGGGGATGCCCTTCCCCGCGCCGCCGGACCACCTCCCCGACAAGGACGAGGTGGCCGACTACCTGGAGCGGTATGCGACCAGGTTCGACCTCCCGGTGCGGCTCTCCGCCCCCGTGCGCTCGCTGCGGCGCGACGGCGATCGTTACCTGCTCGACGTGGGAGGACGCCGGCTCGAGGCCACGAACGTGGTGGTCGGCACCGGTCCCTTCCACGCGCCGCGCATCCCGGCGTTCGCGTCGCAGCTGGCGCCCTCGATCACGCAGCTCCACTCGCGCGACTACCGCAACCCGTGGGAGCTTCCGGAAGGCGCGGTCCTCGTGGTGGGTGCCGGCAACTCCGGCGCGCAGGTGGCCATCGAGCTCGCCCGCTTCCGCCGCGTGTGGCTGGCCGGGCGCGACACCGGCCACGTCCCCCGGCGCCTGCTGGGGCGCGACGTCTTCGACTGGCTCTGGCCGGCCTTCCAGTACGCGAACGGCGACCGGCGGATCGGCCGCGCCCTGTTCGCGCGCATGCGGCACGGCGGCGACGCACTGATCGGGATTCCCGAGGAGCAGGTGCGCGGCGCCGGGGTGCTTCGCGTCGGCCGCGTGACCGGCGTCTCCCAGGGACGGCCGGTGAGCGACGGGCAGCCGCTCGACGCGCGCGTCGTCATCTGGTGCACCGGCTTCGCCCCCGACTATGGGTGGATCAGGCTTCCGGTGTTTGGTAACGACGGGTATCCCCTGCACGACCGGGGGGTGGTCCCCGGCGCCCCCGGATTGTATTTCATAGGCCTGCGCTTCCAGCACCGCGTCACCTCCTCGCTGCTCGGCGGGGTGCGCGACGACGCGCGCTGGATCGCGGAGCAGGTGATGGCCCGCGAGGATCTCGCGATCCCCGCCGGCTGAGTGTCCGTCGCCTCCGGGCGGGCGCTCGTCTCCCCCCCACACCGGAGCCGACGATGGCACATGGCCAGTTCTTCGCCTGGAATGGCGGCGCGCTCTTCCTGGGCAGCGGCGCGGGCGTGGTGCCGATGCATGCGCACTATGCCATCCAGCTCGCCTTCGGCGACCGACCGGGGATCTGCTTCCGCACCGGTGACGACGCGCCGTGGGTGGAGTACGTGGGCGCGATGATCCCGTCGCACCAGCCGCATTCCATGGACCCCACGCGCGTGGCGATGAGCGCCGTGCTCTTCGTGGAACCGGAGACGCCGGAGGGGCGCGCCCTGGCCGAGCGCCACCTCCGCGAGGGGATCGCCCCCATGCCGGAGGCGGACGTCGCCGCCCACATCCCCGCGCTCTTCGAGGCATGGATCGGCAACGCGGGGGCCGACGCGGTGCAGCGCGCGGCGTGGCAGGTGATCCACGCCCTCACCGGCGGCGTGCAGCCCTCCACCCCCGTCGACGACCGCGTGCTGCGCGCGATCGCGTGGATGAACGCGCACCTGGGGGAGTCGATCACCCTCGAGCAGGTGGCGGCAGAGGCGTTCCTCTCGCCCAGTCGCTTCCGGCACCGCTTCGTGGAGGAGACGGGGATGGGGCTGCGTCCCTACCTCCTCTGGCGCCGCCTGCTCCGCGTCTTCGAGCTGGCCACCACCGGGCGCTCGCTCTCGGAGGCGGCGCACCTCGCGGGCTTCGCCGACGCGGCGCACCTCACGCGCACCTGCCGCCGCATGTTCGGCATGGCCCCCTCGGCGCTGCAGGTGACGACGCCACCCCCGCGGACCGTTCCATCGCTCCCGATGGCGCCAGTGCGCGCCCCCACGCCGAGGGGCTGAGCGGAAGAAAGTCAGCCCCTTCGTTCAAGGGGTGCAGCCGCTTCCTTCAAGCCCCCCCGAATCGAGTGGACGTACCATGCGGCCGTGCTCACGAAGCACGGCCGTTTCACGTCATCCACTCGAATCCGGAGCTGCCCCATGTACCCCACCATCGCTTCCCGTGGCCGCGCGCGGTTCACGACCCGCATGGCGTCGATCGCCGCCCTCGCCACGCTCACCGCGTCGCTCACCGGCTGCATGCTCTTCGCCAAGCCGCCGAAGGACCTGGATTACTCCCGCACCCGCACCAGCGAGGCGGGCCTCTACCGCGGCACCATCCGGCCCGCGGGCGACTCCATCCCGCAGGGAAAGCTGCACCGCTGGACGCTGCGGCTGCAGGACGCGACGGGCACCCCGGTCGACAGCGCATCGCTCACCGTGGACGGCGGGATGCCGCAGCACGGACACGGGCTGCCGACCAGGCCGCAGGTGACGCGCCACCTCGGCCAGGGCGAGCACCTCGTGGACGGGATGAAGTTCAACATGGGGGGATGGTGGGTCGTGAAGTTCCGCATCGACGCCGCCGCGGGGCGCGACTCGCTCGTGTTCAACATCCAGCTCTGACCTTCCACCCGGAGACCTGCCCATGCGTCCCATGCGCCTCATCACCATCGCCGCCGGCGTCGCGGGGCTCGCCCTCGCCTGCGTCGCCGCGCGGAGGGTATCGCCCGCCGAGGGCGCGCCCCGCACGGGGGCGCGCTGGAGCGCGGCGGAGCGCACGATGCTCCGCTCGCTCTCGCTCTCGAGCCTCCCCCCGCTCCCCGCCGATCCGTCGAACCGCGTGGCCGATGACGACCGCGCGGCGCGCCTCGGCCACCGCCTCTTCTTCGACACGCGGCTCAGCGCGAACGGGCAGGTGGCCTGCGCCACCTGCCACATGCCCGATCACGAGTTCCAGGACCAGCGCCCCCTCGCGCAGGGCGTGGGGACGACGGCGCGACGCACAATGCCGGTGGCGGGGACCGCCTACAGCCCGTGGATGTTCTGGGACGGGCGCAGCGACAGCCAGTGGTCGCAGGCGCTCGGCCCCCTCGAGGCGGCGCTCGAGCACGGGGGCGACCGCGTGAGCCTGCTCCGCGTGATCGCGCGCTACCACCGCGGGCAGTACGAGGCGATCTTCGGTCCACTCCCCGACCTGCACCACCTGCCGGAGCGCGCCGGCCCGGTGGCCGACACCGCCCTCGCCGCCGCGTGGCGGCGCATCCCTCCCGACCGGCAGGAGGCGATCAGCCGCGCCTACGCGAACCTGGGAAAGGCGATCGCCGCCTACGAGCGCCGGCTGAACCCCGGCCGGTCCCGGTTCGATCGCTACGTGGACGCGGAGCTCGCGGGTCGCCCGCACGATGCCGCGAGCGCCCTGAGCGCCGAGGAGCAGGAGGGGCTGCGGCTGTTCATCGGGAAGGCGAACTGCGTGAACTGCCACAACGGGGCGCAGCTCACCGACAACCACTTCCACAACACCGGCGTTCCCCTCCCGCGCGTGTCCCTGCCGGCCGACAGCGGGCGGGCGACCGGCGCGCGGCAGGCGGTGGCGGGGGAGTTCTCGTGCACGAGCCGCTTCAGCGACGCCCGTCCCGAGGACTGCAGCGAGCTGCGCTTCGCCGTCACCGAGGGGGAGGAGCTGGTGCGGGCGTACAAGACGCCCTCGCTGCGCGGCGTCGCGGACCGGGCGCCCTACATGCACGCCGGCCAGTTCGCGTCGCTCGCCGAGGTGATCGCGCACTACGACGCGGCACCCGCGGCACCCGCGGGGCACAGCGAGCTGCGTCCGCTGCGGCTCTCCACGCAGCAGCGGCGCGCCATCGCGGCGTTCCTCCGGACGCTGAGCGCTCCCGTCGACGCGCCGGCCGGCTTCCTCGCCGCGCCGTAGCGGGTGCACGAGGCGGCCGGCGCGACACGCTACACCGGGTCGAGGGCGAACACCGCGCGCACGAGCGACAGGGTACGGCGCGCCTCGGCGCGCGCCCGCGCGGTGCCCTCGGCGAGGAGGTGGAAGGCGTGGGCGGGGTCGCGGGCCAGCTCCGCGCGGCGCGCGCGAATCGGCGCGATGAGCTCCTGAAGGATCGCGTCGAGGCGGCGCTTCAGCACCACGTCGCCAAGTCCCCCGCGGCGGTACTGCGCCTTCAACGCCGCGACCCCGTCGGGGTCGGGATCGAAGGCGTCGAGGTAGGCGAAGACGACGTTGCCGTCCACCTGCCCGGGATCGCTCGCGCGCAGGTGGCCGGGGTCGGTGTACATCGCGCGGACGGCCGCGCGGATCTCGTCCGGGGTGGCGGCGAGGGGGATGGCGTTCCCCAGCGACTTGCTCGCCTTGCGCCCGTCCACCCCGGGAAGGCGCGGGGTGGTCGAGAGGAGGGCGCGGCACTCCGGGAGCACCGGGGCGCCCGCCAGGTGGGCGAGCCGGCGCACGATCTCGTTCGCCTGCTCGATCATCGGGAGCTGGTCCTCGCCCACCGGCACCAGCGTCGCCCGGATCATGGTGATGTCGGCCGCCTGGCTCACCGGGTAGGTGAGGAAGCCCGCCGGGAGGTCGCGCTGGAAGCCGCGCAGCGCGATCTCCGCGCGCACCGTGGGATTCCGCTCCAGCCGCGCCACCGTGACGAGGTTCAGGTACAGCATCGTGAGCTCGGCGAGCTCCGGGATCGCCGACTGGAGGGCGATCGTGGTCACCCCGGGGTCGATCCCGGCGGCGAGGTAGTCGAGGACGACTTCGCGCACCTGGTCGCGGACGTGCGCAGGGCGGCCGGCGTTGTCGGTGAGCGCCTGGAGGTCGGCGACGAGGATGGTCTGGTCGTGCGCGTGCTGGAGGGCGACGCGCGAGCGGAGCGAGCCCACGTAGTGCCCCAGGTGCAGGGGGCCGGTGGGGCGGTCGCCGGTGAGGATCACCTCGCGCGGAGACGGCGGGCTCGTGACGGTGGCGCGCGGGGCGCCGAGGGTCTCGGTGGACATGCGGGATCCGTTGGGTGGGTGGGAGCCACTCCGGATCCGGTCAGCGCGCCGGGCCGCTTCCATGCGGCCGGAAAGAAGCGGCGGGTCGCCCGATGCCGGAGCGACCCGCCGATGAATGACACGACGAACAGGCGGCCGCTCAGGTCGAGGGCCACCACCAGCGACGCGAGGTGATGCGCGGGGTCGTGTGCATGCCCTGAATCTACGGCCGGCGCCCGTACCAATCAACCGCCCCCCCTCCGTCATCCTGAGCGGAGCGAAGGATCTGGCCCCGGCGCACCCGGGCCGGATCCTTCGCTTCGCTCAGGATGACGGCAAGGCCCCGGCGCACCCGGGCCGGATCCTTCGCTTCGCTCAGGACGACCGCGACGTCAGTTGAGCCAGTACGCCACCTTCACCAGGAAGGTGTTCGCCGGGTGCAGGGCGAAGAGGTCGTTGTACTCGTCGCGCCATGGGCGGTCGCGGAAGCGGTCCCCGCCTTCGCGCCCGTGGGTCCACACGACGAACATCGTGGAGCCGGGGCGGAACTCCCAGCGGAGCACGCTGTTCGAGCGCAGCTCCATCACGTCGAAGCCGGCCAGCATCTCCTCCCGCGGGCTGAAGGGGGTGAACCGGTCCGCGTAGCGCTCGGCGCGCGGCGTGGCGCTCAGCTCCCGGAAGTCGCTGAACTGCCCGCGGCTCACGAAGGGCTGGGCATACAGCTGGAAGGTGAGCGTGGGCGTCATCGCGTAGCTCACGCGCACGCTCGCCGAGCGGGTGTCCTGCGACAGGTGCGCGAAGGCGTAGTGCGTCACCCCACCCTCGGTGAGGTTGCCCAGCCACTGCACGTCGTCCTCGTTGCGGTTCCAGCTCGCCCCCACGGTCATCTGGAGCTGCGGCAGCAGCCGGAACTCCACCTCGGGATCGAGGCTCCTGTTCGTGGACTTCCCGTCCTCCCCCACCCCGTAGCCGTAGAACACCGTCGGCCAGATGCGCCGCCGGTCGTCGCCCTGCCACCCCACGTTCCAGCTGAACGACGGGGAGCTGCGCATCGCCGGGCCGCCGCGTGCGCAGTTGTCGCAGTAGCTCCCGGCGAGCTGGCCGAGCGTGGCGCCGTAGTAGAGCCAGTGGTTGCTGGCGAGGTTCACCGAGCCGTTGGCGTTCAGGTTCCGGTCGGTGCGCAGCCCGTCGGCGGTCCAGTACTGCTGGAAGTTGAAGTTCGCCTCGGCGCGGCGGTACACGCGCGTGGGCTTCTGGAAGCTGAAGCCCACCCAGTTCTTCCACTTCTGCTGGTTCGCGCGCCGCAGGTAGCCGAGGTCGTTCACCTCGTACCCCGCCGACTGCCGCTCGTAGCTGGTGAGCCAGTGCATGAGGGCCCCCCCCCACTTGGCGAGGCTCACCTCCTGCGCGTCGCCCTGGAGCGCGGTCCGCATGGGATCGAGCGCGAGGTCGTCGTCGGGGCGCTGGTACAGGTGCACGGGGCTCAGCTGCGTGCCGAGGATGCTCGCCGCGGACCCGCGCACGAGGCTCGCCGTGAGCTTCGCGTTCACCTCGTAGCGCTGCCTCCCCCAGCGGTGACGCAGGTCGCCGCCGGCGACGTAGGCCTCGCGACGCAGGTATGGCGCCGACCACGCGTCGAGGCTGCGGTTGACCGCCGTGCCGATGAAGCCCAGGGTGGACTGCCCCCCGCGCATCTCCTGCTGGCCGCGGAGCACGGTGTAGCTCGTCCACGGCTCCATGGTCCGGTCGTCCGGGCCCGTCTCGCGCCCGGTCACCGCCTCCACCACGCCGATGCTCATCCCGCTGGAGAGCCGGCCGGTGAGCTTCGCCGCCCCGATGATCGGCGTGACGGTGGACGACGCCTCGTCGCCGTAGAGGCCGAGCAGCTGCGGCGCGCGGCCGATGCGCCGCGAGTAGAAGAGGTTCTCGCTGCTGCGGTTCACCTGCGTGCTGTTCTGGCTGAAGCTGTACAGCCCCGAGCCTTCCACGAAGAAGGGGCGCCGCTCCTGGAAGAACTGCTCGAACGCCGAGAGGTTGAGCACCGAGGGATCGGCCTCCACCTGCCCGAAGTCCGGGTTCACCGTCGCGTCGAGGGTGAAGTTGGGGGTGATCCCGAGCTTGAGGTCGGCCCCCGCCGAGAGCTGCTGGTCCCGCCGCCACCGGTCCACCCCCGCGGGCGCGCCCACCGCCTGCTGCGACGCGTTCTTCGCCACCACGAAGGGCACGAACTCGCGCCGGCGGAAGGGGGCGATGTCGCGGATCCCGGTGAGCTCCCCGAGCTGCGAGGAGATCCCCAGCACCGTCTGCCGGTACAGGGGCCAGCTCATGCGCTCCTTGTAGCGTTCCAGGTCGCGCCAGATGGCGAAGCCGAAGGTGTGCTCCGGCTTCGTGTTGTAGCGGAGCTGCGAGAGGGGGATGCGGAACTCCGCGGTCCACCCCGCGGAGTCCACGCGCGTCCCCGCGTCCCACACCCCGTCCCACGACTGGTCCTCCTCGCGATCGTTGTACATCGCGTAGTCGCGCTTCACCCCCACCGGGTTCACCGCGAACTCGAAGCCGGAGCGGCGATCGTGATAGGAGTCGATCATCACCTTGAGCTGGTCCGACGCGCCGCGCACGTCGCGCCGGGTGAGCGCGGTCATGATGCTGTCGGGATGCGGATCGAAGGCGCGCACGAACACGTACAGGTTGCGGTCGTCGTAGGCGGCCTTGAACTCGGTCCGGAAGCGCGGGTCCTTCCCCTCGTGGGGAGCGAACTCGAGGAAGTCCGACGTGGGCTGCATCGAGCGCCACACCGCGTCGTCCTCGCGGCCGTCGATGGTGGGCGGGGTGTCGGCGCGCACCGCGGTGGCCTGTCGCGCCTGTGCCGCCGGCGTGAGCGACGGCGCGGGCGACGGCGCGGGCGACTGGGCGGCCACCTCCCTCGCGAAGAAGGCGAGGGAGAGGACGGGGAGGAGGACCGGAAAGCGCATGAACGCTCCGCTGGGAGGGGACCAGGGGTTGGACACGGAACAGGGGCCGATGGTTGGGATCAGGGGAAGGGACGCGGGCGGGGCATGGGCATCGGCCAGGGATCGGGCCGGCTCCGCCCCGCGAGCCCCATCACCGCGGCCTCGCGGACCTGCGGGTCCTTCGACTCGAGCAGCTCGCGCATCGCCCCCTCGGAGCGCTCGCCCGACTTGAGCAGCGCGCGAACCATCGCCCGGCGCACCCGCTCGTCCCGTTCCCGGGGGAGCGCCTGTCGCAGCGCCGGTACCGCAGCCGCGTCGCGCAGCTGCCCCAGCGCCCATGCGCCCATCAACCGTGCCTCCACGCTGGAATCGCCGAGGGCGCGCAGCAGCCCGGGGGGGGCGCTGGCGTCGTCGTCGCCCACCTGCCCGATCGCCCAGGCGGCGGTGCGGCGCACGCGGGCGGAGGCGTCACCGGCCACCGCCTCCCCGAGCGCGGCGAGCGACGACCGGTCCTCGACCTGCCCCAGGGCCCAGGCGGCCGTTTCGCGCACCTTCTCGTCGGCATCCCCTTTCAGCGCCGCGACGAGGGCGGTGGTGCTTCCCCGGTCCTCGATCTCGCCGAGCGCCCATGCGGCCATCTCGCGCACCCCGGCATCGCGATCGCTGCGCAGCGCGGCCGAGAGCCCGCCCACGGCCTCGCGCGCCTCCGATTCGCCCAGCGACCAGGCGGCGACGCGGCGCACCCGCGGCGACTCGTCCTTCGCCAGCACCTCCAGGAGCACGGCGGTGCTCCGCGCCGAGTCGATCCGCCCGATCGCCCCCACCACCGCCTCGCGCACGGTCGCGTCGCCGTCGCGCACGAGGGCGAGGAGCGGCGCGAGGGCGCGCCCGTTCTCGATGCGGCCGAGCGCCCACGCGGCGTTCCCGCGCACCGCGACCGCATCGTCGCGCAGGGCGGCGATGAGCGGGGCCACCGCGCTGTCCACCCCGGCGAGGCCCAGGCCGAGCGCCGCGACCGAGCGCGTGGCCGGATCCTGCGCCCCGAGCCGCGCGACCAGCGGCGCCGCGATCCGTTCGTCGCGCTGGAGGGCGAGCACCCGCACGGCGATCTCGCGCACGCAGGGATCGCTCACCGCGAGCGCGTCCACCAGGCGGCCCACGTCCTCGGCGGGGAGGTCGCGCGCAGCGCGGCCATCGTCGCCGCCCGCCCGCGGGCCCGCCAGTGGCGTGAAGGGCGCGTCGCCGCGATCGCCCCAGCCGCTGTTGCGCACCCCCTCGGCCGCGAGGG
>DASWVQ010000307.1:0-11002 GCA_036401195.1 Gemmatimonadaceae bacterium
CGAGAACACGCCCGGACCGAAGTCCACCCCGAAGGCGCCCGCGAAGCCTGGAGCGAAGCCGGCGGCGAAGCGGGGGACGAAGAGCCCCTCACCGAAGCCCGCGGCGAAGACGGAGCCCGCGGTGGCGGCGAAGCGCACGCCGAAGCGGAAGTCCGGCGCCGGCGTCTCGATGCCGGTCGGGGTGACGACCGACGCGGGTGACACTGTGTCCCCGGTGCCCGCCAACGACCGTGGCACCGCGCCCCCGATGCCCGACCACGATCGCGACCGCCTCCTCGCCGGCCGCCACGCCGGGCCACACGGGGTCCTCGGCGCGCATCCCGCGGCGGTGCAGGGCACCGACGGCGTGGTGGTGCGCGCCCGGCAGCCCGACGCGGTGCGCGCCGAGGTCGTGATCGAGGGACGCGAGCCGGTGGCGATGGACAACGACGGCCATTCCCTCTTCTCGGTGTTCCTCCCCGGCGCCCGCGTCCCCCTCCCCTACCGGCTCCGCTTCTGGTTCGCGGATGGCAGCTGCTGGGAGCGCGACGACGCGTACCGCTTCATGCCCACCCTGGGCGACGTGGACCTGCACCTCTTCAACGAGGGGACGCACCGGCGGCTCTGGGAGAAGCTGGGCGCGCATCACCGCGTGCACGACGGCGTGGAGGGCACCGCCTTCGCCGTGTGGGCTCCCAACGCGCAGCGGGTGAGCGTGATCGGCGACTTCTGCGGGTGGGACGGCCGGATCTACCCCATGCGCATGATGGGGGGCTCGGGGGTGTGGGAGATCTTCATCCCCGAGCTCCGCCCCGGCGCGCTGTACAAGTTCGAGATCGTCACCCGCGAGGGGATGCTGCGTGAGAAGATCGATCCCTTCGCCTTCAAGATGCAGCAGGCGCCCGGCACGGCCGCGATCGTCGAGCCCGAGGATGGCTATCGCTGGCACGATGACGCGTGGATGGAAGAGCGCCCCCGCCGCGACTGGCCGCGCGAGCCGATGCACGTGTACGAGGTGCACCTGGGAAGCTGGATGCGCTGCCCCGAGGAGGGGAACCGGCCGCTCAGCTACCGCGAGATCGCACCGAAGCTGGCCGCGCACGCGAAAAAGCTCGGCTTCACGCACGTGGAGCTGCTCCCGGTGATGGAGCATCCCTTCTATGGATCGTGGGGGTACCAGGTGAGCGGGTACTACGCCCCCACGTCGCGCTACGGCGCCCCCGACGACTTCCGCTACCTGGTGGACACCCTTCACCAGCAGGGGATCGGCGTGCTCCTGGACTGGGTGCCGGCGCACTTCCCGAAGGACGACTACGCCCTGCGCCGCTTCGACGGCACCGCGCTCTTCGAGCACGAGGACCCGCGCCTCGGCGAGCACCCGGACTGGGGAACGCTGATCTTCAACTACGGGCGCAACGAGGTCCGCAACTTCCTCGTGGCGAACGCCCTCTACTGGCTGCACGAATTCCACATCGACGGGCTGCGCGTGGACGCGGTGGCGTCGATGCTCTACCTGGACTACAGCCGCGAGCCGGGGCAGTGGCTCCGCAACCGGCTGGGGGGACGCGAGAACCTCGATGCGATCGACTTCCTGCGGCAGTTCAACGAGGCGATCCGCGAGGACGCCCCGGGGTGCATCACCGTGGCGGAGGAGTCCACCGCCTGGCCCGGGGTCACCACGCCGGTGCGCGAGGGGGGGCTGGGGTTCACCTTCAAGTGGAACATGGGGTGGATGCACGACACCCTGCTCTACTTCTCGAAGGACCCGCTGTACCGGCGGCACCACCAGGACACGCTCACCTTCGCCATGATCTACGAGTACAGCGAGCGCTTCGTGATGCCGCTGTCGCACGACGAGGTGGTGCACCTGAAGGGGTCGCTGCTCACCAAGATGCCGGGCGACGAGTGGCAGAAGCTCGCCAACCTGCGCGTCCTGCTCGGCTACCAGGTGGCGCGCCCGGGGAAGTCGCTGCTGTTCATGGGCACCGAGCTCGCGCCCTGGACGGAGTGGAACCACGACAGCTCGCTCGACTGGCACCTGCTCGACGACCCGTCGCGCGCCGGCTTCGAGCGGTACGTGGCGCAGCTCGGCGCGCTGTACCAGCACTGCCCCCCGATGTGGCGCAACGATCCCTCGTGGGAGGGGTTCGGCTGGATCGACGTGTCGGACCGGGAGAACTCGGTGCTCTCCTTCGTGCGCTGGGACGGCCTCGACGACGTGGTGGTGGTGATGAACCTCACCCCGGTGCCGCGCGAGAACTACCGGATCGGCGCGCCGTCGATCGGCACGTACGTGGAGCTGCTCAACTCCGACGCGGCGATGTGGGGGGGGAGCGGGTATTCCACGAAGGGGCGGGTGGACTCCGAGCCGGCGCCCTTCCACGGCTATCCGCAGTCGATGACGCTCACCCTCCCCCCGCTGTCGATGCTCGTCCTCGCGCGCGCCGAGCACGCCGCTCGCTGGGCACGGGAATGAGCGCGCGACCAGCGCTGCGGGCGCTGGCCGACGCCCTCGGGATCGCCCCCGGGTATCACGGCCAGGCCGGGGAGTGGAACGAATGCGGGGACGACACGCGCGCACGGCTCGCCGCGGCGCTCGGGCATCCCGCGTCGACCGAGCGCGAGGCGGCGGCGTCGCTGGAGGCGTTGCGCGCGGCGGAACGTCGCGCGGGGCTCGCCGCGGTGCGGGTGGTGAAGCGCTCGGCGCCCGAGGCGGCGATCGCCGAGGTGCGCCTGCCGGAGGCCGCGGGGGGCGCGATCCACTGGGAGCTCGAGCTCGCGCTCGAGGGGGGCGAGGTGCATCGCGCCGCGGGGGAGGCATCGCGTGGCGCCGGGTATCACCTGCACCTCCCCCTCCCGCACCATCCCCCCCTCGGCTACCACCAGCTCCGGGTGTCGATCACGGGAGGGAGCGAGGGGCCGGTCACCTCGGAACAGTCGCTGATCGTCGTCCCCGATCGCTGCACCGACCCGGCGGAGCTGCTGGGCGAGGGCGGGCGCGGCTTCGGCCTGGTGGCGAACCTCTACACGGTGCGCAGCGCGCGCGACTGGGGGGTGGGCGACTTCACCGACCTCGCCACGCTCGCGGAGTGGGCGGGCTCGCTGGGCGCCGCGTTCGTGGGCGTGAACCCGCTGCACGCGCTGCACAACCGCGGGGGCGCGATCTCGCCGTACTCGCCGGTGAGCCGCCTCTTCCGCAATCCGCTCTACCTGGACCCGCGGCGCATCCCCGAGGTGCGCGAGAGCCTGACGGACGGCGCGCTGCTCGCGTCGCCCGGCTTCCAGCGCGACCTCGACGCGGTGCGCGACGCCGGGATGGTGCAGTACGAGGCGGTGATGGCGCTCAAGCGTCCCGTGCTCCGCGCCGCCTTCGACGCCTTCGTGGAGCGAGCGTCCCCGGACCGCCGCCAGCGGTTCGCCGCCTGGGGCGAGCGCCGGGAGCCGGCGCTGGGCCGCTTCGCCACCTTCATGGCGCTGGCGGAACGGTTCGGGAGCGACTGGAGTGCGTGGCCCGACGGCTTCTCCGACTCGGGGAGCGACACGGTGCATGCCTTCCGGGCGGCCCATGCCGACGAGGTGGAGTTCCATCGCTGGATGCAGTGGATGCTCGACGAGCAGCTCGAGGAGGCGGCGGCGCGCGGGCGCGAGGCGGGGCTGGCGATCGGGATCTACCAGGACCTCGCGATCGGCACCGCGGCGATGAGCGCCGACGTGTGGAGCGACCCGGCGCTGTTCGTGCCCGGGGTGAACGTGGGCGCGCCTCCCGATCCCTACTCCGCGGTGGGCCAGGACTGGGGGCTGCCGCCGATCAACCCGCGCCGGCTCGCGCGCGATCGCTACCGCTACTGGATCTCACTCCTGCGCGCGGGGTTCCGCCATGCGGGGGCGCTGCGCATCGATCACGTGCTCGGGCTCTTCCGCCTCTTCTGGATCCCGCAGGGGCTCAGCGGAGCGCAGGGCGCCTACCTCCAGTTCCCCACGCAGGACCTGCTCGGCATCCTCGCCCTGGAGAGCGTGCGGCACCGTGCGATCGTGGTGGGTGAGGACCTCGGCACCGTCCCGCCGGAGGTGCCGGGGACGCTGCGGGCGTGGGGGGTGCTCTCGTCGAAGGTGATGCTCTTCGAGCGCGGCCCGGGGGGGCGCTTCACCGCGCCCGGGGCGTGGGAGCCGCAGGCACTCGCCACCGCGAACACGCACGACATGGCACCGCTCGAGGGATGGTGGCGCGGCCGCGACGTGAAACTCCGCATCGCGCACGGACTCGTCCCTCCCGAGGGGGCGGCCCAGGCGCGGCGCGAGCGCGAGGTGGATCGCGAGGAGCTCCAACGCGCGCTCGCCAGCGAGGGGATCGCGCCGGCGGGATATCCGGGCGCGTCGTATCGCGGCGCCGTGCACGACTTCCTCGCCGGCTCCGCGGCGGTGCTGGTGGGCGTGTCGCTCGACGACATCGCCGGGGAGTCGGAGCCGGTGAACCTCCCGGGCACCGGCCCGGACCAGTTCCCCTCGTGGCAGCGGCGGATGCGCTGCACCCTCGAGCAGCTCGCGGCGGGTGACGAGTTCCGCGAGGCCCTCGGCACGCGCCTGCGCGCGCTGCGCGGCGCCGCGCCCTCGCCACACGGTGCCGCGGGGGGCCGATGACGCTCACGTCGACGTACCGCATCCAGCACCACGCCGGCCACCCGCTGGCGAAGACGCGCGAGATCCTCCCCTACCTGGATGCGCTCGGGATCTCGCACGTCTACAGCTCGCCGCTGCTCCGGGCGCGCCCGGGGAGCCAGCATGGCTACGACGTGGTGGACCCCGCCGCGATCAACCCGGAGATCGGGAGCGAGGAGGAGCTGCGCGCCCTCGCCGCGGAGCTGCGCGTGCGCGGGATGGGGCTCATCCTCGACATCGTCCCCAACCACATGGGGATCGGCGAGTCGAATCCCTACTGGGAGGACATGCTCCGCCACGGGCGCGACGCGCAGTACGCCCCCTGGTTCGACGTGGACTGGGACGCGCACCCGAAGTTCCGCGGCAAGGTGGTGCTCCCCGTGCTCGGCGGGGCGCTGGACGAGGTGCTGGAGAAGGGGGAGCTGGGGCTGCTGGTGCGCGATGGCGAGGTGCGCCTCCGCTACTACGACCACTCGTGGCCCCTCGATCCGCGCACGCTGCCCGAAGAGCTGGAAGTGGCGGCGCTCGATCCCGCCGCCTGGCCGGCGGCGGAGGCGTGGGCCGCCGGGGAGGAGGGCGCGCGCCGCCTGCGCGCGCTGCTCGACGCGCAGCACTACCGCCTCCTGCACTGGCGCTGCGCCCCGCAGGACATCAACTACCGCCGCTTCTTCGACGTGAACGAGCTGGCGGCGGTGCGCGTGGGCGACCCGGCGGTGTACGCGGCCACGCACGCGCGCATCCTCCAGTGGGTGGGCGAGGGCCTCGTGCAGGGGCTGCGCATCGACCACGTGGACGGGCTCCGCGACCCGCTCGGGTACCTCCAGCGGTTGCGGGAGGACTGCGAGCAGTTGCGCCCGCGCGATGCGCACGGCGTGGAGGAGTTCCCGATCTTCGTGGAAAAGATCCTGTCTCCCGGTGAGGCGCTGCGCCGCGAGTGGCCGGTGCAGGGGACGACCGGCTACGAGTTCCTCAACGACCTCGAGGCGCTCTTCATCGACCGGGAGGGGGCGGTGGCGATCGAGGAGGGCTACCGTCGCATGCTGCGGCTGGGAGGCCCGGGCCGCGAGCGGGAGCACTCCTTCGCCGAGGTCGCGCGCGAGGGGAAGCTCAAGGTGCTGCGCGGGCCGCTGCGCGCCGACATGCAGCGGCTGGCCCGCCTGCTCGCGGGGGCGCTCCCCCGGGGGGCGTCGCACGACCTGCGCACCCTCCAGGCGGGGATCGTGCAGTTCATCGCCGCCCTTCCCGTGTACCGCACCTACCTGGACGGCCGCGCCGCGCTCCCCTCGGCCGACGATCGCGCGGTGCTGGAGCGGGCGGTGGTCACCGCGCAGGAGCGCGCCACCCCCGGGGAGCACGCGGTGGTGGCGCGCATCGCGGAGCTCTTCCTCACCCCCTTCGACGCGCACGACCGTCCCCGCAAGGCGTTCATCGACACCTTGCAGCAGGTGAGCGGTCCCGCCACCGCGAAGGGGGTGGAGGACACCGCGCTGTACATCTACTTCCCCCTCGCCTCACGCAACGAGGTGGGTGGCGAGCCGGATCGGTCGCTGCACCACGCGGCGCGGGACCTCCACGAGGCGAACGCGCATCGCGCGTCGCACTGGCCGCGGTCGCTGCTGGCCACCAACACGCACGACACGAAGCGCAGCGCCGACCTGCGCGCGCGGCTCGACGTGCTGAGCGAGATCCCCGCGGAGTGGGCGCTGCACGTGCAGCGCTGGCGGCGGCTCAACCGCGGCCTTCGCGCCACGGCCGCTCCCGGCGGCATGCTCGTTCCCGACACGAACACCGAGTACCTGCTGTACCAGACGCTGCTCGGGCTCTGGCCCGCCGGGCGGCGCGGGGAGCTTCCCGAAGCGCGATGGTTCGATGGGGTGCGTGCCCGGCTCGAGGAGTACCTCATGAAGGCGGTCCGCGAGGCGAAGGTGCACACCTCGTGGACGGATCCGGATGCTGGGTACGAGCAGGGCGTCGTGCGATTCCTGCACGCGCTGCTCGACCCGGCCACCAGCCGTGAGTTCCTCGAGGACATGGCGCGCCTCGTGGCGCGCGTGGCCCCCGCCGGGCTGGTGAACGATCTCGCGCGGGTCACCGTGCACGTCACCGCGCCAGGCACGCCCGATACCTACCAGGGCGACGAACTGCTGGGGCACACGCTGGTGGACCCCGACAATCGCCGCCCGGTGAACTACGAGCACCGCATCGCCTTCCTCGCGGAGGTGGAGCGCGGCATGGCGCGCGACCCGGTGGGCGCGGTGCGGGAGCTCGTGGCCGAGCTGGCGAATCCCCGCCTGAAGCTGATGCTCCTCAGGCAGCTCCTGCACGCCCGTCGCGACGAGCCGGAGCTGTTCCGTGAGGGGAGCTACGAGCCGGTGGAGCCCGCCGGGCTTCGGGCCGGGCACCTCTTCGGCTTCCTGCGGCGACGGGGGGAACGGGCCGCGCTGGTGGTGGTCCCGCGGTGCCCGCTGGCGCTGCTCGACCATCAGGGGGGTATCACCGGTGCGGCCTGGGAAGGCGTCACGCTCCCTCTCCCGGCGGAGCTCGCCGCGGCTCGCTGGCGTTCCGCCATCACGGGGGAGGAAATTGCCCCCGCGCAAGCGCTGGAGGTCGGTGCCGTACTGAGCGACCTTCCGGTTGCTGTCCTGCTGGCATGATTTCCTCGGGGCTCCCGGGGTTCACTTCTTTCGGAACTCGACGGCCGATGTCCACTACCACCATCGCCTACTTCTCCATGGAGATCGCCCTCGAACAGGCGATCCCCACGTACAGTGGCGGACTCGGCGTGCTCGCCGGCGACACCCTCCGCTCGGCGGCTGATCTCGAGCTGCCGGTCGTGGCGGTGACCCTGCTGTACCGGAAGGGCTACTTCGAGCAGCGCATCGACGCGGAGGGGCACCAGCAGGAAGCCCCCTGGCAATGGACCCCCGAGGATCGGCTGGAGAGCACCGACCTGGACGTGTCGGTGGAGCTCGAGGGACGCGAGGTGAAGGTGCGCGCCTGGGCCTACCGGATCCGCGGGGTCTCCGGGGGCGAGGTCCCGGTGTACCTCCTCGATACCTCGCTTGCCGACAACGCCGAGCAGGACCGCGGCCTCACCGACTCGCTGTACGGCGGCGACGAGCGCTACCGACTCTGCCAGGAGGTGATCCTCGGCATCGGGGGCGCCAAGCTGGTGCAGAAGCTCCGCCCCGACGACGAGATCACCTACCACCTGAACGAGGGGCACTCGGCGCTCCTCACCCTGCACCTGTTCGAGCAGCAGCTCGCCGGCCGCAACCCGGCCGAGGCGACCGAGGCCGACAAGGACGTGGTGGAGGAGCGCTGCGTGTTCACCACGCACACCCCGGTTCCCGCGGGGCACGACAAGTTCTGGATGGACCTCGTGCGACACGTGCTGGGCGGGGAGCGCACCGCGATCCTCGAGCACACTCGCGGGATCGTGGACGGGATGCTGAACATGACGCACCTGGCCCTCAACTTCGCGCGCTTCGTGAACGGGGTGGCGATGCGCCACCGCGACGTGTCGAAGGGGATGTTCCCGAGCTTCCCGATCGACTCGGTCACGAACGGGGTGCACGCGGTGACCTGGACGGCGCCCGCCTTCGCGGAGCTGTTCGACCGGCGGATTCCCGAGTGGCGGCGCGACAACCTGTACCTGCGCTACGCGATCGGCATCCCCCTCCAGGAGATCCGCGACGCGCACGCCCGCTGCAAGCTCGCCCTCATCGAGGAGATCGAGCGGCGGCGCGGGGTGCGGCTCGATCCCGGGGTGTTCACCATCGGCTTCGCGCGGCGCGCCACGCCGTACAAGCGCGCCGACATGATCTTCACCGACCCCGATCGCCTCGCGTACATCGCGAAGCAGGTGGGGCCGATGCAGGTCGTGTACGGCGGCAAGGCGCACCCCAACGACCAGGGGGGGAAGGAACTGATCCACCGCATCCACGAGGCGGCGGAGCGGCTCAAGGGGCAGGTGACGGTGCTCTACCTCGAGGGGTACGAGATGGAGCTCGCGAAGAAGCTCGTCCCCGGCGTGGACCTCTGGCTCAACAATCCCATGAAGCCCCTCGAGGCGAGCGGCACCAGCGGGATGAAGGCCGCGATCAACGGCGTGCCCCAGTTCTCCGTGCTCGACGGCTGGTGGATCGAGGGGCACGTGGAGGGGGTGACCGGCTGGTCGATCGGCAGCTCCGACCCCGAGGGGGACCAGCGCAAGGACCTCGACGACCTGTACGTGAAGCTGGAGTCGACGATCCTGCCCCTCTTCTACGGGCTGCCGATGGCGTACGCGGAGGTGATGCGCCACGCCATCGCGCTCAACGGGTCGTTCTTCAACACCCAGCGGATGGTGTCGCAGTACGTGCGCAACGCCTACTTCCCGAACGGGATGAAGAAGTTCGTGGACTCGATGACGGCGCCGGAGGAAGTGGCCGTCTCGTAGTCACCCTGGGCGAAGCGAAGGACCTGGCCCCGGCGCGCACTCGGCCCCCGTTGCGCCGGCAAGACGGGGTGACGATGAGGGGGTACCAGCTGTACCACCTGATCGTTCCCGGGATGTTCCGGTCGCCGCGCGCCGGACCGTCGGGGGTGAGAAAACAACGATAAGGACGAAAACGCCTCGTCCTTCCCTGGGCACCCGCGACCCCACGCTCCGGAGCCGGGAGCGTGGAGTGATGAGGAGCGGTCAGCAGGTACAGCTGGTACCCCCTCATCTTCACCCCGTCTCGCCGGCGCACCGCCCCCCTGACTGCTCACTCGGCCTCGACGAGCTCCGCCTCCATCTCCTGCTCCTTCCGCAGCGCGCGCATCACCACCGCCCCCGCCACCAGCGCGCCGAGCACGATGTACAGGTAGAAGGTGTAGAAGCGCCACCAGAGCAATGCCGCGCCGAACAGCTCGTGCGGAATCACGTCCCCGAGTGCGGCCTTGAAGGCCACCTCCACCGCGCCGCCCCCGCCGGGCGCCGGGACGACCGCGACGCCGTACAGCAGTGCGAAGGGCCAGAGGGCGAGCGGGGCCACCGGGGTCGCGGGCGCGCTGGTGAGCACGAGCGCCGGCAGCAGGGCCAGGCGCACCGCCACGTGCACCACCGACGCGAGGAAGGAGAGGATCGCGTACCCCGGGTGCAGGTCGCGCATCGCGTTCACCGAGTGCCGCACCTGGCGCAGCCACCGCTGCACCACCCGCCAGCGCCCGGCATGCAGCCGCAGGCTGCGCGCCCACTCCGGCGGCGGCCCCTTGGAGCTGTTGCGCGAGAGCAGGAAGGCGAAGAAGCCGAGGCCAAGGACGAAGGCGGCGTAGCCCCCCACCACGCCCACGAGCGCGCCGAGCACCGGTCCTGCGTGGCGGAAGGCGATCCCCGCGACCGCCACCACGAAGGCGAGCGACAGCACCTCGAGGAACAGCTCCGAAAACATGATCAGCAGTGCGCTGGCCGCCGGGATCCGCGCCTCGGCGAGGATCAGGAAGCGGGCGGGCTCGGCGCCGGAGCGGGCGGGGGTGATGGCGGCACCGAAGTCGCCGCCCAGCGAGGTGCGCACCCCGGCGAAGAAGGGGAGGCGCACGCCCAGGGCCTTCGCGCTCCACGAGAGCTTCTGTGACCGCGCGGCGATCTCCACTGCGACCACGAGGAGCGCGAGCGCGTGCGCCCGTCCCGGAAGGGCGAGCGACATGCCGCCGCGCGCCCAGCCCACGATGATGTACGCCGAGACGGCGATCACCGCGGCGAACGAGAGGATCGTGATGAGCCAGCGCGACTTGGTCACGCTCGCAAGATAAACGCGGGGGGCGCGACCCTTGCCACCTCGGGCTGCATGCCCCCTGCCGTCGTGCCGACCGCCATCGAGCGAGACTCCCGAACGATCCCCGGGGGGACGCGCCAGCTCCTGACGCTGGTGGATGGGGACGAGGTCCCCGCGATCCTGCTCCTGCCCGCCAGTGCGCGCGCTGTGCCCGCGGCTCTGCTGCTCCACGGATATACGTCGCGAAAGGAGCGGATGGCCGAGTCACTGGGGATGGCGCTCCTTCGGCACGGGGTCGGCTCGCTGTCGGTGGACCTTCCCCTCCACGGCGAGCGCGAGGGGGGGCTCGAGGGGATGTCCGGGCGCAACCCGTTCGAGCTGGTGCAGCGCTGGCGGCTGGCCATGCGCGAGGTGGGACTCTCGCTGCGATACCTGGCGGCGCACCCGGGCGTGGACCACGAGCGGCTCGCGCTCGTGGGGTATTCGCTGGGCAGCTTCCTCGCGGTCATGGCGGCGGCCGAGCAGCCCCTCGCGCGCGTCGTCTGCCTGGCGGCGGGGGGCGACCTGCCCACCGAGATGCCCTTCGGGGCGCTGCTGCGCACGGTGGTGGACCCCACGCGTGCGGT
>DASWVQ010000308.1:0-15828 GCA_036401195.1 Gemmatimonadaceae bacterium
TGCAGCTCCTCCCGCACCGCGGCGGCGAGGTGCGTGGAGAGGGGGAGGCGGCCGCCCATCCAGCGCGGCACCTGCGCGGTGCCGCTGGTGGCGAGGCGCACCCACGCGGTCATGTCGTGGATGCGCGAGAGCTGGAGGCGCCGCCCGCCGAAGACGAACACGTCGCCCGGCCGGAGCCGCGCGAGGAAGCCTTCCTCGACCTGCCCCAGCGGGCCGCCGCGCAGGAACTTCACCTGGAGCATCCCGTCGCTCGTGATGGTGCCGATCTGGAGGCGATGGAGGCGTGCGACGCGCGGCGTCGCGACCGTCCAGCGTCCATCCTCGCCGCGCACGAGCCGCGCGTACTGCTCGTACGCGCCCAGCGCGGGCCCGCCGTGCGCGGCGAACTCCAGGGCCCATCGCCACTCGGCGTCCCCCAGGCGATGGAAGGCCCACGTCGACTGCACCTCGCGGCGCAGGGCCCCTTCCTCGAATCCCCCGCCGGCGGCGATGGTGAGCAGGTGCTGCACGAGCACGTCGAGAGGACGTTCCACCGGGCGCCGACCCTCGAGGGCGCGGCGGGCGATGGCGCGACGCGCGGCGGCATACTCCACCAGCTCGAGCGCATGCGTGGGCGCGCAGAGCACGCGGCTCTCGCCCCCCGGCTGGTGGCCGCTCCGCCCCGCGCGCTGGAGCAGGCGGGCCACCCCCTTGGGGCTTCCCACCTGCACCACCTGCTCCACCGGCGCGAAGTCCACCCCGAGGTCGAGCGACGAGGTGCACACCACGCAGCGCCACCGTCCCGCGCGCAGCCCCTCCTCCACCTCGCCGCGCAGGGCGCGGTCGAGCGAGCCGTGGTGCAGCGCCACCTCCCCCTCCCAGTCGGGGCGGGTGAGGGTGATCGCCTGGAACCACTGTTCCGCCTGCGAGCGGGTGTTGGTGAAGAGGAGGGTGGTGCGCCGCCGTGCGATCGCCTCCACCACGCGCGGGAGCGACGCGAGCCCCAGGTGCCCCGCCCAGGGGAATCGCTGCACCGACTCGGGGAGCACGGTCTCCACGACGACCGCCTTGTGGTCGTCGCCGCTCACCAGCCGCGCGTCGCGCCGCCCCGCGCCGAGCAGTACCTCGGCGGCCTGCTCCACGTTGCCGAGGGTGGCGGAGAGCCCCCAGGTGCGCATCGCGGGGTTCCAGGCGCGCAGGCGGGCCAGCGCGAGCTCCACCTGCACCCCGCGCTTGGTGCCGAGCAGCTCGTGCCACTCGTCCACGACCACGCACGAGAGCCCGCGCAGGCGGTCGCTGGCGTCGTCGTAGGAGAGGAGCAGGGAAAGCGACTCCGGCGTCGTGACGAGCGCCTGCGGAAGCTGCCGCCGCTGCTTCGCGCGCAGCGACTGCGAGCTGTCGCCGGTGCGCGCCTCGATGCGCCAGTCCACGCCGAGTCCCTCCGACGCGTCGCGCAGCGACGTCACGGTGTCGGTGGCGAGGGCGCGCAGGGGGGTCAGCCACAGCACGCGGAGGCCGGGCGTCGCCGGCGGCGCGGCGATCGCATCGAGCAGGGGGCCGATCCAGACGGCGAGGGTCTTCCCGGTGCCGGTCGGTGCGTGCACCAGCCCACTCTCGCCGCCGAGGAAGGCGCGCCAGGTCGCCTCCTGCCATGCGAAGGGCTGCCAACCGCGCGTGGCGAACCAGTCGCGCGCCCGCTCGAATGGCGGGGCGTCAGCCACGCGCCTTCTCCGTGGCGAGGAGCGACCGCAGCGCCTCGAGCGTGTCGGCCTCGGACGCGGGCTTGTCCCTGCGCCAGCGCGCCATGCGCGGGAAGCGCAGCGCGATCCCCGCCTTGTGCCGCGGCGACGCCTGGATTCCCTCGAAGGCCAGCTCGAACACCAGCTCGGGCTGCACGGCGCGCACGGGACCGAAGCGCTCCGTGGTGCGGCGGCGCACGAAGGCGTCCACCTCGCGGATCTCGGCGTCGGTGAGTCCCGAGTACGCCTTGGCGATGGGCACGAGCGCCCCCTCGTGCCACACGCCGAAGGTGTAGTCGGTGAAGAGCGACGCGCGGCGTCCGTGCCCAGGCTGCGCGTACAGGAGGACGGCGTCCACGTGGAAGGGATCCACCTTCCACTTCCACCAGTCTCCCTTGCGCCGCCCCGCGCGGTAGGGCGAGTCGCGCCGCTTGAGCATGAACCCTTCCACTCCCCGATCGCGCGATTCCTCCATGAGGATGGGGAGCGCCTCCCAGTCGTCGTGGGCCACGAGCGGGGAGAGCCGGAGGGTGGCGCGGCCGCCGCCGAGGAGCGCCTCGAGCCGCGCGCGCCGCTCGGCGAGCGGGTCGTCGCGCCGGTCGGCCCCCGCCTCCTCGAGCAGGTCGTACGCGAGGAACACCGCCGGGGCGTCGGCGAGCACCTTCGCGGTGATCGCGATGCGGCCGATGCGGCGTTGCAGCTTCGCGAAGGGGAGCGGACGGTCGCCGCGCCAGGCGAGCACCTCGCCGTCGAGGACCGTGCCGTCGGGGAGCGACTGCGCCGCGACCGCGATCTCGGGGAAGCGCTCGGCGATCGACTCCTCACCGCGCGACCAGAGCACCACGCGTCCCGCCCGCCGGATGAGCTGCGCGCGGATCCCGTCCCACTTCCACTCCACCTGCCACTCACCCGGCGCGCCGAGCGCCGGGAGCTCGTGCTCCAGCGGATGCGCGAGCATGAAGGGATAGGGGCGGCTCGGGTCGTCGGCCGTGTCGTCGGGGGCGACGAGGCGCGCCCACCCGTCCGGCGTCGGCGCCCAATCGCCCATGAGGCGATGCGCGATGGTGGAGGGCGGCAGCCCCGCGACCTCACCCACCGCCCGCTGCACGAGGAGGGCGGCGACACCCACGCGGAACCCGCCCGTCACGAGCTTGTTGTACACGAGCCGTTCGCGCGCGTCGAGCAGCTGCCAGGTGCCGGTCACGATCGCACGGCGCTCCTCATCGCCCACCGTGGGCAGGGTGAGCACCCGCTCCTCCACCAGCCGTTCGAAGGGGATGTCCTCGTCGCTCCCGTCGGCCCGCACCAGGAGCGCCGCGGTCTCGGCGAGGTCGCCCACCTCGTGATACGACTCCTCCACCAGCCAGGCGGGGAGTCCGCTCTCCTCCGCGGTCCACTCGCGAAGGCGCGCGGTGGGGACGGCCCGCTTCACCCGATGGCCGGAGAGGAACCAGAGCGCCCACGCCGCGTCGGCGGCGGGCGCCTCGCGGAAGTACGCGACGAGCGCGGCCACCTTGTCCCCCGTGCGGGTGGTGCCGTCGATCGCGTCGAAGAGCGCGGTGAAGCGGCGCATCAGGACGTCACCGCCCCCTCGTCCCCGCCCTCGGCGTCGTCGTCGCCCTCCCAGTGCGTGGCCACGGCCGTCGCCTCGAGCCCCTGCTCGCGCAGCCAGCGCACCACGGGGCCGGTGTACCCGTGCGTCACCCACACGCACTCCGCCTCGGTGGCGCGCACCGCGGTGAGCAGGTCGTCCCAGTCGGCGTGGTCGGAGAGGACGAAGCCCGCGTCGAGGGCGCGCCGACGGCGGATGCCGCGCACCTGCATCCAGCCGGAGGCGAAGGCGGTGGCGGCGGGCTCGAACTTCCGCAGCCAGGTGGACTCGATCGCCCCCGGGGGCGCGATCACCATCGCCTGCCCGCGGTACGCCTTCGCCTGCTCGGCGCCCGCGTATTCGACGCGGGGCATCACGACCCCCGCCCGGCGGTAGGGCTCCACGAACTTCAGCACGGCGCCATGCGCGAGGATGGGCGCGATCTCCGGATCCAGGCCGGCGAGGAGGCGCTGCGCCTTTCCCAGCGCCCAGGCGGTGACGATGGACGTGCGCCCCAGCTCCTGGTTGGCGCGCCACCAGGCATTCACCTGCGCGAACACCTCCGCCTGCGGGGGCCACCGGTAGATGGGAAGCCCGAAGGTGCTCTCGGTGACGAACAGGTTGCAGCGGACCGGCTCGAAGGGTGCGCAGGTGGCGTCGGGCTCCAGCTTGTAGTCGCCGCTCACCACGGCCACCTCGCCCGCGTGCTCGATGCGGACCTGCGCCGAGCCGAGGATGTGTCCCGCGGGGTGCAGCGACACGGTCACGCCGTTGATCGTGACCCGCTCCCCCCACCCCGCGGTGCGGATGCGCGCCCCCGGCCCGAGCCGGGCGCGCAGCACCTCCTCGCCGGGGGCCGCGGCGAGGTAGCTGTCGCACCCCCACCGCGCGTGGTCGGAGTGGGCGTGGGTGACCACCGCGCGCGGCACCGGCTCCCACGGGTCCACGTGGAAGTCGCCCTGCGGGCAGTAGAGGCCCTGGTCGGTCCGTTGAAGGAGCATCGGGGCCAGGGAAGGCAGGGGGGATGCCACGCGGCCTGGTCGGTGCCGACCGCTGGCCGAGGCCGCCTGTACCGGTGACATTACCGCCATGCAACCCGACGCATCGTTCACGGGCAGGGTGGTCGTGATCACCGGGGCCTCGCTGGGGATCGGCGCGGAACTGGCGCGCCAGCTCGTCCCCGAGCGGCCGCGGCTGGTGCTGGCCGCGCGCGACGTGGGGAAGCTCGACGCGGTGGCCGCGGAGTGCCGGGCCCTCGGCGCCGAGGTGGTGGTCGTTCCCACCGACGTGGGCCTCGAGGAGGACTGCCGCGCGCTGGCCGAGCGGGCGGTGGCGGCGTTCGGCGGGATCGATTGCCTCGTCCTGAATGCCGGAATCGGGATGTGGGCGCGGGTCGACGCGGTGCGCGACCTCACGGTGTACGAGCGCATCATGCGGGTGAACTACCTGGGGAGCGTGTGGTGCGCGTCGTACGCGCTCCCGGCATTGCGGCGGGGGCGGGGGCGGCTGGTGGTGGTGTCGTCGCTCACCGGGAAGACGGGGGTGCCCACGCGCAGCGGCTACGCCGCGAGCAAGCACGCGCTGCACGGATTCTTCGACTCGCTGCGCATCGAGCTCCGGGGAACGGGGGTGTCGGTCACGATGGTATGCCCGGGGTTCGTCGCCACCGGGATCCGCGAGCGGAACCTCGACGCGAGCGGGCGCCCCGCCGGCCACAGCCACGTGGACGAGCAGGCGGCGATGCCGGTGGAGGCCTGCGTCGCCATCATGCTGCGGGCGATGCGGGGGAGAAAACGAGAGGTGGTCTACACGGCCCGGGCACGATTCGGGCAATGGCTCAAGCTGCTCGCGCCCGGCATGGTGGACGCCATGGCCGCGCGCGTCATCGCCAGGGGACGCTGATGCACCGAATTCACAGACTCGCTGCCTTGTTCATCGTTGCCACCGCCGCCGCCTGCGCGGGGGGCGGGCCCACCGCGCCGTCGAAGCCGGCGCCGATCCCGCAGGCGCCGGACACCACGCCGCCCACCGTGCGCCGCGAGTTCCGCGGGCAGTGGGTCGCGACCGTGGGCAACATCGACTGGCCGTCGCGCTCCACCCTCACGGCCGACCAGCAGAAGACGGAGCTGCTCTCGCTGCTCGACAAGGCGTCGGCCGCGGGGATGAACGCGGTGATCTTCCACGTGCGGCCGGCGGCCGACGCGGTGTACCGTTCGGCGATCGAGCCCTGGGGGTCGATGCTCACCGGGACGCAGGGGGGGGACCCGGGCTACGACCCCCTCGAGTTCGCGGTGCAGGAGGCGCACCGGCGCGGGCTGGAGCTGCACGCGTGGGTGAATCCCTTCCGCGCGGGGAACTCCAAGGACTCGCTGGCGCTCGCGCCGACGCACGCCTTCAACACGCAGCGCGGGATGGTGCGCGTGTACGGCACGCAGCTCTGGCTCGATCCCGGCGACCCGGCGGTGCAGGACCGGGTGATGCGCGTGCTGACGGACATCGTGCAGCGCTACGACGTGGATGGCGTGCACATGGACGACTACTTCTACCCCTACCAGCAGAAGGACGCGCAGGGGCGGACGATCGACTTCCCGGACAGCGCGACGTACGCGGCGTCGGGGTCCACGCTGGCGCGCGACGACTGGCGCCGCTCCAACTCCGACCGGTTCGTGGAGCGCGCGAACCGCGAGCTGCACGCGGTGAAGCCGTGGATCCGCTTCGGGGTGTCGCCCTTCGGCATCTGGCGGCCGAACAACCCGCCGGGGATCTCGGGGCTCGACGCCTACGCCACGCTGTACGCCGACTCGCGGAAGTGGCTGCAGGAGGGGTGGCTCGACTACCTGGCGCCGCAGCTGTACTGGGCGATCGACCCGCCGGCGCAGAGCTTCCCCGCCCTGCTGGACTGGTGGATGGCGCAGAGCGCGAAGGGCCGGTACGTGTGGCCGGGGCTGGCCACGTATCGCCTCTACGAAGGGACGACGCCGTGGGGGGTGAGCGAGATCGTGAACCAGGTGAAGCTGGTGCGACAGCGCGCGGCCGGGAACGGGATGCTCTTCTACAACGCGACGACGACGCTGTCGCGCAATGGGGGCGAGGTGGCGGCGGCGCTGGCGGCGAACGTGCTCAGCGACTTCGCGGTCTCCCCCGCCTATCCCTGGCTCGACGCGCAGTCCCCGGCGGCCCCCGCGATCACGGTGGCGGCGGGCAGTGGCGGGGCGGTGACGGTGACGCTGGCCCCCGCCGCGGGGGAGCCGGTGCGGTGGTGGGTGATCCGCTGGTTCGGCGGCGCGGGCTGGCAGTCGCAGCGCATCTGGGGGGACACGCGGAGCGTGACCCTCACCGCCCCCAACGACGGGACGGTGTCGCGGGTGATGGTCCAGGCGGCGGACCGGGCGTGGAACCTGTCACCGGTGGTGGAGTGGCGGAAGCCGTGACCTGATCTCATCCTGAGCGCAGCGAAGGACCTGGCGCCGGCGCGCCCGGCCGTTCAGCACTGACGACGAAGCGGATGGATCGGATCAAGCGGAAACGGCAACCCTCAGCATGGGGTTGCCGTTTCCGCTTCACACCGCTCGATCCGCTCGATCGGCAGTACCGATGGGCGGGCACGCCGTGGCCAGGTCCTTCGGCTGCGCCTCAGGATGACGGCACTGTCACGGCTCGCCGAAGGGGTCGCCGGGGGGCGCGACGAGGGCGGGGGTGGGCCTGGGGAGCTCCGACCGCTCGAGCCAGCGCGTGATGTCGCCGCGGAGCGACTGCGCGTGGGCCGCGGCCACCTCGCTCCCCCTGGCGCCGGCGAGGCGGGAGGAGAGGGCGCGGAGCTTGTAGTCGGCCATCGCGCGCACTTCGGGCGCGGCGGCGTCGTCCGCGGCGAGGGCGATGAGGCGGTCCACCACCGCGCGCTGCGTGACCCGCTGGAGCGCGTCCCACTTCGCCGGCCCGCGCGGCGCGGGTCCGAAGGCCTGCCGCACCAGCGCGTCGATCACCTCGGCGAGGGTGAGCTGGCCGGGCCGGATCCCCTGCTGCACCAGGCGCGCGGCGCGCTCCCGCTGGAGCACCATGTCCACGACCATCTGCGAGAGGGTGCGCGCGGCGCCCAGCTCGTCGAAGGCGGGGCGGGTGCGCGTGCCGAACAGCTCCACGGAGGGAGTGACGCTCGAGGCGCCGGGCGCCATGAGCGTCACGACCGTATCCGGGATCGCGAGCTCCGCGGGCTCGAGCGCGCGGAGCATCCGGCGCAGCGCCTCGCGCTGCTGCGGGGCGGGCACCGGGCGGGTCGCCTGCTGCGCGTCGCCGGCCAGCGCGTTCGCGTACTCCATCCCCCCGATCGCCTTCGAGAGGGAATTGAGGGCGAAGCGGTGCATGAAGTACACGGGCGCGAAGCGCTCCTGGAGCAGCGTCACGGGGTCACCGGGGCGGATGTTGCGCAGCCCGAAGCGATCGATCGCCACCCGGCGCACCGCCATCTGGTGCCCGAGGAACTCCGCCGGCGTCGCCGCGTCGTCCCACAGGTTCACGCGCGGGTCGCTGGCGAACTCCGGGCGGGCATCGTTGTCCGAGAGGTAGAGGAACCCCTTGCGCAGCCCGTCGCGCACGATGGCGTCGAGCGAATCCTGCTCGGTGGCCGCGGGAAAGATCCCGTAGCCCCAGTGGATCGCCCACACGTCGTACGGCCCGGGGCCGCGGTCGTACGCCTTCGAGATGTCGATCTCCCCGTTGGCACCGAGCCGCACCCGCGGGGGCGGGTAGTCCATCACCGAGCCGCGCTCGTAGGTGGAGGCGATGTAGTTGTGCGAGAGCCCCAGGGTGTGGCCGATCTCGTGCGAGGTCACCTGGCGCACGCGGGCGAGGACGAAGGCAGTGTCGGCCGCCGCCTCGGCGGCGCCCATCAGCCCCGCATACAGGTTGTAGTCCGTGCGCGCGCGGTGCGAGTCGAGCCGGGCCATCCCCTTGATCATCTCGCCGGTGCGCGGGTCACCCAGTGCCCCGCCGATCGACCACCCGCGCTCGTTGCGGTTCACCCACTGCACCACGTTGTAGCGCGCGTCCATAGGGTCGGCCCCCTCGGGGAGCAGCTCGGCGCGGAAGCCGCCCTCGAGCCCCGCGCGGTCGAAGGCCTCCTCCCAGAACTTCGCCCCCTCGAGGGTGGCGGTGCGCACCGGCTCGGGGATCCCGCGGTCCACGTAGTAGACGATGGGATCCTTGATCGGCGAGCTGGGGTCCGCCGGGTTCACCCGCTCCAGGCGATGGCGGGAGATCCAGCGCTGTTGCAGGGGGCGCTGGATGGGCTGCGCGTAATCCTTGAAGGCGATGCCGAAGTACCCCACGCGCGGGTCGAGGGCACGCGGGCGGTAGTCGGGGCTGGGGAGCTGCAGCAGGGAGAGATGCTGGCGCAGCGTCATCGCCCGCGGGTCGGGAAGGATCTGCGAAACGATGGTGCCCGGCCGGCCACTCGTGAGCGTGTAGGTGAGGGCGACGTCGATCTCCGTGTTCTCCGGATAGGCGCGCGTGTGCGCGCGGTCGATCGCGGAGCGGTCGCGCGCGACGGCGTAGGTGCCCTGCTGGCTGCGGGCGAGGGTGCCGGCGACGTCGTTCCAGTCGCGGTAGGCCAGCTCGGTGGCATCCACCAGCAGCCGCCCGCCCTCCTCGGCGACGAGCGGGAGGCCCGCGACGGTGCTGGAGGGGAAGGCCTCGCTCACCGTGCGCTGGTGCGCCGCGTTCGCGCGATCGGAGCTGCGGAAGTCCCAGTTCTCGAAGGTGACCAGCACGCGGTCCCCCGCGCGGTCGAAGCGGACGACCTGCGCGCCGCCATTCGCGCCACGGTCGATCCCGATTGGGTTGGAGCCGAGCCCCGTGGCCTGGGTGACGAAGAAGAGCGCGCGCATGGAATCGCGCGGGATCTCCAGCAGCAGCTTCCCGCTCCTCGCGTCCACGTACGCCGGGATGAAGCCGTCGTGCTTGTCGAGGCCGGCGGTCTTCGCGGCAATGCTGGTGGCGGGGGGGGCGGGGGGCTGCTGGCCGGCGGGTTGCTGCGCGGCGGCAGTCGACGCGAGCGCCAGTGCGGGGAGGAGGAGGGAGAGTCGCATGGAGGCGAAAGTGGGGGTCGCGGATCGTCGACGGAAGAGGGTTGCCCGGATGGGCACGAGGACGGGTGCGCCGGGGGAAGCGATCAGGGGACCAGGGAGCAGGAGGCAGCGGACGATGGCCGTCCCACTGACTCCTGCTCCCTGATCCCCTGGTCACCTTCTCCCTACGGCGTTCGCGTGAGAGGCCTCAGCCGAGGCTCACTTGCCCCGCGGATCCAGGATCTCCTCGATCCGCTGGATCGCCCCCTGGATGTGCAGCCGCGTGGCGGCGTCGGTGGCGCGGGGCGCGGCCTTCTCGAGGTCGGCCTTCAGCACCACCAGCGTGCCCCGGAGCTGCGACTTCGCGTCGTCGGCGAGGGGCGGGCGCGGGGGGCCGAACTGGAACTGCGGCGCGGCCGTGGCCGATGCGGGCGGCGGGTTGAGCTTCCGCTCGATCGTCGTGAGGTAGAGGTTCTGGAGCCCCCGGCGGTACGCGTCGATGTCGGTGCGCCCGGTGTAGATCTCGCTCCAGATGCCGCGGCGCACGTCGTCGAGCATCGTGGCGAGGTCGTAGACGCGCTCCCCGTTGGCGAGCGCCTCGTTCTCGATCAGGCGGTTGAGGCGCTGGTCGTCGAACAGGTTGGTGAGCACGCGCCCCTGCGCGCCGTTGATGCGGGCGATCATGCCGCCCGCCTCGATGCGCGCCGAGATCTCCGGACGGATCAGGTAGGTGGGCGTCGTGAACACCTGCTCGTTCAGGAAGCGCACCGCCTCCGCCTGCCGCGCGCGGGGCAGCGAGGTGTACACGGCGCCCGGCTGCGATCCGGACTTGTACTGCACCGTGCCCCCGCCGACCATGGTGGCGACGTGGTTCGCCTCCGTGGCCCACTGCCCCACCGTGCGGTTGTACAGGTACTCGAGGTCGGAGTTGTCCTCGCCCGGACGGACGGTCGCCCCCTCGATGTAGTTCACCACGCGCGCGATGTTCTTGAAGCCGAGCCCCGTGCTCTTCACCGGGTCGGCGTCGCCCACCGCCTCGCTCTGGGTGCCGTACGCGCCGAACTCGTTGTTCGCCGAGAAGCGCAGCCAGGGAATCGTGTCCTGCATGCGCGCCCAGCGGTCGAGGGTGGCGCGCTCCTCATCCGGGGTGCTGGCGCCGGGGATCGGCTTGTACCCCCACATGATCGCGAACTTGTCGTACGGGCCCACGCGCGGGACGAGGTCCTCGACGGCGATCCGGTCCTCGGGCTGCGCCACGTAGTTGAAGCGCGAGTAGTCCATGATCGAGGGCGAGGAGCCCATTTTCTTCACCCACGACGCGCTGCGGACCGAGTCGGCGGGGTACATGGAGGAGCCGATCTGGTCGTGCTGCAGGCCGATGGTGTGGCCGATCTCGTGCGCCACCACGAACTCGAGGAGGCGGCCCATCAGCGAATCGGGCATCGGCCACTTGCGGGCGCGCGGGTCGAGGTGCGCCACCTGCGTGAAGTACCAGGCGTTCTGGAGCTGGAGCACGTTCTGGAACATGCGCACGGAGCCGTTGAGGATCTCCCCGGTGCGCGGGTCGTGCACGTGCGGGCCCACCGCGTTCTCCACGGTGGAGGGGAGCCAGCGGATCATCGTGTGGCGGATGTCCTCGGGCGACCAGTCGGGGTCGTTCGCCGGCGGGTCGGCGGCGACGATGCCGTTCTTGAAGCCGGCCGCCTCGAAGGCGGGCTGCCAGTCGAGGATCGCCTTGCGCACCCACGGCTTCCACACGTCGGGGGTGGCGGGGTCCACGTAGTAGGTGATCGGCTGCTTCGGGTAGCAGAGGTCCCCGTCCTTCCGGTCGGAGCACTCGAGGCGGTACTTCGTGATGAAGCGGCGCGTGGCCGCGCGCTGCTCGGCGCTGAAGTCCACCCGCTCGAGCGAGAAGAAGCCCACGCGCTCGTCGAAGCGGCGCGGCATCATCGGGTTCTCGGGGAGCTTCACCATGCTCCAGTGGGCGAGCACCGACTGGGCGGTCTGCGGCGCGCCGCCACGACCCGCCGTGCCGCCCGCCGCCGCACCACCCGCGGGCGTCGGCGTGCCGGTCTGGGTGGCCTCGATCTCCACGTTGTTGGGGAAGGCCACCGCGCGCTCGATGTACGAGCGGCTCGCGTCGATCGTGCCGCGGATCGCGGCGATCTCCGGCACGCTCGTCGTGAACAGGCGCGTGACGTCCACCACGGCGGAGCTGTCCTGGCGGTTCCAGGCCTCGACGTTCAGCACCGCCACGACCGGCGCGTAGTTCGACGTCTCGACCGCATGCCACACCGAGTTGGTGGTGTCGGCCATGATGTCGAAGGCGGGGGTGCGCAGGATGATCTTGTTCCCGTTGCGCTCCCAGCGGAGGGTGCGCTCGCCGAACTGGTCGCCGCCGTAGTTGGGGAAGCCCTGCCCCGGGCGCGGCGTGGGATCGGTGGCCGCGGCGCGGGCGAAGCGGCCCACGAGCAGCATGTCCTTGTTCAGCTCCCGGCGCGGGATCTCGAAGTAGAGCTTGTCCCCGATCTGGTGCACGGTGAACAGCCCGCGGCGGGTCTTCGCCTCGCGGGTGATGACGCGCTCGTATGGACGGGGCTGGGCGGGACCGGCGCGGCCGGTGTCGCCGGGGGCGCCGTTGGGCGCGCCCCCCCGCTGCGCCACGCCGCCCGGCGGGCCGCCGGCCCCGGGGGCCTGATTCGAGGGAGCGGGGCTGGGCGCCGGCGCGGGGGCGGGAGTCGCCGTGGAGCAGCCGAGTGCGGCCGCCGCCAGGACGAGGTGGCGAGCTGGGAGTCGCATGGAAGGGATGCCTCGGGGGGAAACCGGCCCGGCGGCCGGGAAGCCGCCGGGAGGACTGCCTGTTTGATACGGGCGGCGCGGCCGGATCGCTGAGGAAGCCTGCTCGCGTTCCCCCGTCCGCCCGGGGTCATGACCCTTCCGTTCCCGGCCACCGCGAACTACGGCGGCGCCCGCCCCCCCCTCCCTCCCCCGCCGGCCGCCATCGGACGTGGCCGGGAAGTTCCCGAAGGTCCCGACCCTGGAGGCGAAGGGCATTCCGCCGTTCGTGGTGGACGAATGCGTCCGGCCGACGCGGGGCACGCCCCGCGTCAGCCGGCCCCTTCGCGCGTCGCGTCGGGAACGGTGTCGCGTACCACGCGCTCGAGGTGGCGCGCCGCGTCGGGGTCGTGCGCCGGGTCCCACTCCGCGGCCAGCTCCGCGAGGTGCGCGCGCCGCGCGCCCGCGATCCGGTCGTGCACCGCGCACCCCTCGCTCGTGAGCGCGAGGGTGGGAAGCACCAGCGCCCGCGCCTCCAGCTCGGAGAGCGCGGCGCGGACGCGCTCCTCGGGGATCCGCCAGTCGCGGGCGATCGCCGCCGGCGTCGACCCCGGCTCGCGCTCGAGCCGGAGGAGGAGCGCCGCCGCCGCGGGCGAGAGCGTCTCCCCCGCGCGCCCGACGATCGCGCCGATGTGCTCCCGTCGCACGTCGTGATCGGCGAGGGAGGCGATCGCCCCCCAGAGCTGCGACTCCGCGGAGTGCTCGTCGGCGGGGCGGGCGAACGCCTCCCCCGCCTCGTTCCCCGCGTCGGCCGCCGACGCCGCCACCGTCGCGCGAAGCGGGTGCTCGGGAAGGAGCCAGGCGAGCAGGAAGCCGGCGGCGCAGACGACGGTGGCGACGACGAACACGGTGTCGATGGAGGTGGAGAAGGCGCCCAGGTACGCCTCGCGCGCGGCGGCCGGCATCTTCGCCACCAGCGCCGCGTCGAAGCCATGGTCGCCGGTGCCGACGCCCCCGCCCGTGCCGGGGGCGATCGCGGCGATGTCGCGCGCCAGCCGCGCGGCGAACACCGCGCCGAGCACCGCGGTCCCCAGCGAGCCGCCGATCAGCCGGAACAGGGTGGCGCCGGAGGTGGCGACGCCGAGGTCGTGGTAGTCCACCGCGTTCTGCACCGCGATCACCAGCACCTGCATCACCAGGCCAAGGCCCACGCCGAGCACGAGGATCATGAGCGACGCGGTCAGGCGCGACGTCTCCGGGCCGAGGTGCGAGAGCAGCCACAGGCCGGCGGTCATCACCGCGGTGCCGAGGAGGGGGAAGATCTTGTACCGCCCCGTGCGGCTGATGAGCTGCCCGCTCACGATCGAGGTGACGAGCATCCCCATCATCATGGGGAGCATCTGCATCCCCGACGCGGTGGGGCTCACGCCGCGCACCACCTGCAGGTACACGGGGAAGTAGGTCACCGAGCCGAACATCGCGAAGCCGACGATGAGCCCCACGCCGGAGGTGACGGAGAACGACCGGTTGGCGAAGAGGCGCGGGGGGAGGATCGGTTCCGCGGCGCGGCGCTCGACGACGATGAAGAGCGCGAGCGACACGAGGGCGGTGCCGACCAGGCCCAGCACGAGGGGCGACGACCAGGGGTAGATGGTGCCCCCGAGGTCGGCCACGAGGGTCACCGCGCTGAGGAAGACGGCGAGGAGCGCCGCGCCGGCGTAGTCGATCGCGTGCGCGCGACGGAGGCTCTTCCCCGGCAGGGTGGCCGCGAGCACGACGAGGGCGAGGATGCCCAGGGGCAGGTTGATGTAGAAGATCCAGCGCCACGACCAGTGCGTGGTGAAGTACCCGCCGAGCAGGGGACCGGCGATGCTCGCCAGCCCAAAGACGGCACCAAAGATTCCCTGATACCGCCCGCGGTCGCGCGGGGGAATGATGTCCCCGACCACGGCTTGCGCGGTGACCATGAGGCCCCCGCCCCCGAGCCCCTGGATGCCCCGGAAGAGGATGAGCTGCGTCATCCCACGGCTCAGGCCGCAGAGGACGGAGCCGATGAGGAAGACGACGACGGAGGCCTGGAGGATGATCTTCCGGCCGTAGAGGTCGCCGAGCTTCCCGGTGATTGGCGTGGAGATGGTCTGGGCGAGGAGGTAGCCGGTGACGACCCAGGCGAGGTGCTCGAGCCCCCCGAGCTCCCCCACGATGGTGGGGAGGGCGGTGGAGACGATGGTCGAGTCGAGCGCCGCCAGCAGCATGGCGAGCAGCAGCCCGCTGAACGCGACCAGCACCTGGCGGTGGTCCAGGCGAGCGGCGGGCGCCCCGGCGCCCGGTTCGAAGTGCGCGGATTCCATGGCCCCGGCGCGTGGCAAGGGTGAGGCCCGCCCCCAGCTCCGTGTGCCCGGTTGACTATGCAATTATATAGCTATATAGTTGAGGAGTCATCCACGACCTGGAGCAACCCATGCCCATTGTATCCTCCCCCGCCCCCTACGCCCTCGGCGTGCACGCCCCGGGCGCGTACGACGCCGTCGTCGCCCGCACCCGCGCCGAGCTGCAGAAGGAAGGCTTCGGCGTCATCTCCGAGATCGACATCGCCGCCACGCTCAAGGCCAAGCTCGGCCTCGACGTGGCCCCGCAGGTGATCCTCGGCGCCTGCAATCCCGGGCTCGCCCACCAGGCCCTCCTCGCCGAGCCGGAAATCGGCACCCTCCTCCCCTGCAACGTGGTCGTGCGCCAGGACGGCGACCGCGTCGCGGTGAGCGCGATGGACCCGGTGGCCGCCCTCTCCCTCACGAAGAACGACCAGGTCGCGCAGGTCGCGAGCGAGGTGCGCGAGCGCCTCACCCGCGTGCTCGCCGCCGTCGCGGGGGGGGAGGGGGCGAAGTGAGCCGGCCTTCGCTGGTCGCGGCCGCCCTCACCTTCGCCATCCCCCTGTCGGCCGCGACCGCGCAGTCCACCCTGGCCGAGGCGCTGCGGAGCGCCGACCGCGAGGGATGGGGGAACCGCATGGCCGCGGGACAGGCCGATGCGCAGCGCGCGCAGGCCCTCGCCCCGCTGCGCGGGATCCTCCCCGCCCTCCGCGCCGAAGCGGGCTACGTGCGGACCACCGACCCGATCGGCGCGTTCGGCACCACCCTGCGCCAGCGCGCGGTGACGCCGGCGGCGTTCGACCCGGCGCGGCTCAACGACCCGCCCGCGGCCTCGAACTACACCGGGGGTCTCGTCGTGGAGCAGCCGCTGCTGAACGCCGACGCGTGGGCCGGCCGGGTCGCGGCGACCCGCGCGGCCGACGCCGCCGACGGGACCGAGCGCTGGACCCGGATGCGCACGCGCGTGGAGGTGGTGCAGGCGTGGTATGGCGCCGCCCTCGCCGCGCAGAAGGTCCGCACCCTCGAGGCCGCGGCGACCGCCGCGCACGCCCACGTGCGCCAGGCGGAGTCGCTGGTGAAGGGGGGGCTCGCCACGAAGTCCGACGCGCTGCTCGCGGCGGTGGGAGCGGGCGAGGTGGACGCGCAGCTCGCCGAGTCGCGGGCGGCCGCCTCCCTCGCGAGGCGACAGCTGGCGATGGCGCTTGGCCGCGCCAATCCCGATGGGCTCGCGCCACCCGCGGACCTGCCCGAGGCCTCGCGCATCCGCGCCCTCGCCGAAGGCGACACGATGCCCCGCGTCGCGAGCGCGCGCG
>DASWVQ010000309.1:0-3317 GCA_036401195.1 Gemmatimonadaceae bacterium
CTGTCGGGGAGCGGGAGGGCGGCGCACCGGGCGCCCGCGTCGGCCATCGCGGGGAGCACGCGCAGGGCATAGCCCCAGGTGTGCGTGTACGGGCCCGCCGCCTCTGGGCGCACGCCGAGGACGACCATCGCGTTCCCCCCCAGCCGCGCCGTCTCGTTGCGCAGCCGCTCGCGCCCCAGCCGCTCGGCGCGCCCGCCGGCGCCGGCCGCGTCGATCACGGCGAGGAGCTCGTAGGGCGCTGCGACCAGCGCCGTGAGCCGCTCGTCCAGGTCGGGCCCGGGGGCGGGCGCGGGCAGCTCGCGCACCATGGCCGGATCCGACGGGGCGAGCACCGGCGCTCCCGCGGGTGGGTCCACCGTCGCGTGGAACATCCCCGGGGTACAGGCGGTCGTCCCCAGCAGCGTCGCCAGGACGCTGGAACGGACGAGGCGTCGCATCACCGGCCGCCGCTCCCGGCGCTCATCGTCGGGGCCCCTTGCCCGCGGCGCGCGCCATCACGCTACTCCCGCTCGAACTCCGCGAGGGTGGAGCCCATCGCATCCATCGCCGACTTGGCGTTCCAGCGGTCGGTCCCGTTGTAGATGAACGAGAAGGCGATGATCTCGCCGTTGCGCGCGGTCACGTAGCCGCCGAGGGAAGCCACGGTGTTCGTGGTGCCCGTCTTGGCGTGCAGGTTCCCCTGCGCGGGGGAGGCGCGCATGCGGCCGCGCAGCGTCTCGGAGAGCCCGGCGACCGGGAGCGACGCGTGCCACACCGCGGCCCAGGGGGCGCGGTGCTCGTAGGAGAGGAGCTGCACCATCGAGCGCGGGGTGACGCGGTCGAGCACCGAGAGCCCGCTCCCGTCGGCCGCCTCCACCTGCGCGGGATCGGTCTTCACCTTCTGCTGGAGGAAGTCGCGCAGTCCCGCCAGGCCGGTCTCGGCGGAGCCCTCGCGCGCGCCGTTCGCCGCCGCGCGCCCGGCGTTCCGGAAGAGCAGCTCGGCGAAGATGTTGATGCTCTCGCGGTTCATCGAGGTGATGAGCAGCGAGAGGGGCGGGGAGCTGATCGTCGCCACCGGCTTCGCGTCCGCCGGCGCCTGCCCGATGCGCACCTGCCCATCCACATGCACCCCGGCCGCCTCGAGCGCGGCGGCGAGGGCGCCGCCGGTGAAGAGGGGCGGGTTCACCACCACCAGGCTGTACTTCCGCGGGGGGGAACTGCGCCCGATCGAGCCGCGCACCGTGATGGATCCGTCGGAGGTGCGCACCGCGCTGATGCTCCCGCCGCGGCCGGCCACCACCCGAACGTTGTTCCGCACGGCGGTGGTGGTGCTCGCCGGCTCCAGCGTCACCTGCGCGGCGCGGCCGGCGGGGGTGACCACGACCCACACGAGGTTCTCGTTCAGGGAGAGGGCGGAGACGCGGGCCGCGTAGGCGGCGCCGAGGTAGCGGGACTGCCACCCCTCGGGCACCAGGCGCTCGTCGAAGGCGGTGGCGTCGGCGATCACGTCGCCGGCGACGCGCGTGATCCCCGCCGCTGCGACCTGCCGGGCGAGCTGGTCCATGGGCCGCTCGCCGGGGAAGTAGCGGGGCGAGAGGGAGGGATCGCCGTCGCCGCGGAGGTAGAGATTACCCGCCAGCACGCCGCCATTGACCTGACCGTGACTCAGCACCGTCGTCTTGAAGGTGTGATTCGGTCCGAGCCGCTCCAGTGCCACCGCCGCCGTGTAGAGCTTCATCGTCGACGCGGGGAGGAGCTTCTCCCCCTCGTTCCGGCGGAAGAGGGTGTCGCCGCGGGTGAGCGACACGACCATCACCCCCCAGTTCCCGCTCCGCGTGCTCCCGTTCAGGATGGAGCCCAGGTCGCTGTTGAGGACGGCGGCCCCCCGGGGGGAGGTCCAGCGGGCGACGCGCGGCGCGGGGGCGGCGGCGGCGGGCTTCTTCTTCTTCGTGCTGCGCTTTCGCGACTGCGAGAGCGCGGGCTCGGCGAAGGTGACCAATGCCAGCGTGGCCGCCAGGAGCGCGCGGCCACGGAGGGAGAGTCGGGAACGGGAGCGGGGGGTCAGGACGGTCATCACACCTTCAGGAAGATCTTCTTCCGGTACAGGACGTAGAGGATCGCATACCAGAACAGCACGAACGAGACCGCGAAGGCGAGCGACGCGTCACGCGGGGCCAGCCAGGAGGCGAAGAGGGCGCGGTAGATCCCCGCCTGCAGGGCGATCGTCTCCCCGCCGTAGTTCACCTTGAAGATGGAATAGATCATCCGGGCCAGGAGCCCGCTCCCCACGAAGGCCACGATCGGGTTCGTGCCGTAGACGACGAAGAACTTCGTCCATCGCCGGAACCCCTGCAGGTCCACGATCCACATGATCGTGGCGAGGGACACGGCGGCCATCCCGGCGCAGAACACGACGTAGGAGCTGGTCCAGATCCCCTTGTTGATGGGGAAGCTCCAGTGCCACATGAGCCCCGCCATCATGCCCAGCGCGCCGGCGGCGAAGAGGCCGGCGAGGCGGTCGGTGAGGGGACGCGCGGTCCCGATCCACCGCCCCGCCATGTTGCCGAGGATGGCGGTGCCGATCGCGGGGATGGTGGAGAGGATCCCCTCGGGATCCCAGGTGAGGCTCCCCACCCAGAGGTGGTTCCCCAGCCCGAACCGGCTCCAGTCGAGGAGCATGCGGTCGAGCCAGGCCGCCAGCGTGGTCTCGGGGTGCCGCAGCATGAGCTGCCCCATGTAGCCGCTCCCCGGGACGGGGAGGAGGGTCATCGTGAACCAGTAGCCGTACAGGAGGGCGACGAGGATCACCACCTGCTGGCGGAGGGTGGTGCGCAGGGTGATGAGCGCCGCGATCATGTAGGCGAGGCCGATGCGCTGCAGCACGCCCATGATCCGCCAGTGGTAGAGGCGGTCCACCACCCGGTCCAGGATGCCGGGATCGGCGATCCCCTGCACGCTCCCCCAGGTGAAGAAGGGGAAGCCGTTGAGGAGGAAGCCGAGGAGGAAGATGATCGCCCCGCGGCGCAGCACCTGGCGGGTGAGGTCCGCGTCGCTCGCCCCGCGGGCGCGCCGGGCCTCGAGGGAGAGGTAGGTGGTGATCCCGACGATGAAGAGGAAGAAGGGGAAGATCAGGTCGGTCGGGGTCCAGCCATGCCACTCGGCGTGTTCGAGGGGGGGATAGATCGCGCTCCAGGTCCCCGGGTCGTTCACGAGGAGCATCCCCGCGACGGTGAGGCCGCGGAAGACGTCGAGGGAGAGGAGCCGCTCGCGGGTGCCGGCGCTCCCCGCCATGCGCGGCGAGGTGGTGCGCGGCGGGCTCGGATCCAGGCCGCCGTCGA
>DASWVQ010000310.1:0-2651 GCA_036401195.1 Gemmatimonadaceae bacterium
CCCTTCCCCGCCCCCCGTGGGATACACGAGGTGCGTGGGGAGGCACCAGTCGAGCGCCTCGGCGATCTCGAGCCCCATCGTCTTGTTCCCCTCCACCCGGTAGGGCTCCTTCAGGGTGGAGACGTCGAAGTAGCCCGACTCCGCGGCGAAGGCGCGCGACTCGCGCCCCGCGTCGCCGATGTGGCCCTGCACGAGCTGGAGGTCGGCGCCCAGGGCGCGAATGGTGTTGAGGATTGGGGGAGGGGTGGCCGCGGGAGCGTACACGCGGACCGGGACCCCGCCGGCGGCCCCGTAGGCGGCCAGCGCGGCCCCGGCGTTCCCCGCGGTGGGGATGGTGAGCCCCGGGACGCCGAGGGCGCGCGCCCGGGTCACCGCCGCGCTGAGGCCGCGGGCCTTGAACGACGCGGTGGGGTTCACCGCCTCGTCCTTCACCCACACCCGCTTCACGCCGAGGGCGCGCGCGAGCGCGGGCACCTCGAGCAGCGGGGTGCACCCCTCGCCGAGGGTGACCGGCGCCTCGAACTCGCCGAGGGGCATGGCGGCGGCGTAGCGCCACATCGACCATCCCTCACGCGGGGTCTCGCGCGAGGGAGCGGTGTCGTAACGGGCGAAGAGCGGCTGTCCGCAGGCGGGACATGTCGACGCGAGTGCATCGCCCGGCTCGTGATGGCCGCAGGCGGAGCACTCGAGGTGCCAGGTGGTCATGTCGTGGGGTCGGTGACGGGATCCTGCTCGGGCTGTTGCTGCCGCTCGTGCTGCACGAACTCCCCGGCGTCGCCGGTGGGCGGCGCCCCGCCGGCGACTTCCGCGTCGGCCGGCGCGGGAAGTTCCACGCCAAGTCCCTCCAGGACCTTGCGCGCGGTGCCCACCCCGAAGCCGGGGAGGGCGGCGATGGACTCCAGCGTCGCGTCGCGCACTCCCTGCACCGACCCGAAGGCGGCGAGGAGCTGGCGCCGCTTCTTGTCGCCGATGCCGCGGATCTTCAGCAGCTCGGAAGTGGTGGTGCGGGCGGTGCGCCGCGCGCGCTGGAAGGTGATGGCGAAGCGGTGCGCCTCGTCGCGCGCCTGCTGGAGCATGCGCAGCGCGGGGGAGCGGCGCGAGAGCCGGGTGGACTCCGAGCGGCCGAAGGTGAAGATCTCCTCCTCACGCTTGGCCAGGCTGATCAGCGGGATGGCGCCGAGGCCCAGGGGGGCCAGCGCGTCGTGGGCGGCGTGGAGCTGCCCCTTGCCGCCGTCGATCACCACCAGGTCGGGGAGGGGCTTCTGGTCCTCGAGGCGGCGGGCGAAGTAGCGCCCCACCACCTCGCGCATGGAGGCGAAGTCGTCGATCCCGTCCACCGACTTCACCTTGAACTTCCGGTACTCGGCGCGGTAGGGGCGACCGTTCTGGAACCAGACGCAGGAGGCCACGGTGTCGGTGCCCTGCGCGTGGGAGATGTCGAAGCAGACGAGGGTACGCGGCACCTTCTGGAGCCCGAGCTGGCGCTGGAGCTCGTAGACCGGGTCGCCCGCGCGCTCCTGCGCGTCGTCGGACTCGAGGCGCAGCTCCTCCAGCAGGTGCCGCGCGTTCTGCTCGGCGAGCTGCACCAGCTCGCGCCGCGGCCCGCGCTGCGGCACGTGGAGGCGGGTGCGCTCCAGCGACTCCTCGATCACCGGGCGGTCCTCGAGGTCGAAGGGGAGGAGCGCTTCCCCGCCCCGCTCCTGCGCCTGGCGGTAGGGACCCGCGAGGTAGGTCTGGAGGATCACCGCGTCGGGCTCGTCCTCGATGTTCTCCACGAACTGGTGCTCGCGGGCGAGGAGCTTGCCGTCGCGAATGCGGAGCAGGGTGACGCAGGCCACGTCGGCGTCGCGCGCGTAGCCGATCACGTCGCGGTCACCCCCCTCCACCTCGAGGACGACGGTGGGCTCCTCCATGCGCTCGAGGTGCTGCTGCACGTCGCGGAGCTCGGCGGCGCGCTCGAAGTCGAGCGCCTCCGCGGCCTCCGCCATGCGCGCGCGCACGCGGCGCAGCACCTCGCTGGTCTTCCCCTCGAGGAAGAGCACCAGCTCGTCGATCATGTGGCGGTAGTCGGCCTCCGTCTGCGCGAGGATGCAGGGGGCCTTGCACCGCTTGATGAAGTAGTCGAGGCAGGGGCGGTCGGGAGCCTGCCGCGGGAGGTCGTAGTTGCACGAGCGCACGGTGAAGGTGCGCTTCACCACGTTGAGGGCGCGCCGCATCGCGCCCACGTCGGTGTAGGGCCCGAAGTAGCGCGCGCCGTCGGCCTGGAGCTGGCGCGTGACGTACACGCGCGGGAAGGGCTCCTGGAGGGTGACCTTGATGTACGGGTACGACTTGTCGTCGCGGAGCGCCACGTTGAAGCGCGGGCGGTACTCCTTGATGAGGTTGGCCTCGAGGATCAGCGCATGGGCCTCGGTGGGGACGACGATGGTCTCCACGTCGATGGCGTGCATCATGAGCACGCGGGTCTTGGGGCTCTCGCGGTGGTCCTGCGCCACGTAGCTGCGCACGCGCGAGCGGAGCCGCTTGGCCTTCCCGACGTACAGCACCGTCCCCTCCGCGTTGCGCCACAGGTAGACGCCGGGCGATTCGGGGAGGCGGGCGATCTTGTCGAGGAGGGACTCGGCGTGTTCGGCCATCAGGGAAAGATAAGG
>DASWVQ010000311.1:0-2774 GCA_036401195.1 Gemmatimonadaceae bacterium
CGCGCCGCAGGCCTGGCACTTCCGGCAGTCGATCGACTACTCGCTCACCGCCAACTACGCGGTGCTCGACCTGGCGGCGCGGCAGAAGGACGAGTTCCTCTACCGCATCTGGCGGATGGCGCGGAACTCGATCGAGCGCGGCAGCCGCGACACGTGGACGGTGACCCCCACCGAGATCGCGCTGGTGGACTCGGCGGCGAACGCGATGCGGCAGGAGACGGCGGCCCAGCAGGGCGGCGGCCGCGGGACGGTGGAGGGCGCGGTGTCGGTGGGCGCGGCGCGCGCGGTGGACGGGTCGCTCTACGCGAAGTTCCTGCGCGACCCGGCGAAGCGTGACGCGCGCGCCTACATCATCCCCGCGAACCAGCGGGACTTCCCCACGGCCGTGCGCTTCGTGAACGCGCTGCGGCACGCCGGGGTGGCGGTGCAGCGCGCCACGGCGGACTTCACCGCCAACGGCACGCGCTATCCCGCGGGGACGTTCGTGGTGCAAGCGGCGCAGGCGTTCCGCCCGCACGTGCTCGACATGTTCGAGCCGCAGGACCACCCCAACGACTTCGCCTACCCGGGGGGGCCGCCGAAGCGCCCGTACGACAACGCGGGGTACACGCTCGCGTACCAGATGGGGGTGCAGTTCGACCGCTCCCTCGACCCGGTGACGGGGCCCTTCACCCCGGTGCAGGGGCTGGCGACGCCGATGCCCGGCACGATCTCGGGGAGCGGCGCGGGCTACGCCTTCCCGGTGACCAACGATGCCTTCACGGTGGTGAACCGCCTGCTGAGGGCGGGGGCGAAGGTCTATCGTGACCGCGGCCACTCCGGCGCCTTCTGGGTCGACGCGACCCCCGCCACGACGGCGGTGGTCGAGAAGGCGACGAGGGAGCTCGGCGTCTCGTTCACGCGGGGCGGGCAGCCGCAGGGCGACGCCGCGATCGCGGTCGCGACGCCGCGCATCGCGCTCTGGGACCAGTACGGCGGTTCCATGCCCTCCGGGCACACCCGCTGGCTCCTCGAGCAGTACGAGTTCCCCTTCACCGTGGTGTACCCGCAGCAGCTCGACGCCGGGAACCTCCGTGACCGCTTCGACGTGATCATCTTCCCCACGGGGGCGGTGCCGGCGAGCGACCAGGCCCCGCGTGGCCGCGACTTCGGCAACGCCGGCGGGAACATCCCCGCGCAGTACCAGGCGATGACGGGGCGCGTGACGGTGGCGAAGACGGTCCCGCTCATCCGCGAGTTCCTCGAGCAGGGGGGCACCGTGCTCGCGATCGGCACCTCCACCGCGCTGGGCGCGCACCTGGGGCTGCCGCTCCGGAGCGCGCTGGTCCAGAAGGGCGCCGACGGCACGGAGAAGGCGCTCACCGCCGACCAGTTCTACATCCCGGGCTCGATCCTCGCCGCGGCCACCGACACGACGAACCCGATCGCCTGGGGCTCGGCGGCGCGGACGGACGTGTTCTTCGACAACTCCCCGGCCTTCCGCCTCGGCGACGACGCGGCGGCGAAGGGGCTGAGGGCGATCGCCTGGTTCGATTCCCCGGCCCCGCTGCGCAGCGGCTGGGCGTGGGGGCAGAAGGCGCTCGACGGCGCGGTGGCGGTGGCCGAGGCGCCGGTGGGGAAGGGGCGGGTGGTGATGTACGGCCCCGAGATCCTCTTCCGCGGCCAGCCCGCGGGGACCTTCAAGTGGCTGTTCAACGGGATCTATCGCTGATCGATCCCTCGCGCGAAACGAAGACGGCGTGGCCCCTCGGGGTCACGCCGTCTTCGTTTCGGATGGGGTCGAGGTGGCGGGCCGCGTGTACTGACGATGCAGCGGGTCGAGCGGATCGATCGGAAACACCATCAGGGGGGTGGGGCTGTGCACCGTCAACGGCGGGAACCAACATGAAGCAAATGAGGGACATGAAAAGAATCCTTCGCAGGCCTGTCAGGTGCCGTGCGCCATCCCGGCCGCGATGCATTCCCTTCATTCTTTTCATTTGCTTCATGGTCGTTCCAGCGGTTGAAGGCGCGCCGGAGCCTCCCGTGGTTGGTGTCACCGCTCGGTCCGATCGATCCGCTCCATCGTCAGTACCAGCGGCCCGGCGCAACGAAACCCCCTACCCGCCGATCTTCTCCTCGACGAGCCGGTCCACCTTCGCCGCGTGCTCGCGCACGTTGGCCATCACCTGCTGGATCTCCGTGACGAGCGGCGCGCCGCGGGACTTGTCCTCGAGCGACGCGACGTTGATGCGCACGTTGTAGGCGGCGCCGCGCGCGCCGGCTTCGGCGAGCAGCGCGGCCACGCCCGCGTCGGACACCGCGTTCACGTTGCCGCGCTCCGCCACGGCGAGCGCCAGCACCAGCACCTCGGCGCAGGCGCGCGCCGTCTCCAGCGGGACCTCGGCGGCGCCGAGGAGGGCGCTGGTGATCGCGTCCTGCTTCGCGGCGGCGGCGTCGCCCTCGCCGGGGAGCTTGTAGGCGGCGGAGACCGCGGCGTAGGAGTCGGCGTCCTTCTGCACGAGCGCGGAGAGGCGGTTCACCAGCTCCGCCGCCTTCAGCGCGACCTCCTTCATCTCCGCGTCCACCGCCGCGTACTTCTTCTTCCCCGCGGTGAGCCCCGCGACCATCTGCGCCAGCGCCGCCGCGAGGGCCCCCGCGTGCGCGGCCACGCTGCCCCCGCCGGGGGTGGGCGACGCCGACGCGACCGAGGCGACGAAGCCGGAGAGCGACTCGCCGCCGGTGATCGCGGCGCGCACCTTCCGCTCCAGCACCATCTCGGTGGAGAAGTTGCG
>DASWVQ010000312.1:0-2780 GCA_036401195.1 Gemmatimonadaceae bacterium
AGCAGGGCGCTCGGCCGGTTGGTGAGCACGTTGAACACCTCCCGCTGCGGCGCCAGGTGCCGGCGCAGGGAGAGCACGGCACGCTTCACCGCGAAGATGTCGCGGATCACCACCTGGTCGAACTGCCCGAACACCCGCTCCTCCAGCCCGTCGATGAACTCGTCGATCTGGTCGAGGATCGGGAAGTATGCGTCCACCGCCGCGTCCATGATCGCGTGCATCAGCCGCTCGGCGCCGCGCCGCAGGAAGTCGGGGTTGCGCTGGAGGCGGTCGGCCACGCTGGCGATCGCGGAGGACTGCCCCCCGTGCACCGTGACGAGGAAGTGCTGCCCGAGGAAGAAGGAGATGTTGAAGGTCTCCAGGTCGTACGGGTCGTCGGTCTCCTCGTGGAAGCGCACCCCGCGGATGATCGAGAACAGGTACCCCGGGTACTCCTCCACCTTCACCCGCGACTGCGGGTTGAGCACGTCCTCGATGGAGAGCGGGTGGAAGCCGAACACCTTCTCCAGCAGCGCCACCTGGTGGCGGTTGGTCATGTCCACGTCGACCCACAGCTCCCCGGCCCCGTTCCCCGACGCGGCGACCTGCGCCAGCTCGGCGATGGAGAGGTCGAGGCGGGGCTCCCCTTCGCGCGGCACGAAGACGCTGCGCGGCAGGTGCGGATCGCGCGGGGGGAGGGGCGCGGTGGTCGCGAGCGCCTCGGTCACCGGAGCGCCCCCATGTGCGCGACGCAGGCGGCGCCGAGCCGGTCGGGGGCGTAGCCCCCCTCGAGCGCGCTCACGAGGCGGCCGCCGCACCACTGTTCCGCGCGCGACACCAGCTCGCGCGTCAGCCGCTCCATGTCCTCGATCTCGAGGGTGAAGCCGCCGAGGGGATCGCCGGCGAGGGAGTCGAATCCCGCCGACACGAGGACGAGGTCGGGGACCCACGACGCGGTGGCCGCGTCGACCGCGTGCAGGAGCGCGCTCACGTACTCCTCGCGCGGGCGGCCGGCGGGCATGGGGACATTCCACACGTTGTCGTGCGGCCCGCGGTCGCTCGCCGCGCCGGTGCCCGGGTACCAGGGCCACTGGTGCATGGAGACGAAGTGCACGTCGCGCTCCTGCTCCACCAGCGCCTGCGTGCCGTTGCCGTGGTGCACGTCCCAGTCGACGATGAGCACGCGCTCGGCGCCGTGCCGCTCCCGCGCGTAGTGCGCCCCCACAGCGACGCTCCCGAAGAGGCAGAAGCCCATCGCGTGCGCGCGCAGCGCGTGGTGCCCCGGGGGGCGCACGGCGGCGAAGGTGCGCGTGGCCCCGCCGGTGAAGGCGAGGTCGATCCCGTCGAGCACCGCGCCGCAGGCAGCGGTGGCGGCGTCCCACGAGCCCTCGCTGCACACGGTGTCGGGGTCGAGCCGCCCGCCCCCGCTCGCGGCCATCTCGCGCACCTGCGCGACGTAGGCCGCGTCGTGCGCGAGCGCGAGCTCCTCCGGGGTGGCGTGGCGCGACTCGCGATGGTCGAGCGCCATGAACAGCTCCGCATCCTCGCGCAGGGCGCGCGGGATCGCCCGCAGGCGCCCCACGTGCTCGGGGTGACCCCACCCCGTGTCGTGGCGGCCGCAGTCGGCGTGCGAGATGTAGGCGACCGTCACCGTTCCCCTCTCAATCGTCGGGAGCCCCATTCGGCGAGGAGCAGGAGGAGGATCGCGCCGAACAGCACCCGGAGGTCGGGCCTGGCGCGCCCCCTCAATGTTCGCTCATCGGGGGCCTCCGGAGAAGGCGCGCCGAGCGCCTCGCGCAGCTCCGCGAGGGGGGCGGGGCTGGTCGCGGGCACCCCCGTGAGGGGGACGAGCGGGGCGCGGGCGACGCCGGCCACCACGCGGCTCCACCAGCGGCGGTGCGCGGCCGGGGCGTCGTCCCCGCCCTGGAGCCGCCAGCGCCAGCTCTCGTCGTAGCCCACCTGGACGAGGCGCCCCGCCGTGCCCACCGGGCGCGCCGCGACGGTGACCGCGGCGCCCACCCGCTCGAGGGGGACGGCGCCCGCGACGGGGGCGAGGGGCCAGTAGCCGCCGGTGGCGGCGGAGCGGGGCGCGTTGGCGGACTCGAAGAGCGAGGGGCGCACGCGCTCGCCAGTGCGGGCGGCGAGGAGGGGGGCGAGGGTGGGGATGCGCGCGGCGGTGCCGGCAACGACGATGCCCCCGCCCCGCTGGGCGAAGCGCGCGGCCGCGGGGGCGAGGGGGGCGGCGGCGCTGTCGAGGAGGACGACCGCCGAGTACGAGGCGGTGTCGAGGGCGGGGAGCGACGCCTGCTGCGCGACGGCGCCGGGGGCGATCGTGAGGCGGCGGGACACCTGCCACCCCGATTCCTCCAGGGCGGCGATGACGAAGCGTGCCTCCCACGAGGCGCGGCCGGCGACGAGCACGGGGCGGAGGACGAGCGAGTCGCGGAGGGCGGCGGTGGCGGTGCCGGTGCCGGTCGCCGTGGCATTCGCGCCCGGGCCCGCGCCGAGCGTGGCCACGGGGCGTGGAACGACAACTCCGCGCGGCTGCGAGTCGCGCGCGGGCCAGGCGAGGGAGTCCAGGACGTAGGAGCCGTCGCGCAGGAGCGTGCGCGTGTTCACGCGCGCGGCGATGGCGACGCTCACCGCCCGCGCGGGATCGGCGAGCGGGTCGAGGGCGAGGGCGACCGGGTGGAGCGCGCTGTCGGCGTGCCACGCGATCGCCGCGCCGGCGCGGGAGAGGGCGCCGACCCAGGCGCGGGTAGTGTCGGTGCCGAGGGCGTCGGCGGTGATCGTGACGCGGA
>DASWVQ010000313.1:0-13156 GCA_036401195.1 Gemmatimonadaceae bacterium
GCCGATCGCCCCGCCACCCCCACCCGCGCCGCCGCGCGCCGCGCCGGGAGCGCGGTGCGCACGGTGGTCGTGGACGCGGGGCACGGCGGCCCCGATCGCGGGATGACCGGCCCGATCGGCGGCGGCCCGCGCATCTACGAAAAGGACATCACCCTCGACGTCGCCCGCGCCCTGGGCGAGCGGCTCCAGCGCGCCGGCGTGCGCGTCGTCTACACCCGCACCACCGACACCCTCATCGCCCTCTCCGACCGCGGGCGCATCGCCAACGACGCGCAGGGGGACCTCTTCATCTCGGTGCACGTGAACGCGGCGAACCCGGCATGGAAATCGCCCGGAGGGGCCCGCGGCTTCGAGACCTACTTCCTCGCCGAGGCGAAGACGGAAGACGCCCAGCGCGTGGAGCGGATGGAGAACGAGGCCGTGCAGTTCGAGACGAGCGACGCCGAGGTGCGGAAGGGCGACCCGCTCAGCTTCATCGTCGCCGACATGCTCCAGAACGAGCACCTGCGCGAGTCGAGCGAGCTGGCGGAGCTGATCCAGCGCCGGCTGCGCCAGGTACACCCGGGGCCGAGCCGCGGCGTCAAGCAGGCGGGCTTCCGCGTCCTCGTCACCGCCTTCATGCCCAGCGTGCTGGTGGAGATCGGCTTCGGCACGAACCCGTCGGAAGCGGCGTACATTGCGTCGCGCGAGGGGCAGGCGGAGATCGCCGACGCGGTGGCCGCGGCGGCGATGGAATATCTCGAGCGGTACGAACGACGCGTCGGAGGAGGGGGAGGGGAGTGAGCGCACCATCGACCAGCATGACCACCACGGACTTCGCCGTCGCGACGTCCCCGCTCCGTGTGGAGATCGGGGGCGTCGCCTTTCAGAACCCCATCCTCCTCGCCTCCGGCACCGCCGGCTTCGGCCGGGAGCTCGACGAGGTGGCCGACCTCGACACCCTTGGGGGGCTCGTCACCAAGGCGGTGTCGGTGGAGGAGCGCGCCGGCAACCCGCGCATGCGCGTGGGCGAGTTCCCCGGGGGGATGATCAACGCCGTGGGGCTCGCGAACCCGGGGCTGGAGAAGGTGAAGGCCGACTACCTCCCCTGGCTCACCGCGCACCTGCCGCACGCGCGCAAGCTGATCAACGTGGTGGGGAAGGCGACGGACGATTTCGCCACCGTGATCATGGGGATCGAGGAGGCGCTCGGCGTCGGCCCGGTGGACCACTCGGGGGCGATCGCCGGCTACGAGCTGAACGTGAGCTGCCCCAACGTGAAGAAGGGGGGGATGGAGTTCGGGGCCGACCCCGAGGTGCTCGAGTCGGTGGTGCGGCAGGCGCGCGCCGTCACGCGGCGGCTGGTGTTCGTGAAGCTCTCGCCGACGCTGCCGGACGTGGCGGGGGCGGCGCGCGTGTGCGCGGACTCGGGGGCCGACGCGGTGACGCTGGTGAACACCCTCCCCGGGCTCGTGATCGACGTGGCGAAGCGGCGCCCCGCGCTGGGCTTCGGCACCGGCGGGGTGAGCGGCCCGGGGCTCCTCCCCATCGGCGTGCTCGCCACCTGGAAGGTGCGGCAGGCGGTGAGCCTCCCGATCATGGGCGTGGGCGGGGTGGGCTCCGCGGAAGACGCCCTCCAGTACATCATCGCGGGGGCGACGCTGGTGGGGATCGGCACCGCGGCGATGCGCGATCCCCGGCGGCCGGAGAAGATCGTGCGCGAGCTGCGCGCCTGGTGCGACCGGGAGCGGGTCTCGGCGATCACCGACCTGGTGGGGATGCTGGAGTGGCCGGCGTGACGCCCGGGCCCGCCCTCGCGGCGGAGCCGATCGTCGCCCTCGACGTGCCCACCCTCGACGACGCGCTGCGCCTGGCCGACCGGATCGGCGAGGACTGCCGGTTCGTGAAGGTCGGGCTGGAGCTGTTCACCGCGGCGGGGCCCGCGGCGGTGGAACGGTTCCGCGCGCGGGGGGCGGACGTCTTCCTCGACCTCAAGTTCCACGACATCCCGAACACCGTGCGTGGGGCGGTGCGGTCGGCGGCGGCGCTGGGCGCGCGGCTGGTGACGGTGCACGCCTCGGGGGGCGCCGAGATGCTGGCGGCGGCGGTGGAGGGGGCGGGCGGGGCCGAGGCCGCCTGTGGGGTGCTGGGGGTGACGATCCTGACCTCGATGACCGGGGCGTCGGCCGGGTCGGCCTGGGGGCGCCCGGCGGTGAACGTCCGCGAGGAGGTGCTCCGGCTGGCCGGGACGGCGGCGGCGGCGGGGTGCCACGGGGTGGTGTGCAGCGGGGAGGAGGTCGCCGCCGTGCGTGCCGAGTGGCCGCGGTTGAGCCCGCTGGTTCCCGGGGTGCGCTTTGCGGGGGGGGATCGCCAGGACCAGGCGCGGGTGGTGACCCCGGGGGAGGCGGCCAGCCGAGGAGCTCGCTATGTAGTTGTGGGGCGGGCAGTTACGGCGGCCGAGGACCCGCGGGGGGCGATGGCGCGGGTGGTGGGGGAGCTCGCGGGGGGGTGAAGGGGACAGCGACGGCGGAACGGCGTCGCTGGTCGCTGGTGAGGGAGAGGGGCGTCAGCGGCGCTGCCGTCCCGCGGTCGAGCGACGAGCGACGACAGCCGACCGACGCATTGCGCGGTCCCTGGGGCTGTCCCTGCCGCGGTCCCGGCCCCTCCCCCGCAGCCGCCTCTAACCCGGCCCCTTGCGTACACTTACGCATCCGGCTAACATGCGAGTCTGGCCGCAAAGTTCATTTGCGTTCTGTAGCTATTTTCCGTCCCGGTGATTCCGATGAAAGTCCGCAGCAGCGTGAAGCCGATGTGTGAGCACTGCAAGGTCGTCAAGCGCGACGGCGTGACCCGCATCATCTGCAAGCGCAACCCCAAGCACAAGCAGCGTCAGGGCTAAGGCACTCATGGCTCGTATTGCTGGCGTGGATCTCCCGCGCGACAAGAAGGTCGAGGTCGGTCTCTCGTACATCTACGGGATCGGCATGAAGAACGCGGTCGAGATCCTCGGCAAGGCCGGGGTGAGCCGCGAGCAGCGCATCCGCGATCTCTCCGATGCCGACGTGAACAAGCTGCGTCAGGTCATCGAGAAGGAGTATCGCGTCGAGGGCGCCCTCCGGACGGAGATCGCGATGAACATCAAGCGGTTGATGGACATCGGCTCGTACCGTGGGATCCGCCATCGTCGCGGGCTTCCCGTGCGCGGGCAGCGGACGCACACGAACGCCCGCACGAAGAAGGGACCCCGGCGCGCGATCGCCGGCAAGAAGAAGGTGACGAAGTAACGCGACAGCGTTACTTCGTCATCCTGAGCCCCGCAGGGGCGAGGGATCTTGGCCGTTTGCTCCTGAATCCTGCCAGGCTGCAGGATCTCAACACTTACTGAGTTATGGCGACTGGGAAGAAGACCAAGCGCGTCGTCGAGGCGGAAGGGATCGCGCATGTGAGCGCGACCTTCAACAACACGACCATCACGATCACCGACTCGCACGGGAACGCCGTGTCCTGGGGCTCCTCCGGCAAGGCCGGGTTCAAGGGCTCCAAGAAGTCCACGCCGTTCGCCGCGACCGTTGCCGCCGAGCAGTGCGCCCGCGAGGCGCTCAGCGCCGGGGTGAAGCGGGTGCACGTCCGCGTGCAGGGGCCGGGGTCGGGCCGTGAGTCGGCGATCCAGGCGCTCGCCAGTGCCGGGCTCCAGGTCAAGTCCATCAAGGACGTGACCCCGATCCCGCACAACGGCTGCCGTCCTCCCAAGCGTCGGAGAGTCTGATCATGGGCCGCTACGTCGGGCCGAGCTGCAAGCAGTGCCGCCGCGAGGGGACGAAGCTCTTCCTCAAGGGCACCAAGTGCTTCACGGAGAAGTGCCCCGTTGAGCGCCGGCCGTACGCGCCGGGCCAGCACGGGCAGTCCACCGCCCGCCGCCGCAAGGCGTCGGAGTACAGCAAGCAGCTCCGCGAAAAGCAGAAGATCAAGCGCATCTACGGGCTCAGCGAGGGCCAGTTCCACAACACCTACGTGAAGGTGCAGAGCCTTCCGGGGATCACGGGACACAACCTCCTCGCCGCCCTCGAGAGCCGCCTCGACAACCTGGTGTACCGCATGGGCTTCGCCGCCAGCCGCAAGGCCGCGCGCCAGCTCATCCGCCACCGCCACGTGGAAGTCAACGGCAAGATCGTCGACATCCCCAGCTTCCAGGCGGAGCCGGGCCAGGAGATCCGCGTCAAGCAGGCCACCCGCGAGAACGTGGGCGTGATGTCCGCGATGGACCAGTCGTCGCGCGGCGCGTCGCTCAACTGGCTGGCGGTGGACAAGGAGACCTTCAGCGGCCGGATGCTGGAGCGCCCGCAGCGGGCGAGCATCCCGATCGCGGCGCAGGAACAGCTGGTCGTCGAGCTGTATTCCAAGTAAGCAGGTGTCATCCTGAGGCACTGCCGAAGGATCTGGCCACGGTGCGCCGAAGCCAGATCCTTCGCTACGCTCAGGATGACGGCAGCACCGCAGTAGGTCGGAGCCTTCACCTCCGTTCGAGCCTGCCGCGCGTGAAGGGCGGGGCAGGGCGATACCGGCGGCCTCATGCCGGTAAGACCATCGGAACTTCCACGAATCAATGGCCAACACGATCGATCTCCGCGGGCTCGTCCGCCCCGCCCTCGTCGAAGCGACGAAGCGCGAGGGGAACCCCAACGTCGCCGAGTTCCGCCTCCAGCCGCTGGAGCGGGGCTTCGGCCACACGCTCGGCAACTCGATGCGTCGCATGCTGCTCTCGTCGCTCCGCGGCGCGGCGGTGTGGGGCTTCCGCATCGACGGCGTGGTGCACGAGCACCAGACCATCGCCGGCGTCGTCGAGGACGTGCACCAGATCATCGGCAACCTGAAGACCCTCGTCCTCGCGCTCGACCCCGACGTGGAGGACGCCATCCTCCGCATCACCAAGCGCGAGGCCGGCCCGGTCACCGCCGCCGACATCCAGCCCATGGCCGGCGTCCGCGTCGTCGAGGGCGCGCACCACCTCTTCACCCTCCAGGACGACCGCGAGATCACCGTCGACCTGTACGTGAACAAGGGGCGCGGCTACCTCGAGTCCGACCAGCACCCGCTCGACCGCGGCCTGCCGGTGGACCTCGTCCGCATCGACGCGATCTACAACCCGGTCCGCCGCGCCAACTTCGCCGTCGCCGAGACGCGCGTGGGCCAGCGCACCGACTACGATCGCCTCACGCTCACCGTCGAGACCAACGGGACCATCACCCCGGAGGAGGCGGTCAGCTACGCCGCGGCGCTCGCGCAGACGCACTTCCAGTACTTCGTGGAGTTCGGCTCCCACTCGTCGGCGCCCCTGGGCACCTCGAGCGAGCCCCTGTCCGGCGATGCCGTGCGCCTCGCGCAGGTCCTCCGCCGGCCGATCGACGAGCTCGAACTGTCGGTCCGCTCCGTCAACTCGCTCAAGAACTCCAGCATCCGGACGCTGGGCGACCTCGTGCGCCAGACGGAGAGCCAGATCCTGCAGGTGAAGAATTTCGGCAAGAAGTCGCTCCAGGAGATCGCCGATCTCCTCGAGCGTGAAGGACTGAATTTCGGGATGCGGTTCGAGGAGAGTGGTGAGGGGGTGCGGGTGCTCGATCCGGGCACGCCGCCGAGCCGCGCCGCCGCTGCGGCCCCGGACGACGAAGACGATCAGGGATAAGGGACCATGCGCCACGCAAAGGCCGGTCGGGCGCTTCGCCGGACCAGTGAACAGAGGCTCGCGCTGCTGCGCGGGCTGGCGACCTCGCTCATCGAGCACGGCGCCATCGAGACCACCGAAGCGAAGGCCAAGGAGCTCCGGCCCTTCGTCGAGAAGCTGATCACCAAGGCCCGGGCGGGCACGCTGCACGCCCGCCGCCTCGCCGGTCGGCACATCCAGAAGCGCGAGGCCGCCGACAAGCTGTTCCAGGAAGTCGGTCCCCGCTTCGCCACCCGTAACGGCGGCTACACGCGCATCCTCAAGACCGGGCACCGCAAGGGCGACGGCGCGGAGATGGCGCGGATCGAGCTGGTCGAGGGCTGAGTCATGGCTATCCAGCGCAACAAGTGCTTCGCCTGCGGGAAGGGCGTCGCCTTCGGGAACAACGTGTCCCACGCGAACAACAAGACGCGCCGCACCTTCAAGCCGAACCTCCAGGTCGCCCGCATCCTCCTCGAGGGGAAGGTGACCAAGGTCAAGGTCTGCACCCGCTGCCTCAACGCGGGCAAGATCCAGCGCGCCCCGCGCGGCCAGGCGGCGTGACGCTCCAGTGCCGACTGCGTAATGAAGAAAGGGAGCCCCAAGGGGCTCCCTTTTTTCCATCCCGAGGCCCGAGGCCCCACACCCCAGGCCCTGTCCCTACGCCCGCCGAACCTTGCCTCGCGCACTGATCACCGGCATCACCGGCCAGGACGGCTCCTACCTCGCCGAGCTCCTTCTCCAGAAGGGCTACCAGGTCACCGGCATCGTCCGCCGCAGCTCCACCACCCCCTACGAGCGCATCGCCCACCTCGTGGACCAGGTGGAGCTCGTCTCCGCCGACCTGCTCGACCAGACGTCGCTCACCGACGTCATGACCGCCTGCCGCCCCGACGAGGTCTACAACCTCGCCGCGCAGAGCTTCGTCCAGACCTCCTGGACGCAGCCCGTCCTCACCGGCGAGTTCACCGCCCTCGGCGTCACCCGCATGCTCGAGGCGCTCCGCAAGGCCGCCCCCAACGCCCGCTTCTACCAGGCGTCGTCGAGCGAGATGTTCGGCAAGGTGCAGGAGACCCCGCAGCGCGAGGAGACCCCCTTCTACCCGCGCAGCCCCTACGGCGTGGCCAAGGTCTACGGCCACTGGATCACCGTGAACTACCGCGAGTCGTACGGCCTCTACGCGGTCTCCGGGATCCTCTTCAACCACGAGAGCCCGCGCCGCGGCCTCGAGTTCGTGACCCGCAAGGTCACCGACGCCGTCGCGCGCATCAAGCTGGGGCTCGCGCAGTCCGTGGCCCTCGGCAACCTCGACGCGCGCCGCGACTGGGGCTTCGCCGGCGACTACGTGGACGCGATGTGGCGCATGCTCCAGGCCGACACCCCCGACGACTACGTCATCGGGACCGGCGAGACCTGGTCGGTGCAGCAGCTCTGCGAGGAGGCTTTCTCGTACGCGGGGCTCGACTGGCGCAGCCACGTCACCCAGGACCCGCGATTCCTGCGCCCCGCGGAGGTGGACCTGCTCGTCGCCGACCCGCGCAAGGCGGAGCGGCAGCTCGGCTGGACGACCACCGTGGACTTCCGCGGGCTGGTCCGCATGATGGTCGACGCCGATCTCGAGCGGCATCGTCGGGCACGCTGACGTGCGCGCCCTGGTGACCGGGGGAGGCGGCTTCGTCGCCCAGTGGGTGATCCGCGCCATGCTCGCGCGCGGGTGGGAAGTGATCGCGAGCGGGCCGGAGCCCGCGGCGCCCGCGTCGGCCGATGGGGTGGCGGCGGGTGCCCGCTGGCGCCCGCTCGACGTGCGCGACGACGCGGCCCTCGGCGCCGCCCTCGACGCGGAACGCCCCGACGCCATTGTGCACCTCGCCGCGGTCGCCTTCCCCCCGGCGGCCACCGCGGATCCCGCGGCCGCCTGGGCGCTCAACGTCGTGGGCACGGTGCGCCTGCTCGGCGCCGCCGGCGCGCGGGTGAAGGCCGGCACCCTCGACCCCGTCGTCCTCGTGGTGGGGAGCTCCGAGCAATACGGCCGCCACGACGCGGGCGACATGCCCCTCCGCGAGGAGGCGGCGCAGCGTCCGCTCACCGTCTACGGCGCCACCAAGGCCGCGCAGGAGGTCGCCGCGCTGCAGGCGCACCGCGCCAGCCGGGTCCGCGTGGTGGCGACGCGGAGCTTCAACCACTCCGGGCCGGGGCAGGGGACCGACTTCCTCCTCCCCGCGCTCGTCCGCCGCGCCCTCGACCTGCGCGGCGCCGCCGACCCCCGGCTCGTCCTCGGCGACCAGACGCCGGTGCGCGAGTTCACCCACGTCGCCGACGTCGCCGAGGCGTACTGCCGCCTCGTCGAGGACGGCACGGCGGGCGAGGCCTACAACGTCTGCTCCGGTCAGGGAACCACGGTGCGCGAGCTGGCACTTTCCGTCTTGCACCGGGCGGGCGTCGCTGCCGAGATTTCGACCGATCCGGCGCTCCTCCGGCCGGTGGACGTGCCCATCCTCGTCGGCTCCCCCGACAAGCTGCGCGCTGCAACGGGGTGGGTCCCCGCCCGCACGCGCGACGACATCATTGACGACCTGATACATGCCGCGTCGCGCTGACATCCATCGCATCCTCGTCATCGGCTCCGGCCCGATCGTGATCGGGCAGGCCGCGGAATTCGACTACTCGGGCACGCAGGCCACCAAGGCGCTGCGCGAGGAGGGGTACGAGGTCATCCTCGTGAACTCCAATCCCGCCACGATCATGACCGACCCGGAGCTGGCCGACCGCACCTACGTCGAGCCGGTCACCCCCGACGTCGTCGCCATGATTATCGACAAGGAGCGGCCGGACGCGCTCCTGCCCACCATGGGGGGGCAGACGGCGCTCAACGTCGCCATGGCGCTGTCGGAGAACGGCACCCTGGAGAAGTACGGGGTGGAGCTGATCGGCGCGAACGCGCACGCCATCGCCATCGCCGAGGACCGGAAGCTGTTCAACGAGGCGATGCACCGCATCGGCCTCCACGTGGCGCAGGGGGGGATCGCCAACACCTTCGACGAGGCGGTGGCGGTGCTCGAGCGCACCGGCTTCCCCGCGATCATCCGCCCCTCGTTCACCCTCGGCGGCACCGGCGGCGGCATCGCCTACAACCGCGCCGAGTTCGAGGACATCGTGCGCCGCGGCCTCGCCGACTCCCCCACCAGCCAGGTGCTGGTGGAGCGCTCGCTGATCGGGTGGAAGGAGTTCGAGCTCGAGGTGATGCGCGACCACGAGGACAACGTGGTCATCGTGTGCTCCATCGAGAACCTGGACCCGATGGGGGTGCACACCGGCGACTCGATCACCGTGGCGCCGGCGATGACGCTCACCGACCGCGAGTACCAGGTGATGCGCGACGCGGCCGTCGCGATCATCCGCGAGGTGGGGGTGGACGCGGGGGGGTGCAACATCCAGTTCGCCCTCAACCCGCGCGACGGCGAGATGGTGGTGATCGAGATGAACCCGCGCGTGTCGCGCTCCTCGGCGCTCGCGTCGAAGGCCACCGGGTTCCCGATCGCGCGCATCGGCGCCAAGCTGGCGGTGGGCTACCGGCTCGACGAGATCCCGAACGACATCACGAAGACGACGCCCGCGTCGTTCGAGCCCGTGCTCGACTACGTGGTGGTGAAGGTGCCGCGCTTCGCCTTCGAGAAGTTCCCCACCGCCAGCCCGCTGCTCACCACGCAGATGAAGTCCGTGGGCGAGGCGATGGCGATCGGGCGCACCTTCAAGGAGGCCTTCCAGAAGGGGATGCGCGCGCTCGAGACGGGACGGCCCGGGTGGGAGATCGGGGCCCGCGTGCAGGACGACCGCCTCCCCGACGAGACGGAGGACGCGCTGCGCGGCGCCCTGCGCCAGCCGACCCCGGAGCGCATCTTCCAGATCAAGCGCGCCCTCGCCCGCGGCATGACCGTCGAGGAGGTGTACGAGCTCACCGCGGTGGATCCCTGGTTCCTGCACCAGATGCTGGAGCTGCTGGAGGCCGAGCGGTGGTTCGCCGCCCTCCCCGCGGTGGACGCGGACGCGATGCGCGCCATGAAGCGCTTCGGGTTCTCCGACCGCCAGCTCGCCGGGCTGCGCGGCACCGACGAGGCGGAGATGCGCCGCACGCGGCACGGCCTCGGCGTGCGCCCGTCGTACAAGATGGTGGACACCTGCGCCGGCGAGTTCCCCTCGGCCACCCCCTACCTCTACTCCAGCTACGACGAGGAGAGCGAGGCGCCGCGCAGCGGCCGCAAGTCGGTGGTGATCCTGGGGAGCGGCCCCAATCGCATCGGGCAGGGGGTGGAGTTCGACTACTGCTGCGTGCGCGCGGTGATGGCGCTCCGCCAGCAGGGGTACGAGACGATCATGATCAACTCGAACCCCGAGACCGTCTCCACCGACTTCGACACCTCCGACAAGCTGTACTTCGAGCCCCTCACCCTCGAGGACGTGCTCGAGATCGTGGCGCGCGAGCAGCCCCAGGGGGTGGTGGTGCAGCTGGGCGGGCAGACGCCGCTCAAGCTGACGCGCGGCCTCGAGGCCGAGGGGGTGACGATCCTCGGCACCTCGCCCGACGCGATCGACATCGCGGAGGACCGCCGCCGCTTCGAGCAGATCGCCCGCGACCTCGGGATCGTGCAGCCGCCGAACGGCACGGCGACCAGCGTCGAGGAGGCGCTGGAGGCCGCCGACCGGATCGGCTACCCGATCCTCGTGCGCCCCTCGTACGTGCTCGGCGGGCGCGCCATGCAGATCTGCTACGACGCGCACCAGCTCGAGGAGTACTTCCAGACCGCCGCCCGCGTGAGCGAGGAGCGGCCGGTGCTGATCGATTCCTTCCTCGAGGACGCCTTCGAGGCCGACGTGGACGCGATCTGCGACGGGACCAGCGTGGTCATCGGCGGGGTGATGCAGCACATCGAGGACGCGGGGATCCACTCCGGCGACTCGGCCTGCGTGCTCCCCCCGTACCTGATCGCCGAGCGGCACGTGGACCAGATGCGCGAGCACACCGTGGCGCTGGCGAAGGCGCTGGGGGTGGTGGGGCTGATCAACGTGCAGTACGCGGTGAAGAACGGCGTGGTGTACGTGCTCGAGGTGAACCCGCGGGCCAGCCGCACGATCCCCTTCGTGTCGAAGGCGATCGGCGTCCCCCTCGCCTCGCTCGCCGCGCGGGTGATGCTGGGCGAGACTCTCGCGGACGTGGGCTTCACCGAGGAGATCGTTCCCCCGTACGTGTCGGTGAAGGAGGCGGTCTTCCCCTTCAACAAGTTCCAGGGGACGGACCCGATCCTCGGTCCCGAGATGCGCTCCACCGGCGAGGTGATGGGGATCTCGGATTCCTTCGGCTCGGCCTTCGCCAAGGCGCAGCTCGGGGCGGGGAATGGCCTTCCCCTCTCGGGGCGGATCCTCGTGACGGTGAACGACCCGGACAAGCCCAACGTGGTCCCGATCGCGCGGCGCTTCCACGAGATGGGCTTCGACGTCGTCGCCACCTCGGGCACGGCGAAGTACCTGCGCGGGCGCGGCGTCCCCGCGCGCACGGTGCTGAAGGTGCACGAGGGGCGGCCGAACTGCCTCGACATGATCGTGAACGGCGAGGTGGTGCTCCTGGTGAACACGCCGATGGGCAAGCACGCGCAGACCGACGACTACCTGCTCCGGCAGGCGGCGATCCGGCACCGCATTCCCTACACGACCACCCTCTCCGCGGCCGCCGCGGCGAGCGACGCCATCCTCGCGGTGAAGTCGCGCGCGGTCACGTTGCGCTCGCTCCAGGAGTGGCAGGCCGACCTCCGCGAAGGGGAGCCGGCATGAGCGCGCCCCTGGGGCCCGGGGTCTTCGTGCACGAATCGTCGTACGTGGACGAGGGGGCGCAGCTCGGCGCCGGCACCAAGGTGTGGCACTTCTCCCACGTGATGGGGGGCGCCGTGATCGGCGAGCGGTGCAACCTGGGGCAGAACGTGGTGGTGATGAACGGCGTGCGCCTCGGGAACAACGTGAAGGTCCAGAACAACGTGTCCATCTACGAAGGGGTGGAGCTGGAGGACGACACCTTCTGCGGCCCCTCGATGGTGTTCACGAACGTGATGAACCCGCGGAGCCACGTGTCGCGGAAGCACGAGTACCGCCGCACGCTGGTGAAGCGCGGCGCCTCGATCGGCGCGAACGCCACGGTGGTGTGCGGGGCGACGCTCGGCGAGTACTGCTTCATCGGCGCGGGGGCAGTGATCACGAAGGACGTGCTCCCGTACGCGATGATGGCGGGGGTGCCGGCGCGGCGGATCGGGTGGATGTGCCAGTGCGGGGAGAAGCTCCCCGCGAGCGGCACGGGCACCTGCGCCGGCTGCGGCACCACGTACGAGCAGGACGGCGCGGGCATCCGTCCGGTCGCCGGGGCCGCTGGCGCGACGGCGGGGGACGCGCGGTGAGCGCGCGTCGCGACTTCCGCGTCGCCCTCGTGGGGTGCGGGCGCATCAGCGCCAACCACGTGGCGGCGATCGAGAAGATCGACGGCCTCGCCCTCGTGGCCTGCGCCGACGTGCTGCTCGAGCGCGCCGAGGCGGTCGCGTCGCCCCGCGGCCTCCCGGCCTTCCGCACGCAGGAGGAACTCCGCGCGGCGGTGGGCGACCAGGTGGACGTGGTGGCGATCTGCACGCCGAGCGGGCTGCACCCGCAGCACGGGATCGTGGCGGCGCGAGCGGGGAAGCACGTGGTGTCGGAGAAGCCGATGGCCACGCGCCTCGAGGACGCCGACGCGCTCGTGCACGCCTGCGACGAGGCCGGGGTGCACCTGTTCGTGGTGAAGCAGAACCGGCTCAACCCCCCGATCCAGCTCCTCAAGCGGGCGGTGGACAAGGGGCGCTTCGGCCGGATCTACATGGCCAACGTGACGGTGCGCTGGACGCGCCCGCAGGACTACTACGACCAGGCGCCCTGGCGCGGGACGTGGGAGTTCGACGGGGGCGCCTTCATGAACCAGGCGTCGCACTACGTGGACCTGATCCAGTGGCTCGTGGGCCCGGTGGAGAGCGTGATGGCCAAGACGGCGACGCTCGCGCGGCGGATCGAGTCGGAGGACTCGGGGATCGCGGTGCTCCGCTTCCGCTCCGGGGCGCTGGGGGCGATCGAGGTCACGATGCTCACCTACCCGAAGAACCTCGAGGGGTCGGTGACGATCCTGGGGGAGAAGGGCTCGGTGAAGATCGGGGGCACCGCCGTGAACCGGATCGAGACCTGGCAGTTCGCCGAGTACGACGACGACGACAAGGCCGCCGAGGCGCTGATGGGCGCGCCGAACCCGGCGAGCGTGTACGGCTCGGGGCACCTCGGCTACTACGAGAACGTGCTGGCGGTGCTGCGGGGGGAGGCCACCCCGGAGACCGACGGCCGTGCAGGGCGCAAGTCGCTGGAACTGATCCTCGGCATCTACGAGTCCGCGAAGACCGGACGCGACGTGCCGCTCCCGCTCCG
>DASWVQ010000314.1:0-9512 GCA_036401195.1 Gemmatimonadaceae bacterium
ACCTGTCCCTCGGCTGGCAGCGCGCCGACGGGCTGGGCGCGCGGGTCTCGATGCAGCGCGACCTGCGCGACGTGGGCGACGTGGCCGAGGTGTCGCGGATCCGCAACACGCTGGCCGCGCAGGAATTCGGGAGCGACTACACCGACCCGGTCGACGTGCGCGGCGTGGGCGTGGGGCTCACCTTCGGGCGCCACCTGGGGGTGCTGTGGAGCATGCGCGGCGCGCTGGAGTCGCATCGCGCGGCCCAGGTTCATGCGTCGCCCGCGGCCGGCCGGTACGAAGGCACGCTCCTCCTGCCCGAGATGGACGTGAGCCGCCTCGCGCTCGGCATCGAGCGGCCCACGTCGCTCTTCCCCCTGGGGGTGGAGGGCGCCTTCCATGCGGAGCTGCGGCTGAGCCGCCGCTGGCGCCGCGGCGACGCGAGCATCGTCGGCGACCCGGGGCGCGACGTATGGCGCTTTCACGCGTCGGCGGACCTCCAGCGTCCCTTCGGCACGCGCCGCCTGGTGAGCGCCACCGCGATCACCGCGGCCAGCGCGCCGGCGCTCGCCATGCCCCAGGAGCTCGCGTACGCCGGCGGGCCGGTGAGCGCTCCCGGCTACGACTACCATGCGCTCGTCGGCCGCGTCGTCGTCACGCAGCGCCTCGAGTGGCGGTTGCCCGTCCCCTTCGTGCGCGTCCCGCTCGGGCGCTTCGGCACGGCGCCCGGCACGGCGACGTTCGCGCCGTACGTGCACCTGGCGGGCGTCGGCGCGCCGGCCGCGGTGCAGCGCCTCGGCGGGAGCGGCTCCGCCTCCGCGCTCCAGGCGCCGGTCACGGCCGGTCTCTATCCCTCGGTGGGGATCGGCGTGCTCACGCTCTTCGACCTCTTCCGACTCGACGTGGCCCGCGGGCTGCGCGGCGGCCGCTGGACCTTCTCCGTGGACCTCGCGCCGGAGTTCTGGCGGATCCTCTGACGTCATCCTGGGCTGATGAAGTCAACCTGAGCTGGTGAAGTCATCCTGAGCGCAGCGAAGTATCCGGCCCCGGCGCACCGAAGCCGGATCCTCCCCTTCGCGCACGATGCCCTCCCGGCGACCGTTTGACTCCCTCGATCGCAAATCGGTGATGGCCCGCGCGGCCGCGCCTCGCATGTTCCCGGCGTGTCGTCGCCCCCGCTCACCGCGCCCCCCGCCCCCCCCGGCCGCCCCCTGTCCGCGGGCGACCGCTGGCTCCTCCCCGTGCTGCGCGAGCTGCTCGCTCCCGAGACCATCGAGTGGCTCTGCACCGACGACCCACCCTCGCTCTGGCACGCGGCCATCGAGCGGGGGCTGGTGGACGAGGCCCCGCTGCTCTGGACCGCGTCGCGCCACGCCGGCGTCCCCTGCTCGAGCGCCGTCGCCCCGCTGCCCACGGCCGCGGAGCTGCTCGAGGAGCGGTGGGCGCGGCGCTTCCGCGTGGTGCCGCTCGGCGCCTCCGATGGCCAGATCGACGTCGCCACCGCGGACCCTTTCGACATCGAGGCCGAGCGGGCGATCGCCTTCGCCACCGGCCGCCGGGTGCGGCTGCACCTCGCGAGCCCGTACGCGATCGCCGAGCAGCTCGACCGCCTCTACGGCGGGGCGCGCGGGGAGTGGGGCTCGGCCGCGCTGGTGGGCTCCGAACCCACCGCCGACGTGGAACACCTGGGGGGCGACACGGAAGGCGCGCCGGAGGGATTCGACGAGGATTCCCGCCTCATCACCCCCCTGGTCGACCGGCTGCTGGCCGACGGCGTGCAGGCGCGGGCGAGCGACGTGCACATCGAGCCGGAAGAGCGCGGCGTGGTCGTGCGCCACCGCGTGGACGGCGTGCTGCGCGACGTGACGGTGCTCCCGCGCGGCGTCGCCCCGGGGCTCGCCTCGCGCATCAAGATCCTCTCCGGCCTCGACATCGCCGACCGCCTCCGCCCGCAGGACGGGCGTGCGCGCGTGGCGGTGAACGGCCGGCCGGTCGATCTCCGCATCTCGACGCTCCCCGCCGCGCGCGGGGAGAAGATCGTCGTGCGCATCCTCGATGCGCGCACCACGATCCTCGGGCTCGACGAGATGGGGTTCGGCCCCTCCGAACGCGCGCGCCTCGCCACCCTGCTCCAGGTGCGCGAGGGGCTGATCCTGCTCACCGGGCCCACCGGCTCCGGGAAGACGACCACGCTGTACGCCGCCGTCCGCGAGATCACCGGACGCGGGGTGAACGTGGTCACGGTGGAGGACCCGGTGGAGTACCGGATCCCCGGCATCGTGCAGGTCCAGGTGCACGAGCGGAGCGGGCTCACCTTCGCCGCGGCGTTGCGCTCGATCATGCGGCAGGACCCCGACGTGATCCTCGTGGGGGAGATCCGCGACCGCGAGACGGCGGAGATCGCGATCCAGGCCTCGCTCACCGGCCACCTCGTCCTCTCCACGCTGCACACCAACGACGCCGCGAGCGCGATCACCCGGCTGATGGACATCGGCGTCGAGCGGCACAAGATCGGCACGGCGCTCAAGGGGGTGGTGGCGCAGCGGCTGCTGCGGCGCCTCTGCCCCGCCTGCGCGACGCTGGTCGCCCTGGGAAGCGCCAGCCACGGCCTGGAGGCGGGAACCGACGTGGGCGAGGCACGCGGCTGCGCGGAGTGCGCGGGCACCGGCTACGCCGGCCGGCTCGCGATCGCCGAGGTGTTGCTCGGCACGCCGGAGATCGAGTCGCTCGTGGCCGCGGGCGCCTCGGCGGAGCGCATCGCGGAACGGGCGAGGGCGTCGGGGATGGGATCGCTGTGGAGCGCGGGGATCGCGCACGTGCGCCGCGGTGCCACCTCCCTCGACGAGCTGCTTCGCGTCGCCGAGCCCCCGCGCCCTGCCGCGCGGGAGCACCCCGACCGATCGTCGCCGATCCCGGACGGGGCCTTCGCCCTGCTGCCGGAATTCGAGGATCCCCCCTCGCGGTCAGCCGGCGCCGGGGCGGAGCTCGCGCCCGCGCCCCGCTACATTCCGCCCATGACCGAGATCAAGGCAGGAACCGTCGACGTCTTCGTCATCCGCCCGCACGCCGACGGGTGGCAGGTGCTCGTGATGCAGCGGGCCATGGGCACGCGCTGCCCCGGATCATGGGAAACCGTGCACGGCCGCATCGAGCCGGGGGAACACCCGGAGGAGGGGGCGGTGCGCGAGGTGGCCGAGGAGACCGGGCTCGCGATCGAGCGGCTCTACGCGATCTGCGTGCAGCCCTTCTACCTGCTGCCGGTGCGCACCATGCAGCTCGCCGCGGTGTTCGCCGCCTTCGTCCCCCTCGAGGGCGAGGTGGTGCTCGGTCCCGAGCACCGGGACCATGCGTGGCTCCCCGTCGCCGAGGCGCGCCGCCGCTTCGCGTGGCCGCGCGAACGGCAGTCGCTGGACGAGCTCATGGAACTGGTGGGGAGCGGCGACGCGGGACCCCTCGAGGACGTGCTCCGGGTGAGGCTGGGCAACTGAAGGCTGCCGGTTCTCGGCTCTCGGCCCTCGGCCCTCGGCACGAATCCGGAAGCGACCGGCGCGCGGGGTCGCGCGCGCTCGATTTCCCTATTCGGCGAAGTTCAACAGATGCGGTGTGCGCGCTAAAGGGCGGCGCAGCCGCCCAGGCGCGCTTCCGATTCCGGAGCCGAGAGCCGAGGGCCGAGGGCCGAGAGCCCCAGCCGTCAGTTGCGGTTCCCGTTACCTCAGCCCGCCCTTCCTACGGCGTAGATCCCCGGCTTCCCCTCTCCCGGCCTGTTCCGCCACACCATCAACGCCACCCCCACCCCCATCACCGCCAGCGCGATCACCTGCGCGGCCGTGAGCGGGCCGAAGAAGCGGTCGTCCTTCGCCCGGACGAACTCGATGATGAAGCGCTCGAGCCCCGCGAGGATGCACCACACCCCGAAGAGCCACCCTTCCGCGTGCTTGTGGTCGCGCATGCGCCAGAGGATCGCGAACATCACGAACCCCATCAGCGTCTCGTAGAGCTGCGTGGGGTGCACCGCGATCACCTGCGCCAGGTCGGTGCCGGCGGGGAAGTGCACCCCGAAGTCGTGCGCCATGATCCCCGCCGTGGACGGAGGTGCGCCATTCGGGAACGCCACGGCCAGCGGCCCGCTCCACGGGCGGCCATAGTCGTCACCCACGGCCCAGCACCCCGTGCGTCCCACGCTGTACCCGGCGGCGATCGCCACTCCCGCCACGTCGGCGTAGCGGATGAACGACAGCTTCCGCCACCGGATCACGAGGAAGCAGGCGAGCACGGATCCCATGAACCCGCCCCAGAACACGAACCCGCCCCGGCTGAAGAGGTCGCGCACGTCCTGCGTGATCACCAGCACGTAGTAGAGCTTCGCGCCGATCAGCGTGCCCACGACCGCCGCGAACACCACGTCGCTCGTGCCGTAGGCCTCCTGGTAGTGGCCGCGGCGGCCCAGTTCCCGCTCCACGATCACCTGCGCGATCACGAAGGCGAGGAGCATGGCGATCCCGAAGCCCGTGAACTGGAGCGGGCCGAGGCCGAAGGCGAAGGGATGGTGGACGATGGGCTGGCTGGCGAGCATCATGAGGATTGCATCCCGGGAATGGGCAACGAAGCATACGCGTTGAGCGCGAGGGGCGCCCGCTCCCCGCGCTCGAAGTGGTACAGGCCGGCGCGCGCGATCATCGCGGCGTTGTCGGTGGCCAGCCGCGCCGAGGGAGCGTACACCGAGGCGCCGAACGACGCCACCCGCGCCCGCATCGCCTCGGCCAGGGTATGGTTCCCCGCCACCCCGCCCCCGAGCACGATGCGCCGCCGCCCGCGCTGCTCGGCGGCCCGCGCCGTCTTCTCCACCAGGGTCTCCACGAGCGCGTCATGGAAGCCCCGCGCGATCGAGGCGCGTGCCGCGTCGGGGAGCGTGCCCCCGTTCGCGCGCTCCGCGGCGCGCACCGCGTTCAGCACCGCCGTCTTCAGCCCGCTGAACGACACGTCGTAGTAATCGGCGTCCCCCGGCTGCCGGTTGCGGAACAGCATCGGGCGCGCGAAGCGATGCGTCGTCGCCCCGGCCTCCCGCGCCAGCCGCTCCACGTGCGGGCCGCCGGGGTAGGGGAGCCCGAGCAGCTTGGCCACCTTGTCGAAGGCCTCCCCCGCCGCGTCGTCGCGGGTGCGCCCCAGCAGGTGGTAGCGCCCCCACGCCTCCACGTCGATGAGGAGCGTGTGCCCCCCCGACACCAGCAGCGCGGTGAACGGGGGGGTGGCGTCCGCGTGCTCCAGCGCGGTGGCGAAGAGGTGTCCCTCCATGTGGTGCACGCCGAGGGTCGGGATCCCCGCGCTCCACGCCAGCGCCTTGCCGAAGCTCGCCCCCACGAGGAGCGCTCCCACCAGTCCGGGGCCGTGCGTCACCGCCACCGCGTCGAGGTCGCGCAGGGTGAGTCCCGCGTCGGCGAGCGCCCGCTCGACCACCGGCACCACCGCGGTGAGGTGGGCCCGCGACGCGATCTCCGGCACCACCCCGCCGAACACGCGATGCACGTCCTGCGAGAGGATCACCAGCGAGCGCACCTCGGCGGCGTCCCCCGCCCCCTCCACCACCGACCCCGACGTCTCGTCGCAGGAGGTCTCGATCCCGAGGATGCGCGTCACGGCGCCGGGGGAATGCCGACGCTGTCGGGACGCGGCGCGATCGGGGCCGAGACCGGCGCGGTCACCGGCGCCTCGGCCGGCACCGCCGAGGGAATCGAGTGCCAGATCACCTGCGCGAACACCGACCCGGGACGCACCCGGGCCCGTCCCAGGTCGGTGGTGTCGAGCGGGGCGAGGATGATCGTGGAGTCGGCCGCGGTGATCGTGATCGGCATCGTGTGCACCGCGCTGATGCGCGACACCGTGCGACGCGGCCCGGTCACGCGCACCGAGTCGGGGTCGAAGCGGATCACCGGGTCGAAGCGCTCCAGGCTGTCCGCCTCCAGGCGGAGGCCGGATCGCACCGGCACGCGCTTCGCCAGCTCCGGCGCGAACACCATCGTGATGCGCCGCGGCTCCACCCCCCGCACGATCGCCTCCACCCCGGGGGGGAGGTCCACGTCCTCCGGCCGCAGGGTGAGCTCGAGGGTGTCGGGCACGTCCTCCCCGATCGACCGGCGGATCGTGGGGGGCGCCGAGTAGAGCTTCAGCAGCTCGCGCCCGCTCCCCACCACCAGCGCCCGGATCGTCGGCAGCTCCCCCACCAGCTGCAGCGACGGATCGAACGACGGCTGGAAGCGCACCGTGATGATCTCCTCCGCCGGCTCCTTGGCGCTCACGATGAACCAGAGCACCAGCGCGAGCAGCACCGCCGTGCCCTTGAGCGCCAGGCGCTCGGTGAACGCGGAGGCGAGCCGCCGCCGCCACCGGGGCCCCCGCATGGCGGGAGTCCCGTGGCCCGGCGGCGCCGGCGGGGGAGGGGAGGCGGGGGCGGGCACGGTCAGCGCGACGCCGTCCGCCCGTCCTTCACGCCGAGCAGCTGCGCGATCAGCGCGCGGTTCTCCGGCGAGTTCCAGTCGTCCGCCCCCAGCCACTTCCGGCGGATCTCCCCGTCCTTGTCGATCACGAAGCTCGCGGGGTAGCCGGTCACCTGCCAGGTGCGCTCCATCGCGTGCGTGGAGTCGTACAGCACCTCGAAGGTCACGCCGAGCGATTTCGCGAAGTCGCGCAGCTGCTCGTCGCTCGCGTCGTCGTCCTGGCTCACCGCGACGATGCGCAGCCCCTTGTCGTGGAAGTCGCGGTGCAGCGCCTCCATGCTCGGCATCTCCACCTTGCACGGCCCGCACCAGGTCGCCCAGAAGTTGAGCAGCACCACCTGCCCCTCGTAGTCGGCGCCGGTCTTCACCTGGTGCGGCGTGGTGATCGTCCGCGCCGCCCACGGCGGCGCCTTCGCCCCCACGCCCACCGGGCGCGACGCGGGATTCGCCACGCGCATCCCCACCATCACGAGCACGAGCAGGACCAGCGTGACCGCGCCCACCACCACCCACTGCCGCGACGCGCTCATGCCGCCACCACGCACTGCTGCCGGAGGAGCCCGATCTGGGCCGCCGGCGCCGTCGAGGCGAAGATCGCGTTGCCCGCGACGAACGAGCGCGCGCCCGCCTGCCACGCCGTCCCGATCGTGGCCGGGCTGATGCCGCCGTCCACCTGGAGCCACGCCCCGCTCCCCGCCTCGTCGAGCATCGCCCGCGCCCGGCGCACCTTGTCGGTCATGGACGGGATGTACGACTGCCCGCCGAACCCCGGGTTCACCGTCATGATCAGCAGCAGGTCGAGGTCGGGGAGCACCTCCCGCACCTGGTCCAGCGGCGTCGAGGGATTCAAGGCCGCCCCGGCCTGGCATCCCAGCTCGCGGATCGCCGCCAGCTGCCGCTGCAGGTGCACCGTCGCCTCCGGGTGGATCGTGAGCAGCGAGGCGCCCGCCGCGGCGAAGTCCGCCAGGTAGCGCTCGGGCTGCACCACCATCAGGTGCACGTCGATCGGCAGCGCGGTGCAGCGGCGCACCGTCTCGATCACCTTCGCGCCGAAGGTGAGGTTCGGGACGAACTGGCCATCCATCACGTCCACATGGATCCAGTCGGCGCCTCCCGCCTCGCACATCGCGATCTCGTCACCCAGGCGCGCGAAGTCGGCGCTGAGGATGGAAGGGGCGATCACCACGCTCATCAGAAGGCCACTCCGGAAGTGCGGATGTTGACTCGGGTCCCCGGCGCCACGGCGTTCCCCGCCAGCGGCGTCTGCGAGACGATGATCGGCGGGCCGGCGCTCGATTCCGACGACAGCTCCCCCACCTCGAGGCCGAGCTGCAGGAGGAGCTGCCGCGCCTCCTGCACAGTGCGCCCGGTGAGGTCGGGCACCTGCACGGTGCCGGGACCCGCGCTGAGCACCAGCGCCACGCTCCCGGGCATCGGCGCCGCGGTGTTCCCCCGCGGGCGCGACTCGATCACGGTGCCGCGCGCCTCGTTGCTCGCGCGCTCCGTCACGTCGCCCACGTCGAAGCCGGCGGCGGCGAGCGCCTCCTCGGCCTGCTCCTGCGTGAGCCCGGTGACGATGGGCACGGTGCCCGTCTTCTGCCCGCCGCTCACCACGAGCACCACGGTCGAGCCGACCAGCTCCTTGCCGCCGGCGGCGGGGGTCTGCTCCACCACCGTGTTCTTCGGGGCCACCCCCTCCGATCGCGTCTCCCCGCGCTCCGGCTTGAACCCCTTCTGGGTGAGCAGCCGCTCGGCGTCCTCCACCTGCAGCCCCACCACGTTCGGGACCGTCACGTCGTCGGGGATCACGCCCCCCGAGGGGAACACGAAGAAGGTGACCGCGAGGTAGGCGAGGCCGAAGGCGGAGGCCCCCACGATGATGTGCAGCAGCGCCGAGCGGACCGCCGTGCGCCAGTTCATGCCGCCCTCCGCAGCCGCGCCGCGAAGGCCCCGTCGGTGCCGTGCACCTGCGGGAGCACGCGCAGCCGCCCCTCGTCGAGCGCGGACGCGGGCACCGTCCCCTCGGGGGGCGGCTCGAGGGTCCACTCGGGATGTGCGGCCAGGAAGGCATTCACCGGTTCGTCGTTCTCCTCCTGCTCGAGCGAGCAGGTGCTGTACACGAGCACCCCCCCGGGGCGCACGATCGTCGCCGCGGCGCGCAGGATCGCCCGCTGCAGCGCGCCGAGCACCGCCACGTCCGACGGCTTGAGCCGCCAGCGCGCGTCGGGGTGGCGACGGAAGGTCCCCGTCCCCGTGCAGGGCACGTCGATGAGCACCGCGTCCACGGGCCGGAGCGCGGGAACGCGCGCGTCGGCCACGAAGGGCACGACGCGCGCCGCCCCGAGCCGCACCACGTTCTCGCGCACCCGCTGCAGCCGCTCCCACGACACGTCCGACGAGAGCACCACCCCGGCACGGCGCGCGAGTTCCACCGACTTCCCTCCCGGCGCCGCGCAGAGGTCCGCCACCGTCCCCCCCTCCGGCACGTGCGCGTAGCGCGTCACGAGCGTCGACGCCGGGTCCTGGAGGTGGAAGCGGCCCTGGCGGAAGGCGCCGAGCTCCGCGAGCGACACCCCCGAGGTGACCTCCAGGCTGTCCTCCACGAGCGGGGCGGGACGGGTGTGCACCGACGCCCCCTCCAGCTCCCGCGCGAGCTCCGCCGCCCCGATCCCCACGGGGCGGAGCACCAGCGGCGCCTCCGCGTTGTTCGCCTCGAGCAGGGCGCGGGTGGCGTCGCCCCCCCATCGCTCGAGCCAGCGCTGCACCAGCCACGCGGGGTGCGACGTCGCCTGCGCGAGCGCCTCCACCGGGTCGGCCGGGGCGGGCACGTCCAGCGCGCCACGCTCCCGCTCGACGCGCCGCAGCACCGCGTTGGCGAGCTTGCTCGCCCCGATGCCATGGCCGCGCTTCGCCAGCTCCACCGTCTGGGCGATCGCGGCGTAGGCGGGGACGCTGTCCATGAAGAGGAGCTGGTAGGTGCCCAGGCGCAGCAGGTCGAGCATCCCCGCGTCGAGCCGGGAGAGCCCCCCCTTGGCGCGGGCG
>DASWVQ010000315.1:0-2401 GCA_036401195.1 Gemmatimonadaceae bacterium
TGCTTCAGGATGCGCATCGCCTCCATCATCACCACCGTGCCGGTGCCGTTGTCGGTGGCGCCGGAGCCCGCGTCCCACGAGTCGAAGTGCGCGGAGAGGAGCACGTACTCACCGGGCTTCTGCGTGCCCTTCATCTCGGCGACGGTGTTGAATACCGGCTGCTCGCCCAGCTGCTGCGACTCGGCGGTCACGCGCAGGGTGGGCGCCTGGTTGTTCTCCGCGAGGCGGAACACCAGGCCGTAGTCCTCGCAGCTCAGATCGATCGCGGGCACCTTCTCGTTGCGCGTGAAGAAGACCTTGTTCACGCCCCAGCCCTCGGACCAGCGCGAGGCGATCACGCCGGCGGCGCCGGCCTGCTCGAGGCGCACGCCGAGCGTGCCCGTGCCGAGCGAGAGCCCGTAGCCGGTGGCGGCGACGCGCGCGTTCCAGGCGCGGGTCGCGCTGTCGCGCGAGGCGACGAGCTTCGCGAAGCTCTCCTTCGTGGCCCACTGGGCCCAGGCGCTGTCCGGGCGACAGGTGGGCTGCGGCATGGAGACGAGCACGTACTTCCCCTTCACCGCGGGGAGCCAGCGGGCGAACTCCGCGGAATCCTTCACCGAGGGCAGGATCACCACCGGCGCCGTGACGGGACGACCGCCGGTGCCCGGGGAGTAGGCGAGCATCGTGCCCTCGAGCGAGCGCACGCGCGGCGTGACCAGGTCGATGTGCGAGATGCCGCGGCGCCAGGAGCTCCAGGTGCCGTACTTTTCCTGGCGTGCGGGGATCCCCCACGACGCGTAGGTGCGCGCGAGCCACTCGTTGCCCGCGCGATGGCCGGGCGAGCCGGTGAGGCGCGGACCGATCGAGTCGGAGAGCACCTGCGCCAGGTCGTAGGTGTGGGACTGCTCCATCCCCAGCTCCCAGATGCGGCGGAGCACGGGATCGTTGGTGGGGAGGGTCTGCGCGGAGGCGGGAGCCGCGAACGCCAGCGCGACGGCGGAGGCGGCGGCGAATCGGACGAAGCGACGCATGGAAGTCGTTCCTTGGGAGGGTCGGGCGGGAATCTATCCCGCGCGCCGGGAAAAGACACGAAGGTCAATGGCCGGTTGCCGGCTCTCGGCGCTCGGCTTCCAGCGCTCGGCCCGGAATCGGAAGCGCGTTTGGCCGCTACGCGGCCTTTGACGCGCCAACCGCATCTGGTGAACGTCGCCCGGTAAGGCAATCGAGCGCGCGCGCCCCCGCGCGCCGCTCGCTTCCGAGGTACAGACCGAGAGGATGGGTGAGTCCCAGACCGAGAGGATGGGTAAGTCGGGGTGCAGATTCCGGGCTCCACACGGAGGAGCTCGATGCCCTGGCACACCCCCTCGCCTATGTCGCAGCGGTTGGAATTCGTCCAGGCGGTGCTCCGCCGGAAGGCCCCCCAGTCCATCAAAGACGTCGCGGCGCAGTTCGGCGTCAGCGAGAAGACGGCGCACAAATGGCTGTCGCGCTTTGAGCGCGGGGGCCCGGAGGCGCTGGGGGATCGCTCCCGGGCGCCGCATGTGCCGCCCCATCAGGTGTCGCCGGCGCAGCAAGCGGCGATCTGCCGGGTGCGCGAGGCGCACCCCACGTGGGGGGCCCGCAAGCTGTTGTCGGTCTTGCAGGCGGACAGCCCCGCCGAGCGCTGGCCGGCCCCGAGCACGATTACGCGCGTGCTCAAGCGCCACGATCTCGTGGCCCCCCGCGCGCGCCGCGCGAGGGATCGGGCCGGCTGGGCGACGACGCATCTGACGGTGCCGACCGCGCCGAACGACGTCTGGGCGGCCGACTTCAAGGGGCAGTTCCGCGTGGGAAGTGGGGAGTACTGTTATCCCCTCACGGTGACGGACCTGCACGCGCGCTACCTCCTGGGCGTCGAGGTCCAGCGCTCCGTGGCGAGCGAGCCGGTGGAGGTGGCCTTTCAGCAGCTCTTTGCGACCTACGGGTTGCCGCGCGTCATCCGCACCGATAATGGCGTGCCCTTCGGCCTCCCCGGCGCGCTGGGGGGCCTCTCGCGCCTGGCCGTGTGGTGGGTGCGCCTGGGCATCCGCCCCGAGCGCATCCGCAAGGGCCACCCCCAGGACAACGGGGCGCATGAGCGCATGCATCGCACCCTCAAGGCCGAAACCACGCGCCCCGCCGCGGCGACGCTGGCGGCCCAGCAAGCCCGGTTACGCGCGTGGCAGGCGACCTTCAACGACACGCGGCCGCATGAGGCGCTGGGGCAGACCCCGCCCGCACAGCACTATGCGCCCTCGCCGCGCCCCCTCCCGCGGCGCCTCCCGCCGGTGGAGTATCCCGCCCACTATGAGTTGCGCGAAGTGAGCAGCTGCGGCACGATCAGCTGGCGGGGCGTCCCCCTCTTCCTCTCCAAGGTGCTCACGGGCGAATACGTGGGCCTGTA
>DASWVQ010000316.1:0-12192 GCA_036401195.1 Gemmatimonadaceae bacterium
GTACCGCCTCCGCGGGGGAGGGCGCCGCGGAGCGGTCGGCGCGTGCGACGGACTCGCAGCCGACGTCCGCCGGATCGGCGCAGGACAGCGCCCTCGCCGCGGCCCTCAAGTCGCGCGCGGACAGCGCCACCCGGAGCTACGTGGGGCCGCAGCTTCCGCTCACGTCGCCGGCCACGCGCCGCGCGAACGCGCCCGCGAGCCAGGCGATCCCGGCGCCGACCACGACCCCGACCCCGACCCCCGCTCCGCCACGTCCCGACTCCCAGGTGGGCGCACCGCCGCCGGCTTGACCGCCTGAGGCAAAGGCGAAGGCGTGGGAGCCCCGGGCGATCGGGCCGCGCGCACGTCGCGCGCACTGGTGCCGTTCGGCAGCCGTTGTCACCGCGCGCGGAGGAATGGCAGCACCTCCGAGGAGTAGTACGGTTCCTCGGTGCCCCAGAAGAGGTAGTTCAGCCGGAGCCGCGTCGTCGCGAACTCGTAGAGCGCGGGGACGGTGATGCGCTGTCCCGTCGTGCGGTCGCGATCCGCGAGGTTCCCATCCTGGACGGCCATCGCGGCGATCACGCCGGGTGGCCGCTGCTCGATCAGGGCGAGGCCGTTGCTTCGCTGGAAGGGCCGGTACGGCAGCACGTCGGGTCCCCCGACGCCCGCCCCGATCGCCGCGGCGAGCGCATGCACGCCGCGCAGGTACCCGCGGTCGGACGACGGGAGGGACTCCCCGGGCATGAAGTTGGCGTAGATCACGACGCAGGAGCGCGCGAAGGCACCCCGGGCATCGCTGAGCATTTCGCGAATCCCCGCCGCATACCGCTCCGGCGTGAAGCCCGCGGGCACGCGAGCCGGGTCCTCGAAGCCGACCGCCGTCTCGGCGAGGACCACCCCTTCGATGGCGCCATCGAACTCGCGCGCGATCGCCACCAGCAGGCGCGCGAACCGCGCACGCACCGCCGGGTCCCAGCGCCGGGCGACCCATCCCGCGAATCGCGCGCTGTCCCCGTTCGTGCGCTCGTACTTCGCCGCGATCCCTCCGTGATACACGGTATCCGCGCGCAGGTAGTCCGGCGTCACCATGCGCTCGCTGAACGACACATCCTGCAGCTGGACGAACAGCCGCTTGCCGTGGCGCTGGAGGACGTCGAGGGCGTCGCGCATCGCGCCGAGTTCGTAGCGATCGCGAGACGGCTCGAGCTCGCGCCAGGTGAAGGTGAGCTGGGCGCCCACGATCCCGGGGGCGTTCAGGAAGGCCGTGTCGGCGATGCGCCGATGCTCCCGGCCGAAGAACACGTAGTTGTGCGGCATGACGTCACGATGCCGATCCGGGGTCCCGCAGGTGGGCGGGACCGCTACCGCGAGCGCCGCGAGGAGAGCCAGCATCATGGTCGCCGCGTGCGGCCCGCGTCACCCGTTCGGCGGCTGCGCGCGCCGTTCATCGAGTCCCCGGAGCGCAGGTCACGAAGGTCCCCGGGCCACGTCATTCCAGAATCGAGGCAGGTAGGGGAGCTCGCGCAGCCGGTGCGCCATCGCCTCGTCGTCGAGCGCGCGCAGCATGTCGCGAAGGCGGATCCCGTGCGCGGGCCGGGCGACGACGTCGATCGCGTCGCCGGTCCCGACCTCCCCCTCCTCGATGATCCGCAGGTAGGCGCCCATCCGGCCCTCGGCCTGGAAGGCCTTCGGGAATCGCGCGTCGTTCATGCGCGCGCCGAGCTTGAAGCAGGGGAGCCGCGGCTGCGCCACCTCGAGCAGCGCCGACCCCGCCCGCCACCGCTCCCCGACGAGGGACTCGCGCAGGTCGAGCCCGCGCGTCGTGAGGTTCTCGCCGAAGAGGCCGGGGATGGTGTCGACCTGCCGTTCGTCCCGCCAGAAGGCGTAATCCTCGACGGCGTATGCGTACACCGCCTTGTCCACGCCCCCGTGGACCCGGCGGTCCGCCTGGTCGTCGCCGGCGAGGTTCACGCCGCGGATCGCGACGCGTCCCTCGACCGGCAGCTTCCAGATGCCGGTGCGAACGCGCTCGCCGCGCCACTCGATCTCGCGGACCGCGCCGACATTGACCGAGACGACCTCCGCGCTGTTCACTGCGTGCTCACCCGGGAACACCGGCGCGACGAGCCGGGTCGGCGGCTGGCGGGCGGCGACGCGAACGCCAGAGGGCCCGAGCCGAGAGGATCATGGCGAGGCCACCGGTGACGCCGAGCGCCACGAGCGTCCAGATGAAGAAGAGGCCACCGGGCGACCTGGCGACGGTGGCCGTGAACCCGTGAATGATCGGCATGCCCAGCGCCGCGAGCCCGCCGAGGAACATGATGACGTGTCCCGATCGCCGCTCGGCGAGCAGCAGCGCCCCGCACGCGATGAGCAGCAGCACGGGCACCACGACGAAGACGAGCCCCGGCCCGCCCCGGTCGAACCCGAGGGCGACGTCGCCGCCGACGTGGAAGGGCAGGAGGATGATCGAGAGCAGCGATGCGATCGTCTGTGTGCTGGGCTTCATGTGGCGGGCCTCCCGGCGGCCCCGGTGACTGCGCCCACAACGATACCCCTCGTGCGGTGCCGCGGAAGACTATCGGCCCGCACCGTGAGGACGCCGCCCTCGCGGATGGCACTCGCCGTCACCGCGAGCGGTCGGGCCCGTTGGGCCGACGCGAGGGCTGGCCACAGCAGGCACCCGGCAAGCAGGCAGGAGGTGAACCGCATCGACGGAGCGGGCGTATCAGGTCCCCGGGACCGCATCAGCGGGAGACGGAGATCGAGTAGATCCTTGCGCCCGACCGATACCGGGTCGTCCGCCGCTCGCCCTCGGGGAATTCGCCGGTGTAGTCGATCCGGAACTGGATGCCGGCGGGCTGGCGCTCGAAGCTCACGTACTGCCTCGACTCGATCTCACTGAGGTCGATGCTCGTGACCTTGCCGTACACCTTCTCGACGTCGCTCACGAGCGAGCCGACGTGGACCCCTTCGACCGTGACGAGGGTCGAGTCGAAGGTCTCGAGGTGCTGGATGCGCTTCGACCAGTCGATCGCGCCGGGGCGCTCTTCGCCGGCGTACACGGAAAGGGACCCGCCGGTGGGGAGTGCCACGTCGACGAGCACGGCCCCGTCCCCATCCGAGGCACGCGTGAAGGTGGCGCCTGGCAACGCGCGACGGGCCTCGGCGAGCGTCTCGCCGAGTCGAAGGGGGCCGATCCCGCCGCGGTCGATGATCCGGTCGCCCAGGGCTTGGGTTGCCGGCGGAGGAGCCGGTTGCGGATGCGCGGAGTCGGGGCGACCCGCGGCGACGGCGTTCGTCGCCGGGGCCGGCGGGTGAGTCGCGACGACGGCCGAGTCATCCAACGCGCGGTCGGACGGGGCGCAGCCCGGCGCGGCCGCGAGGATGATCGCGGTCGCGGCGCGGCGCAGGTATCCTCGTCGGCCGGTCAGGTGGGACAGTCGCGTGGGTGGTTGCAACCGATCAGCCGTGGAGTCCTCGCGAAGGCGCGGGCGGGGCCACCTGGCGCGTCAATCAGGGCGCATGCAGCTCATGCGCGCGACTGCCCCAGGCCAACCTGCCAGCGCGTGGAGACCGGCGCAAGCGACCCGCGAACGCAAGGAACGCCGGGGCCGCGCGTCCCCATTGCCTCCCGCCGTGCCACGTCTTATACTGTACCATATGGTTCACTATCACCAGGATCACTTCGACGCCTCGTTCGGCGCGCTCTCGGACGCCACCCGGCGGGGCGTCCTGGAGCACCTCGGGCGAGGGGACGCCTCGATCACGACGCTCGCCGAGCGGTTCCACATGACCCTCACGGGCATGAAGAAGCACGTCACCGTCCTGGAGCAGGCGGGGCTCGTCACCACGGAGAAGGTGGGGCGCGTGCGGACCTGCCGGCTCGGCCGTCGCGGGCTGAAGGAAGAGGCGGCATGGATCGAGAGGTACCGCCAGCTCTGGAGCGCGCGCTTCGAGGAGCTGGACACCGTCGTCGAGGAACTGACTCGAAAGGAGAGAGCCCATGGACGAAAGAAGCGATCGTGAGGCCGGCCCGCCGGCGGACGACACGGCGGTGGAACGCGCGTCGGAGGTCGAGCTCGTCGTCACGCGAACCGTCAACGCGCCGGCGCGCCTCGTGTACGAGGCGTGGACCAGGGCGGAGCTGTTCAGGAGGTGGTGGGTCCCCCGCTCGTTCGGGCTGTCGCTGCTGTCGTGCGAGATGGACGTGCGCGTGGGGGGGCAGTACCGGCTCGTGTTTCCCCACGAGGACTCGACCATGGAGTTCTTCGGCACCTACGTCGAAGTCACCCCGTACTTACGCCTCGTCTGGACGAACGAGGAAGGCGACGGGGAGACCATCACCACGGTGACCTTCGAGGAAGTCGCCGGGAGGACGCGGGTGGTCGTGCGCGATCGCTATCCCTCGGCGGAAGCGCTCGAGGCCGGGTCGACGGGAGCGATGCCGGAGGCGCTCGCGCAGCTCGACGAGCTGCTCGGCGGCATGGGCTAGCACCAGCGGCGGGGGCCACGCGGGTGAGCCACGAGGGACGTCATGGGCCGGACCGGTCGATCCTGCCATCCCCCTGGGCCGGCGGCCGCGCGGCGGGCCGCCGGCCGGCGCCGGCCATCAGCCGCGCACGCGCCGGTAGTGCACGGCGAGCGCTCCGCAGCGGAGCGGCGTCGACGAGAGCAGCTCGAGCCGCCGCGCAGCCGGCAGCCCGCCCTGGTACAGGGTGGGGCCGTGGCCGGCGATCCTGGCGTGAATGAGGAACCTGTACTCGTCGATCAGGTCCAGCCGGTCCAGCGCCGTCGCGAGCTGGCCGCTCCCGAGGAGCACGCCGGCCGGCGTCGCGTCCTTCAGCTGCTGCACCGCCGCGCGCAGGTCGCCGGCGACGTGATGGCTGTTCGTCCATGGAAAGTCCGTCCGCGTCGACGACACCACGTACTTCGGCTTCGACTCCAGCTTCACCGCCCATTCGCGCATCGCGGGCGTCGCCGCTTCAGCGCCGCTGGCGACCGCCGGCCAGTAGCTCTCCATCATCTCGTAGGTGACGCGGCCCCACAGCATCGCCCCGCTCTCGTCCATGAGGCGGGTGAAGATCGCGTGGGTCTCCTCGTCGGCGATGCCCTCCCGATGGTCGACGCACCCGTCGAGCGTGAGGTTGAGGCAGAAGGTCAGGAGTCCCATGGGGTGCGGCTGCTCGGGGCTTGGGGGAATCCCTGGACGCGATACAACTCTTCGCTGGAGCGCGCCGGGGATAGGAGGCTTTAGAAACCACCGCGAACTGTCGCCAGGCCGATCACCGCGCCGAAGACCATCAGGAATCCCGCGGCGGCGAGCGTCTCTGCGATCAACAGCGCCATCACACGACCAGCAGGGTCGAGACGCTGCCAGCCTGACGTTTTCACGAGTCGCCCGCCGACCCGTAGCGTTGCACCCGACGTGAGAGCCATGACCAAGGCGGTGAGACCGATTCCGCCTGGCGACCAACCCGGGTAATGACGGAGTGCCAGCCAGCCGCAGCCGGCCGCCGCGGCGCTGGTCACGATCCAGCCAAGGACATACGTCTGGCTGACGTCGTCGCTGTTCCGGGCGCGGTAGTGCACCAGAGTCGCGAGGATCGCGATCACTACGGCCGCGGCAGCAAACCGCAGCCCAAAGGAGGGGACGTTCACGTAGGCGCTCTGGTCGCGGCGATCAGGGTGCTCACCATGGGGAAGGAACCGGTTGAAGGCGAGGTGAACGGAACGGAGTCAGGAAGCGCTGGCGAAGAGACTCAACTCCAGCCAATCCCGTGTCGCGAAACTCGACGCAGGAGACCCGTCTGTGTCACTCGACCTTCTCGTAAGAGCCTCGGTCGCCGCTGGAGCCAAGCCCACGGAGGTGGCGAAGGCCCTGGTCAGGACGACTCGTTCGGCGGCCGGATAACACCTGCGCTCAGCTGCGAGGAGCGAAATAGAGGGGTGGGCGCAGCCCGCGCCAATCCGACGCTCCTCGGCAGCCGCAACGATCGTCAGCCAGCTCCCCAACGGGCCAAAAGCAGCGCGCGTGCATTCCGGTCGGGGAAGATGACATCTTCGAAGCGACGCCCTGCGCGACAGGGCGTTTGTGCCAGGTGCGCTTCGAGGAACGGCAGGACGGTGTCGTCCCAGGCCCCGGGCATGAGGTAGAGCGGAATGGCCTTCGCGAAGTCGACCAGGGTCCCGAGCACCGAGCGGTTCGCGGTCGGGCCAACCAGAACCGGCTCCATCGCCGCCGTCTCAGCCGCAATGACCCGCTCAGGCACGCCAAGCCGCCGGAGCCGTGCGGCAACCAGCTGCGGCAGGCGTCCTGGGAGCCTGCTGACCTCGCGCGCCGGCACGAGCATCGGAAGTAGCGCGTGCGCCTCGACCAGGAGCAGGAGGGGACGGCGATCCACGACGATCCGACTGACGTACCAGTCTCCGAGCGCGGTGTCCGGAGGCGCGGTAGCGGTCGTCGTCCCAGGAAGGCTGCCTGCAAGTCTTTGCACTCGCCGAAGCACCACCATAACCGTTCAGATGTCTGGCTAACGTGTTTTTCTGCTGCGAGCGCTCCCATAAAAAGCGGTTGGGGAGTCACGGCGGACCTTCACTTACCGTGACGCCGTGGCTCCCCACCCGCTACCGCACCTGCGCTCGTCGGCAGCAAGCAGCGTTATGCGACTTGCAGGGGATGAATGTGCGCGATCTCGCGGCGGAGTCCCTTCGCGGCGTCCCAGAGGTCGACGTTCCGCTGGAGATTGAGCCAGAACTCCGGCGAAGTGCCGAAGAGCTTGCCCAACCGCAGCGCCATCTCGGGGCTCACCGCGCGCCGCTCGCGCAGGAGCTCGTTGACGGACTGCCGCGACACGCCCAAGGCCTCGGCGAGCGCCGTGACCGAGAGCTCGTACTCCGGCAGGAACTCCTCGCGCAGGATCTCGCCCGGGTGGATGGGGCGCCGCTCAAGTGGCTTGTTGTTGGGAATGCTCATGACGTGCTCCAGCTAGTGGTAATCGCAGAACTCGACATCGTATGCATCGCCGCCCTCGAACCGAAAGCAGATGCGCCATTGGTCGTTGACGGCGATGGCGTGCTGCCCGGCCCGATTGCCTTTCAGCGCGTGCAAGCGATTGCCCGGGGGCACCTTGAGGTCGGAGACCTGCAGCGCCGCATCGACGGCCTCGAGCTTCCGCAGCGCCCGGCGGGCGACGTCGGCCGGCACCTTCTTGGCCTTGCCCGTGCGGAACAGCTTCTCGGTCTGCCGGTCAGCGAAGGTCTTGATCACGCCGGAATGTAACGCGTAACGTGACACGCGTCAACTCCAGCGGCGTTCGCATAACGCTGCGCTCACCTGCGGCGACCAACGTTCCAGGCGCCGACGTCGGCAGCCACATGCGATAGGAACGGTCAAGGCGCGCACCACGATGCGGGCCGCGCCGACAGGTGCAACAGCTAGTTATGCCTCGTGCCACACGGAGTCCAGACCGCGCGCGACTGGTCCGTCCGGCAGTGCGGATCGATATCGCAGGCATCCCAAGCCAAGTAGATCTCCAAGTAGCCAGTACAGCCGGCCACGAGGAGAATGTCCGTAGTGTAGCGGAGGCGCCCCAGGGTGGCGGCGCTCACTTGCACTCTGCGCGAAGGAAGATCGCGGAAACTGGCCCTTCCGGTGGAGTCGAGCACCGCTCTGCCGGTCGTACCGGAGGGCCCGAGCAGAACGAATCCTCGCTGAACGGGAATGGCGGGTGACTCCAGTTCGCGCACGATCACCACAAGGCGGGACACGTTCCGCGATGCGTCGGCAGAATCAGGAGCGGTGCTAGGGCCGTGGAGCTTCACAGCAGGTGGCGCCGCTCGTCCCCTAGCTTGGGCGCTTGCCGCCCCCGGAACGGCCGACGTGCAGAGGAGCAATAGGGCAACCAGTTTCATTGTCGGAGAGGCATAACGCTTGAGTTAGATCGCAGGCGCAGGAAGCTCTACATGTCGTCCGGCCATTCGGGGCGTAATGCTCGAATGGCGTCGACCAACTGGTAGACGGGCAGGCGCAGCGAGACGGCCAATCGCTCGCCGAAGTATGCATCTAAGCGCCGTTGAATATCCTCGGGCGCAGTGCCTACGGCATCGTAGAGGTTGGCCTCATCGCTGAGGAAGAACGGCTGATACTCTGGGTCTGGCTCGGCGACGTTGATGAGGAGCTGGACCTCGCGCTTTCGACGCTCGGTTTCAGAGGTCGCGGCGTATTCGATGCGGCGCGGCTTATCCATACACCAGGTGCTGGTTGCGATCTAACGTAGAGTTCACCTGCGGTGCCTGCTCTCGCCGGCCACCGACGTCGGTGGCCACATGCGAGCGGAGCCGTCCAGGCGCATCACTAGTATGCGGGTCGCGCCGTCAGGTGCAACGCTTCGTTAGGCGGAGTCTCACCCGCGGCATGGTCGCCCAGCCCCGAACCCGGATCCGGTACGGTGCAGGCGGCGGCCCGTACACTCACCAGCCGCAGTAGACCGCCAGGAGCAGGAGCGCAAACGTGACCACCACGGCGCCCGCCTCGAGCAGCGGCGACCGATCGGCAACCCAATCCAATGCGTTTCGCCAGCGTAGTGGCCCGGAAGGCATCGTGGAGCCCGGCAATGGTGAGGGCGTTCTAAGAAATCTCTCGTTGGGCGATCTACTCCGCCTAACGTAGAATAGGCCCTCACGATGGGCTGCGAGGATGAGGAAATACTGCATCCGTTCGCAGCCCTGTCCAGCCTTACACGATCGCGTGCCCCGAAGGGGCGGGCTCCGAGCGGGAATTGGCTGCGACGACTCGCGGCCTATTCCCGCTGCATCTTCACCGTGCACGGAGCACCGCGGAGAGGACCCCCGCGAACTCGGGCGGCCGGAGGGGTCGGGTCGTGACCCGCACCGGGCCGGTGGGGCCATGGGAGCGCCTACAGCCGGTCGGCGGGGCTGATCACACCCAGGGCGCCCCGGCGAAGCACGTGGGTGTAGATCATGGTGGTCCGCAGGTCGGAATGGCCGAGCAGCTCCTGGATGGTGCGGATGTCGGTGCCCTGCTCCAGGAGGTGGGTGGCGAAGGAATGGCGGAGGGCGTGGCAGTTCACGCGCTTCGAGATCCCGGCGCGTCGGGCGGCCTCGGGGATGGCCCGCTGGAGGACGGTCTCGTGGAGGTGCCACCGGACCCGCGGCGCCCCGCCGGGCGATCCGGCAGGCGCCCGCTGCGCCCGGCTGGCGGGGAACGCCCACTGCCACGGCCAGGAGCGATTGGCGTCGGGCGCCTTGGAGGCGAAGGCGTGCGGCAGGGGGACGACCTCGCGGTGCCTGTGGCGCTGCCAGTGGCGGCGCACGGCCTCCAGCTGCTCGCGCAAGGGCTCGAGCGCCGCCCGGGCAAGCGGCACGAACCGGTCCTTCCCCCCCTTCCCATCGCGCACGGCCAGCTGCCGGCGCTCGAGGTCGAGGTCCTTCACCCGCAGGGCCACGCACTCCCCTACCCGCAGGCCACCCCCGTACATCAGCAACCCACAGAGCCGCACTGAGCCCTCCAGCCGCGCCAGCAGCATGCGCACTTCGTCCTCAGAGAGCACCACGGGAAGCCGCTCCGGCAAGGGAACGCTCGCGAGAGTCGGCCCCTCGAGGGGCTGCTGGAGCACCTGGGCGTACAGGAACCGGATGGCGTGCCAGGCCTGGTTCCTGGTGGACCCGCTCACGCGGCGATCCACGGACAGGTGGGCCAGGAACGCCTCCACCTCCGCGGCTCCCATCAGCGCCGGATGGCGGCGGTCGTGGAACACGACGAAGCGCCGGATCCAGGCGACGTATGCGTCGGCGGTGCTCGCGGCGTAGTGCAGCGACGCCAGCCGCCGCCGCACCAGCTCGAGCAGCCGGTACCGGCGACCGGGATCGCCCCCGGACAGGTGGGCTTCGGGGATCTGCACGGCACACAGTGCCCGCGGCCCGCCCGGAAAACGACACCGCCGCATTGCCGGGCGAACCCGGTCAATGCGGCGGTGGGACTACCTCGCGGAAAATGGCGACCCCGGCCTACACCGCCTCGGAGATCGACGCGAAGCTGAAGTCGCGCACCTTGAGCGAGGGCATCACCTGCCCCGCCGCCGTGCGCTCCGCCTGCCCGATCTCCTCGATGCGGTTCAGCATCAGCAGGGGGCTCTCGTTCCAGCGGAAGTTCTTCAGCGCCTTCGTCACCTTCCCGTTCTCGATCAGGAAGGTGCCGTCGCGCGTGAGGCCGGTGAAGCTGGCCGTGCGCGGGTCGAGGGCCCGGATGTAGAAGTTGTGGGTCACCAGCACCCCGCGCTCGGTGCCGGCGATGAGCTGGTCGAGGGTCTGCGTCCCCCCCACCATCTTCAGCCCGCCGCCGCCCCCGCCCCCGCCGAAGCCGAACCCGCCTCCGCCCGACACCTCGCTCTCGGGCAGCCCCTTCTTCGCCGCCCAGAAGCGCGAGTAGGCGAGGTTCTTCAGCACCCCGCTCTCGATCCACACGCGACGGTTCACCGGGAGTCCCTCCCCATTGAAGGGCTGCCCGCGCAGCTCGGCGTCTCCCGGGTCGGAGAGCAGCGTCACCCGCTCGTCGGCGATCTTCTCGCCGAGCATCGTCGCCCCTGGGGTGCCGCGCTTCGAGAAGGGGCTGCGCCCCTCCTCCGCGGAGCGCGCGTCGAAGGCGCCGAGGAGCAGCGGCACGAGGTCGGCCACCGCCTGCGGCTCGAGGATCACGGTGTAGCGGCCCGGCTCGATCGCCTGCGGATTCCGCGATGCCACCGCCTTCTGCGCCGCCCGCCGGCCGAGGGCGGCCGCGTCGAGCCGGCCCCACTCGCGCGCCCCCGCCGACGCCCAGCCGGATCCTGTTCCGTCCGGCGTACGAACGGTATTCGAGAGGCTGACGTCGGTGCTCGCGTGGTACGCGAACAATCCCTTCGTGTTCGCGATCGCCATCGCGCGGTTCGCGTTCGCCTCCAGGTAGCCGGCGACGAACAGGTCCTGCTTCGGGTCCACGGCGCGCGCCGCGTCCACCAGGCGGGTCACCGCCGCCGCGCGCTGCTCCGCGTCCAGCTCCGCGGTGCGCGCGTCGTACGCCTGCACCGCCGCATACTGCTGCGGCCCCAGCTCGGGCATCAGCTCCGGATCTTCCGGCGACAGCTTCGCCAGTCGCTCCGCCGTGTCCACCGCGCGCTTCAGCGCCGCGTCGTCCATCACGTTCGTGGTCGCCGAGGCGCGGCGCTTCCCGATCGTGCTCGTGATCGTGACGGTCGTGTCTTCCGAGCTGCCGCTGGTGGTGATCTCGCTCCCGGCGAAGCGGGTCTGCCCGGTCCAGCCGGAGCGGATCACGACGCGCGCCTCGTCCGCCGTGCTGAAGGCGAGGATGCGGCGGGCCAGCTTCTCCATCTCCTCGCGGGTGTCGTATCGCATGGTCGTCACTCGCGCCTCACCCGGCCCGGCCGGTGTTGATGATGTTGATGTTGCGGAAGCGCGCCGCGGGACACCCGTGGCTCACCTGGTTCGACTGCCCGGGCTCCCCCTTGCCGTCGTTGAAGGTGCCGCCGAGGAACCAGGTGCTCTTCCCGCCGAGCATGTCGAGCGAGTTCCAGAAGCTGGTGGTCGTCGCCTGGTAGGCCACGTCCTTCACCATCCCGGTCACCTTGCCGTTGCGGATCTCCCAGTACGCCTGGCCGCCGAACTGGAAGTTGTAGCGCTGGTGGTCGATCGAGTACGAGCCGCGGTTGGTGATCATGATCCCCTTGTCCGTGGCGGCGATGATGTCGTCGAGCGTCACGTCCTTCTCGTTGGGCATGAGCGACACGTTCGGCATCCGCTGGAAGGGGACGTCGGACCACGACTGCGCGAAGGAGCAGCCGTGCGAGCGCGTCACCCCCGTGAGCTTCGAGATCCAGGCCGCCTGTTCGCGCGTCGTCTGGTAGTCCCTGAAGATCCCCTTCTCGATCAGGTTCCACTCCTCGGCGGGAACGCCCTCGTCGTCCCCGGCCACGCGGGCGAGCGAGCCCTCCTGCGTGCGGTCGGCGCGGATGGTCATGAGCTCCGAGCCGAACTTCAGCTGGTTGATCACCTTCTCGGGGGGCGCCACGAAGCTGGTGCCCGCGTAGTTCGCCTCGTAGCCGAGGGCGCGGTCCAGCTCCGTGGGGTGTCCCACCGACTCGTGGATGGTGAGCCAGAGGTTGCGCGGGTCGAGGATCAGGTCGTAGCGCCCCACCT
>DASWVQ010000317.1:0-14412 GCA_036401195.1 Gemmatimonadaceae bacterium
CGGATCTCCTGGATCTCGGCGACCGACATCTGGTCGAGCGCCTCGATCCCGCCCATCTGGTTCACGTCCATGTACACCTTCACCCCGTCGGCGCCGTTGGCGTTGCTGATGCCGCGGTTGCGCAGCCAGGTGGGGCGGAGCTGCTCGATCGCCTGGCGCGCGGTGCGCACCTGGAGCTGCGAGAGCTCCGCCCTGCTGATCACGTTGCTGTTGCGCGACGTGGTGCTCGCGGGCGTGGTGCCCGAGGTCGCGCAGCCGGAGAGGGCCGCCACGCTCACCGCGGCCGCCAGGAACAGCGTGTGGATCCTTCGCATCAGTGGACTCCCACCTCCTCCTCCTCGCGGTGCTTCGCGGCCTCCGCGATGAGTCGCTGGGCCGAGTCGGCGGGCATCTCCTCGTACCCGCGGAACCGGCGCGTGAATGTCGCGCGTCCCTGGGTCATCGACTGGAGGACGCTCGCGTACAGGTGCAGCTCCGCCTGCGGCATGACCGCGCGGATCCGGGTGAAACCCGCCAGGGCCTCGGCGGGTTCCGTGCCCAGGATGTGGCCACGGCGCGCCGAGAGGTCACCGAGCACGTCTCCCATATACCCGTCGGGCGTCAGGATGTCCAGTTCGTCGAGCGGCTCCAGGAGCACCGGCTTGCACTTGGGGGCGATGTTCTTGAAGGCCAGGATGCCCGCCATCTTGAACGACGCCTCGTTGGAGTCCACCGAGTGGTACGAGCCGTCGAACAGCTCCGCCTTGAAGTCCACCATCGGGTAGCCCGCCAGCACCCCGCGGACCGACGCCTCCTGCACTCCCTTGTCCACCGCCGGGATGTACTGCCGCGGGATCACCCCGCCCACGATCTGGTCGATGAAGACGTAGCCCTCCCCGCGCGGCATCGGCGCCAGTCGCACCCAGCAGTCGCCGAACTGCCCGCGCCCCCCGGACTGCTTCTTGTGTCGCCCCTGCCCCTCCGCCTTTCCCTTCAGCGTCTCGCGGAAGGCGATCTTCGGCTTCGTGAGCTCGGCCTGCACCCCGAACTTCCGCCGCAGCTTCGCCATGATCACCTCGAGGTGCCGCTCCCCGAGCCCCGACACGATCGTCTCGTGCGTCTCGGCGTTGTAGTGCAGCTCGAAGGTGGGATCCTCGTCGTGCAGGCGGTGCAGCCCGGACTGGAGCTTGTCCTCCTCCCCGCGCGCCTTGGCGTGCACGGCGAACTGGATCTGCCCCTCGGGGAAGCGCACCTGCGGCAGGCGCACGGGGTGATCCTTCGTGGAGAGGGTGTCGTTGGTGTGCGTGTTCTTGAGCTTCGCCACGCAGGCGATGTCGCCCGCGCGCACCTTCGCCACCTCGAGCCGGTCCTTCCCCTGCGACACGCTCAGGTGCCCCAGCTTCTCCACCACGTCGCGGGTGGCGTTGTACACCTCCCCCCCGCTCGCCACGCACCCCGAGAGCACGCGGAAGTAGCTCACGTCGCCCACGTGGGGCTCGGAGGCGGTCTTGAACACCAGGGCGGCGAAGGGGGCGTCGTCCTTCGCGTGGATCTCGACGGTGCTGTCGCCGACCGCGCCGGTGAAGGCGTGCACCTCCTCCATCTCGTACGCGTTCGGCATCAGCTCCACGATCGTGTCGAGCACCGCGCGCGTGCCGTACAGCGTCTCCGAGGACACGCAGAAGAGGGGGAAGAGCTCCATGCGCTTCATCGCCTCGCGGGCCCCGGCGATGGCCTCCTCGCGGGAGATCTCCCCCCCCTCGAGGTAGCGCTCGAGGAGGTCGTCGTCGGTGGCGGCGATGCTCTCCAGCAGCTCGGCGTAGTACTTGTCGAAGAGGGCCTGCGACTCGGCGGGGACGTCGGTCTCCTGGTATTCGCCGGTCTTCACGCCCTTCTTGTAGACGTGCGCCTTGCGCGTGAAGAGGTTCACGATGCCGTGGAAGTCGGGACCTTCGCCCACGGGCACTTCCACGGGAATGACCTTGGCGGTGAGCTTCGTCTTGATGTCCTGGTACACGCGGTCGAAGTCCGCGTGCTCCTTGTCCATCATCGTCACCACGAACAGCACGGGATCCTTCCGTTCCACCGCCTCGCGGAACATCCGCTCGGTGCCCACTTCGACCCCGGCGTTGGCGCTGACGACGCACAGCGCCCCGTCGGCGGCGGCGAGGGCGGCGATCGCGTCGCCCTGGAAGTCGAGGAACCCCGGTGCGTCGATGAGGTTGACCTTCGTCCCCTGCCACTCGGCGAAGGCGACGCCGAGGTTGATGGAGTACCCCCGCTCGGTCTCCTCGGGGGTGTGGTCGGTGAGTGCCGTGCCCTCCTTCACCGAGCCGTGGCGCTTGGAGGCTCCAGACACGAAGGCGAGCGCATCGACCAGACTGGTCTTGCCGCTCGCCCCGTGTCCCACTACCGCGATGTTGCGGATCTCCGAACCCGTGTACTCCCTCATAGGCTACCGCTCCTTCGGCCGTACGGCGACGCAAAGGGTGAAAGGACCCCCGCGGCATCGAGGCCGGCGGGGGTCTCTGTTTTGACTCTGCGCCCGGGCGGGTGGGGCGTCAAGAGCGGCGCGAGAAAAACAGGTGGAGCCGGACCGGAGGGTAGGGGAAACCACCGATTCCGCGCCCCTGACGAGCTCCGCCTTGGGCCCAGCCCGGGGGAAGATTCCGCGCGGGGTCCCCCGGTCAGGCCCCCGCGCGTTGCAGCCGTTCGAAGCACTGCATCGCCTCCGCCCCCGGCGTCGCCTCCAGCTCGGCCTGCATCCGCGAGGCGAACCGGGTGTACGCCCGCATCGCCTGCGCCCGCTCCCCCGCCGCGGCGTGGCACTGCATGAGCGCCACCAGCGCCTCCTCGTGCAGCTCGTCGCGCGCGAGCACGCGACGGTAGGCCTCCGCGGCCTTCGCGTGGCGCTCCTCCCCCGCCAGCCGCGCCCCCAGCTCCATCAGGGCATCCACGTAGAGCCGCTGCAGCCGGTCGCGGGTGTCCAGGTGCCAGTCCCCCACCGGCTCCCCATCGAGCAGGTCGCCGCGGAAGCGCGCGAGGACCTGTTCCAGCCGCGCGGCCGCGCCCTCGGCCTGGCGCTTCAGCGCGTGCCGCGCCTCGCCCAGCTCCTTCTCGAAGGCGGCGACGTCGAACTCCTCGAGCACGGCGGGATCGATGCGATAGCGGTCGTGCACCAGCACCACCCACTCGGGATGCCCGAGCGCGCGCCGCAGGCGGTGCAGCGTGACGTGGAAGTTGTTGCGCAGCTGCGCGGGGCTCGCGTCGGGCCAGAAGGCGAGCCCCACCTGCTCCTTGGTGCGCCCCTCGGGGTGGAGGAGCAGGTAGGCGAGCAGCTCGCGCGGGCGTGCCGATCCCCACGCCGACGGCTCCACCCGCACCCCGCCCACGAACACCTCGAGCGGGCCGAGGGCGTGCACGCGCAGCCGCGGCGCGATCGCGCCGGAGTTCCGCGCCCGCGCCGCCTCCGCGACCGGGATCCGGTGCTCCGCGGTCTGGAGCACCGCGTCGTCGGTGGCGAGGCGCACCACCTCGTCCATCGGGAGCTCGCGCCCCTCGGCGTAGGCCGCGTCGAACGCGGCCCCGAGCTTCCCCCGCGCCAGGGCGACGCGGCGTGCGCGGTCCTCCGCGTCCGTCGCGGGGAGGGCGACGGCGCTCCGCTCGCGCAGGGCATCCACGGCGCCGAGGAGGCGGGCCGCGTCGGCATAGCGCTTCCGCACGATCGCCATCGCGGCCAGCCCCTCGAGGCAGAGCGCCAGCCCCCACGCGTCGCCCAGCTCCACGTGGTAGGGGAGCGCCTCGCTGAAGTGCGCGAAGGCGGCATCGTCGTGGCCCTCCGCCAGCTCCACCGCGGCGAGGAAGGCATGGCCGAGCCCGAGGATCGTGCGATGCCCCGTCGCCTCCCCCACGCGCAGGTTCTCCTCGTGCATCGCCCGCGCGGTGGCGAGGTCGCCGCGCGCCCGCGCGACCATGCCGCGCCAGGAATAGGTGAAGGAGTGCAGCACCCCGGGCGGGGCGATCTCCGGGATCCGCTGGTGCGCCTCGTTCACCAGCGCCCACGCGCCCTCGAGGTCGCCGAGCATGAGTCGCGTCGCCCCCGCCTTCGCGAGCGCCACGACGAGCACCTCCAGCCCGTCGTGCGCGCGCACGAGGGCGAGCGCCTCGTCGAAGGCGAGCGTCGCATCGTGGTAGTCCCCCTGCGACAGCCCGATCAGGCCGCGCACCATCAGGGCCCGGCCCCGCAGCACCGGCGGCGCGGCGGCGCTGCGCGCGAGCGCCGCGTTCACGAAGCGCCGGGCCTCGGAGAAGTGGCCGGCGCCGAATCCCATCGTGGAACAGAACCAGTACCAGAACAGCGCGTCGGCGAGGCGCAGGGCGAGGGGGATCCGCGCGTCGGCCTGCACCGACCATCCCATCACGGCGCGGAGGTTCTCGTTCTCCGCGGCGAGCCGCGCGACGGTGCCGGGCACCGCCTCCCCGCCGAGGAGCTGTGGCGCGAGCGCCTCCGCCAGGGCGAGGTAGTACGCCGCGTGGCGCTCCTCGAGGGCCTCCCGTTCCCCCGCGGCGGCCAGCCGTTCCATCGCGTACTGCCGCACCGTCTCCAGCAGCCGGTAGCGCGCGACACGATCTCCCGCCTGCATCACCACCAGCGACTTGTCCACCAGCGCGGCGACACCGTCGAGGATGTCCTCCTCGTGCAGCGGCGCGCCCGCGCACACCGCTTCCGCCGCGTCGAGGGTGAAGCTCGCGGGGAAGGCGGCGAGGCGGCGCAGCAGCACCTGCTCCCGTTCGCAGAGCAGGGCGAAGCTCCAGTCCATCGTCGCGCGCAGGGTGCGGTGTCGCGGCAGCGCGGTGCGGCTCCCCGCGCTCAGCAGGTGGAAGGCCTGGTCGAGCCGCTGCGCGACCTGTCCGGGGGAGAGCACGCGCACGCGGGCGGCGGCCAGCTCGATGGCGAGGGGAATGCCGTCGAGGCGGCGGCAGATCTCCTCCACCGCCGCCGCGTTCGTCGCGTCGTAGGTGAAGGTGGGGAGGGTGGCGCGCGCGCGGTCCACGAAGAGCTGCACCGCCTCGCGCACGTCGAGCGGGGGCACCAGCCAGGCCGTCTCCCCCGCGATCCCCAGCGCCTCGCGGCTGGTGGCGAGGATGGTGAGCGAGGGGCAGGCGCGCAGCAGCACCTCCGCGATCGCGGCGCATCCCGCGACCAGGTGCTCGCAGTTGTCGAGCACGAGGAGCGCGCGCCGGCCCGCCAGCGCGGCCACGAGCCCCTCGGTGAGCCCCGCGTCGCCGCGGTCGGGCACGTGCAGCGCCGTGGCGATCGACTGGCCGATCCCCGCCTCGTCCTCCACCGCCGAGAGGTCGACCCACGCCACCTGCCCGAACGCGGGGGCGACGCGCAGCGCCGCCTCGCGGGCGAGCCGGGTCTTCCCGCTTCCCCCCGCCCCGGTGAGGGTGAGCAGGCGCGCCCCCTCGGCCAGGCGCGCGAGGTCGTCCAGCTCGCGCGCACGGCCGATGAAGCAGGTGAGCGGAGCCGGGAGCTCGGCGGGGGACGCCGGGATCTCCGGGGGCGGGGTGGTCATGGGGTGACCTGGACTGGGGCGGGACAGACGATACGCCCTCCCCACGCTTCGATCAACCGGGCGCGGCGCTGTCGTCCCCGGCGAGGAAGGCGCGGATCAGGGCGACCGCCCGTTCCGGCGCGAGCTGGCGGCGCACCACCAGCATCGGGACCGGGGCGCCGGGAACGCGCGCGCTCATCACCTCGCCCGGCTCGGCGCCTCCCGGCTCCTGCGGCACGAGCACCACCCCGCTCACCTGCTCGGCCCCGCGCATCGCCAGCTCGAACGCGGGAATGGTGCACGGCCCCACGGCGATGATGCGAACCGGCGGGCCTCCCAGCCCCTCGAGGAAGCCGGCGAGCCAGCGCCCCGTGAGGGCGGCGCCCCCCGGGATCTCGGGGAGGGTGAAGCGGAAGCGGTCGGAAAGCTCGCGCAGGAGCTCGGGCCAGAGCGCGCCGGCGTCCTCGCGCGTGTCGAGGAGGAGGACGGCGGGGCCGGCGCCGGAGCGGCGGTAGCGGGTCACCCCCGCGTCGGCGCGGACCTCGGCCCAGCTGTCCGCGGTGCCGGCGGGAGTGAAGGCGGTGGCGATCGATGGTGTGGTCATGGGCCGGATGATGGGCCCGCGCGCTTACCGGGTGCTTAGCGCGCCGGGGGGCGGGGTCCGTAAGCGTGGCCGCCGGAGGGAGGAGCCGGCGCGTTAGGCAGCCGCTAAGCGGGGCGCGCCATCATCACCCGCGTCGCCAGGCCGGCGACCCTTTTCACCCGGAGCCCCACATGCACACCCTCTCCCATCGCATCCCGCTCGCGGCCGGCACCCTGCTCGCCGCCCTCTCCCTGGCTTCCGCCCCGGCGCCGGTCGGCGCGCAGGGCGCCCGCTTTGCCCGTGAAGGCGCGCGCGCCACGGCCGCCCCGGCCCCCGCCCCCGCCCTTCGCCGCTACGGCGCGGCAACGAAGGTCGGGCAGGGCGCCATCCGCCCGTACGTCACCCTCGACCCCGCGACGAACGAGCCGCTGGAGATCGGGGTCGCCTTCGATGAAGGCGCCCTGCAGGGTCTCCCCACCGATGGCGCGGGCCATCACGGCCAGCCGGGGGCGGTGCACCAGTACATCCTCCAGTTCCCCGCCACCGCCACCCCCTTCCAGTTCCTCGAGGTGAACTGGAACCCGATGGGGCACGAACCCGATGGCGTGTACGCCGGGGTGCCGCACTTCGACTTCCACTTCTACACGATCAGCCAGGCGGAGCGCGACGCGATCATGCCCTCGGACCCGCGGTGGGCGGAGAAGGCGAACGACATCCCCACCGGCGAGTACGTGCCGGCGTTCAACGTCCCCCTCGGGCCGCCGGGGGCGAAGCCCGCCGCCGTGGCGGTGCCGATGATGGGGGTGCACTGGAGCGACCTGCGGTCCCCGGAGCTCCAGAAGCTCCTCGGCAAGCCGGAGGCGTACCAGCCCTTCACCGCCACCTTCATCCACGGGTCGTGGGCGGGGCGCTACATCTTCTGGGAGCCGATGATCACCCGCGCGCACCTCCTCGCCAAGCGCGACGCCGCCGACCCCGCGGTGCGCGACCAGGTGCTCCCCATCCCGGTGCCGGCCAAGTACCACGTGCCGGGCTTCTACCCGGATGCGTACCGGATCACCTGGGATGCGGAGGCGAAGGAGTACCGGGTTGCGCTGACCGGGATGGCGAAGCGCGGGTGAAGTAACGGAAGGCTGCCCGCTCTCGGCTCTCGGCTCTCGGCCCTCGGCACGAAATCGGAAGCGAGCGACGCGCGAGGGCGCGCGCGCGCGATCTTCCTTTTCCGGTGAAGTTCACCGTCATGCCGTTGGCGCGTCAGAGGCCGCGTAGCGGCCAAACGCGCTTCCGATTTCGTGCCGACGCCAGAAGCCCGAAGCCCCTCGCCCTTGGCTGTCGGTCCCGCGACCCGCGCCTGTCGTTGACGTTCCCGACCAACGGCAAACTGCAACGGCGAGGGCGGGCCTCGGCCGTCAGGCATCGGGCCTCGGCACGGAAGCGGAAGCGAGCGGCGCGCGAGGTCGCGCGCGCTCGATCGCCTCGGCGGGTTACCTCATGAGGGTGGCGCGCCAAAGGGCCGCGCAGCGGCCCAGGCGCGCTTCCGATCCCGGAGCCGAGCGCCGAGAGCCGGAAGACGGCGGCCGTCAGTTGCCGTTCGGCGCCAGAAACGAGGAGGGCCCGGCATCCGAATGCCGGGCCCCCCTTTCACTACGCTGACGAATCAGGGTTCGTGGTGCTCAGTCTCCGTCGTATTCGAAGGCCAGTCCATCCGCTTCGCGCAACCGCTCCAGCACGTTCTCCAGCGGCGCGAACACCGGGGCGGTGAGCCCCACGATCGGACCCAGCGAGACCGAGATCGCCCGCCGTGCCCCTTCCGGCCAGTCGGGCATCGCGAGCCCCGCGGCCAGCCGGCGGATCAATCCGCCGCACTCCACCAGCAACTGCGTCGCCGTCCCCCGCAGGATCTCCAGCGGAATCTCGACGTCGGCGGTCACGAGCTCGCCGCTCGCATCGCGCCACGCGGCGTCACCCACGGCGCCGCGCTCCGGCCATACGCCAAGGTGGCGAATGGCGTCGTTCCCCCCTTCACCCGAACGGTGAATTTCCACCGCCGCTGCCAGCGCGAGCGCCAACACCTCCGCATCGGGAGCTCCGTACACCGTCACCACGTCGCGCGACGGCCGCTCCAGGTCCAAAGGCGAGGGCACCGAGTTCACGTGCGCCAGCACCGGGGAGTGATCGGGGGCCTCCTCCACCATCACGAGGATGTCCATGCCCCCCTCCTGAAAAAGAAACTGATCCCGCATCCTGCACTCTCCTGACGGGTGCGACCCCTCGAGGGTTTCGAGCGTGTTCCCCGGACTTCCCCAGCGGGCACACCCATGGACTCCAACACGAGTGGCCCGGAGAAGTTCCGCGTCTACCCGTCGTGCCGGTGCTGGTCGCTCCACACCCAGGACTGGGCAAGGCGCATGCCCACCACGAGCGAGACCGCCAGCACGAGGTAGAGCGCCACGCGCTGCCCTGGCGCGAGGACGTCGCCGATCCCCGCACCGAGCACGCGGGAGAAGAGCAGGACGTCCACCCCGAAGGCGACGGCGGCCACCAGCACCGCCCCACCCAGGAGGCGCAGGCCGCGGAGGGAGCCGGCCAGCGCCGCGAAGAGGATGCTCCACCCGGTGACGACGAGCAGGTGCAGGAGGACGCCCGTCATCGTCACCGTACCATCGAAACCCCAGATACCCTCCGCGCGGTCACCTAGCAGCAGGATCGCGACGGCATTGAATGGGCGCGCCGGGGTGCCCATGCGCAGCCCGAAGCCGCAGAGGGTGCCCGCGGTGGCGGCGGCGGCGATGCCGGCGGTGACGAGGCCACGGCGGAAGAGGGGGGAAGGCACGCGTACAAGAAACCGCGCGCACCACGCCGGCTCAAGAGGTGACTTGCATCACGTTGGCGTGATGTGATGGACCACGCGCGCCATGCGGCGCTCGCCCGGGAGCTGGCTCGAGCCGGCCGCGCCTTCCCCGGTGACGGATGCCCTGTCGCAGTTGCGCCTCCATGCCGGCGCAGCCGTCGATCCGCGGGACCTGACTCCGCGCCATCGAGGCAGGAAAAGAAAGGGGGCGGACACCGAGTGTCCGCCCCCCATGTTTCCGCCCCGCAGGCTCAGCGAGGGTTGGTCTCGACGTCGCCGATGGGGAGGCAGCCCGGATCGACGTAGGGCGTGCAGTCGGTGATCCCGATCCCGACCTGGTAGCCGCTGAAGTGCTTGATCCGGCGCAGCGCCGTCCCGGTGGTGCGGTTCACGTAGGTGACCAGCGAACGATCGCTCGCCCCCTCGTCGATCAGCGAGCCGTTGCCGGGGTTGTAGAGGATGACCCAGTTCTCCGGCTGCCACGCGGTCTTGATCGCGTCGTTCTGGACGACCAGCCACACCGCCCGCTCCGGGTGGAAGCGGACGCTCGGCGAGAAATCGAGGTTGACCCGGTCATTCGCGACGGTCGCGACCACCGTGATCGTGAGGTCGCGGCTGATGGTGGTGCAGGGCTTGTCCCACTCGCCGGGGCCGTAGCTGCTGAGGGCGGGGTCGCAGACCGCGCCGGCGGGGAAGTAGAGCGAGTTCACGCCGTCGCCGAACGTGGTGCTCCGCGACGGGCTGACCACGAACCTGGCCGTGTAGGTCGCGCCATTCACCAGCGCGAGTTGTGGCTGCGGATCGACGGCGACCGTCGCGGTCGGCGCGGAGACGTCGGAGCAGCCGGAGACGGCGGCGAGGAGGGCGAGGAGGGCGAGGGAGAGGCGCTGGTTAGGCCGCATGAGAACACCTGTGGGTGCCGAGGCACGAGCCTGGCGGTAGGGAGGGTGGATCCGGAGGGACGAACCCCGCCAGCGCCGGCCGGGTCACGCCTCCTCATCTACAATCTACGACATATCTGCCCGCTCCGCTGCCGTCAATTTCCTGAACTTGGCAGTCAGCTCCGCGTAGCCGATGGCGGCCACCCTCGAGGAATATAGCGCCACGGCGCGTTCCACCTCCTCCGGGGCATGGGGTGCCAGTGCATCCGCGCAGGCCGCGGTCAGCCAGGCCCCGAAATAGGTGTCCGACCCCCCCGCCAGCCGCAGCGCCTCCTGGAACTGGCGGATCCCCCGGGCCACGTCTCCCTGCCGCAGCGAGACCAGGATGGCCAGCGCCTCCACGATCTCCCGCCCCTGGAACCAGTCCGGGCGGCTGACCAGTCGCGGGGCCACCCGGCGCAGCGCCTCCTCCGCCTGGGGCATCCGGTCCATGGCCAGGTACCCCAGGCCGGCGCCCGCCGCGGCCCCGAGTTCGACGTCCACGGACCCGATCCGCTGCGCCAGCGACGCCGCCATCTCGTACATCTCGGCCGCCTCGCTGTGCCGCCCCTCGGCCCGTTCCACATGCGCCAGGTTGTACAGGGCGTACAGCTGGAGCTCCGCGTTCTTGACCACGGTGTACAGCGACAGCGACTGCTCCAGCAGCGTCCGGGCCTCGTCGTAGGCCCCCTCCTTCAGGCGGAAGACGCCGAGGTTGAGGGCCGCCGTCCCCCACACGTCGGGCATCTTGGCCGTCCGGGCGACGGCGATCGCCATGCGAAGCTCCTCGCTCGCGCGCGCCAGGTCGCCCTCCCGCTGGTAGGTGAGCCCGAGGTTGTTGTACGCACCGGCCTGGCCACGGGAATCGCCCACCTGCTGGAAGAGCGCGATCGCCCGGCGCAACAGCGCCCGCGCCTCCTCCTCCCGCCCCACCTCCATCGCCAGCCCGTGACGATTGAGGGCGGTCGCCAGGAGTCGCGCGTCGCCCAGCTGCTCCGCCATCCGCACCGAGTCCGCGGCGATGCGCTCCGCGTCCCCCGGCTCCCCGAGCCGCGCCCAGGCCTGGGAGAGGGCAATCAGGATCGAGACGCGCTCCACGCGAAGCCCCAGTTCGGCCGCTTCCCCATGCAGCTGCACCAGGGCCTCGAGGGTGCGCCGCGCCGGCTGTCCCAGCTGGTCGCGGGCGCGCTCCCGGAGCAGGCGCAACGACACGGTCCGTTCGTATTCCTCCTGGCCGGCAAACCACTCGATCGCGAGGTCGCAGAGTTCCTCCACCTCCTCGAACCGGCCGAGTCGCTCGGCAAGGCTGGCCATGCGGGCCCGCGCCTGGGCGAGCTCCTCAGGGTTCGTCGCGTTGCGGGCTGCCATCTGAAGCGCCTCGCTCGCCGTGGGGAAGGCGTAGAGCCGCTCCGCCCGGTCGGCGGCGGCGAGCGCCCGAACGTGCGCCTCGCGCTGCACCCCCGCTCGATCGTAGTGCGCCGCAATCTCGCCGTGATCGGCGGTCCCGAAGGCGGCCAGTGCCGCGGCGATGTCCCGGTGGATCCGCTGATGCCGCCGTGGAGGCAGGTGGGCTCGCAGCACCTCGGCAACCAGCTCGTGGACGAACCGCACGCGATGCGAGCCGCGTTCCTCATGCTCGAGGACCCCGGCCGCCAGCCCTTCGGTGATCACCTGGTGCGCGGCCGCTTCCCCCCCGCCCGTCACCGCCGCGAGCAGGCTCGCGTCGAAGCTCCGGCCGATGACCGCCGCGGTCGCCATCAGGAGCTGCGCACGGCCCGACAGCCGCTCGAGGCGACGGACGAGGAGCGGCTCGATCCCCGCCGGCAGGCGGAGCTCCGACGCGGGACGCCACTCCCACCGGTCGCCGGTATGCCACACCGCCCCTTCCTCGGCCATGGCCCGGAGGAGCTGGTGGATGTGCAGGGCATTCCCCCGCGTGTGGCCGTAGACGAACGAGAGGAGCTCGCGGCCGGCGTCCTGCCCGTGGAGCGCCCACTCGATCCACCGCTTCACTTCGTCGCGGGTGAGCCGGGGGACCGCCAGTTCGGTCACGTCGTCGCGCCGCACGAGGGTCGCGCGCCGCTCGCGGGCATCCGGCGGGAGGCGGTTGTCCGCCAGCGCCACGACGATGAAGACCGGTACCTCCCGGAGTTGCGTGAGCACGTGCTCGAGGGCGTCCCAGGAGACCGAATCTGCCCATTGCATGGACTCGAGCACGATCGTCAGCGGCTGCCGGCTCGACGCCTGCGCGATGCACTCCGTGAGCTCCTCGAGCAGGCGATACTGGCTCCCGCTCCCTGGGCCCATCGCGCTGTCCAGCGGGAAGCGCGATCCGGCGCCGGGCACGAGGTTCGGGAGTTCGCTCCAATCGCCCCGTGGCACGCGGGCGACGGCGATGAGCTTCTCGATGACCTGGGTCCACACCTCGTAGGGCGGGCGCAGGTCCCCGGGGACGGCGCGCCCGACCACCGCCTGCCCCCCCCGGACCCGGGCCTCGAGGGCGAGGTTGCGCAGCAGGGTGCTCGTCCCCACCCCCTGCTCGGCGTGGACGATCGCCAGCGCCGGACGCCCCTGGATCGTCCCCTCCAGCAAGCGCACCAGCGCCCGGAGCTGGTCGGAGCGCCCCACGAACCCTCGCATCCGAAGTTCGGGGGTGGCGGGCTCCTCGGCCGGGGGGAGGGCCACCTCCACCCCTCCCCCGCCCATGGCGACGACGCGGTTCCTGGCCCGCTCCGCCGCGGCGAGCATCGCCGCCTGGGTGGCACCATGCTCGGGGGCAACCGCGACCCCGATGGACAGGGTGAGCGGCAGCTGCCGGCCGCTGGCCCCCAACGTCATGGGCGAGCGCCGGATCTCGTCCGCCACTTCCTCGGCACGCGCCCGCGCGACGGCACGGTTCGCCCCCGGCAGGAAGGCGGTGATGCGCGCGCCCCCCTGGTGCGCGACGACGTCGCGCTCTCCGAGCACGCCGGACAGCGCCGCCTCGACCCGGCGAATCACGGAGTCGGCGAACTGGGCCCCGTGGGTGCGCTCGATCAGGGCGAATTCATCGATCTCGACCGCGAGCAGCGCCCCCTGCGGTCGCACGGGGCGGGCGCCGCCGATGGGCGACGAGATGCCGCCACCAAGGCCGAGGCCGGGCAGTTCGGGACGGTCCTGGAAGATGAGGGGCTCCGGCGGGGGACGATGGCGCGAAATGAAACGGTCCTGATCATGAGCAACACGATGGAATGCAACGCAGGTCACTTAACGCCTGGTTGATCCGATCGTCCCCTACGATGTCACCCGAGGGAGCCCCCCATGCCACCCCGCCATCGCGCGGCCGCCCCTTTCATTGCATTGCTCACGGTCGCGGCCGGCTGCTTTCCCGGTCGCGCCTCGACCTCATCCACGGGAAGCGCTTCCGCACCCGAACGCGTCACGGTCGCGACGGTGCCGCGTGAGCAGGCCGCCGACCAGCAGGTAGAGCACGTCCTCAACCGGCTCGCCTTCGGTCCCACCCCCGGCGAGGCCTCGCGGGTCCGCGCCATGGGCGTGGACCGCTGGATCGACGCGCAGCTCCACCCCGCAAGCATCCCCGACCCCCAGGGCGACGCGATCGCCCGCGCCTACCCGGCACTCGACGCGGACCCGGGGGACCTGGTGCGCGAGTACCGCGACCTCCAGCGGCTGCGCCGCGACTCCGCCGCCAACCGCCTGGCCCTCCAGGAGGCGGCGCGCGAGGCCCGCGCCGTGGTGGCGGGCACGCAGTCGGCGCGGCTCGCGCGGGCGGTGGCGAGCGACCGCCAGCTCCAGGAGGTGATGGTCGACTTCTGGGCCAACCACTTCTCGGTGTTCGCGGGCAAGGGGCTCGTGCGGCTCTTCATCCCGCAGTACGAGCGCGAGGTGATCCGCCCGCGCGCCCTCGGGAAGTTCCGGGACCTGCTCGGCGCCGTGGCGAAGAGCCCGGCCATGCTCTTCTACCTGGACAACTGGCAGAGCATGGCGGATTCGGCGCACCCGAACCTGCTCTCCGTGCAGCGGCCGGCACTCTCCCGCCGGGCGATGCGCGACCAGCGCGTGGCGGCGGCGCGCCGCTCGCGGGGGCTCAACGAGAACTACGCGCGCGAGCTGATGGAGCTGCAGACGCTCGGCGTCGACGGCGGCTACACGCAGAAGGACGTCCAGGAAGTCGCGCGGGCGTTCACCGGATGGACGATCGAGAGGCCCCGTCTCGGCGGCGGCTTCCGGTTCGAGCCGCGCCTGCACGACGACGGCGAGAAAATCGTGCTGGGGCACAGGATCAAGGCGGGCGGAGGCGAGTCCGATGGTGAGCGGGTGCTCGACATCCTCGCGCGGCATCCGTCGACGTCGCGGTTCATCGCGACAAAGCTCGTGCGCCGCTTCGTGGCCGACGAGCCCCCCGCGTCGCTCGTCACGCGGGCCGCCGCGACGTTCACGAAGACCGGCGGCGACATCCGCGAGGTCGTCCGCACCATCCTCACCTCGCCGGAGTTCTTCGCGCCGGCGGCGTACAGGGCG
>DASWVQ010000318.1:0-1521 GCA_036401195.1 Gemmatimonadaceae bacterium
GTCCACGCGCGCAGGCTCCCCGCGCCGGCGGGGATCGCCGCGGCAAGCGACGCGCCGGCGGTGCCGAAGCTGCCCCCGAAGAGCCGCGCGCTGGCTGCGCGCGCGTCGCGGCGGGTGATCACGTTCACCACACCCCCCACGGCGTCCGCGCCGAAGAGCGCCGAGCCCGGTCCGCGCACCACCTCGATGCGCTCGATCGCGTCGAGGGGCACCGCGAGGTCGAGGTCGAAGTGCGCGGTCTGGAGGTCGGACTGCCGCACCCCGTCCACGAGCAGGAGCACCTGCCCCGGTGTGCCGGCACGGAGGGCGAGGTCGGCCTGGGCGGGGGAGCGCCACTGCACGTCGGCGCCGAGCATCCCCGCGAGCAGCTCGCCCACCGACCGCGCCGCGCGCCGCTCGATCGCGCCCCGGTCGAGCACCTCCACGCTGCGGTGCAGCTGTGCGAGGGAGCCGGCGCGCGACGCGGTGGTGGCGTATACCGTATCGAGCATCGCGACCGGGGACTGCGCCGCCGCGGCGGCGGGGAGGAGCGCCGCGAGGGCGGCCAGGGCGAAACGGGAACGGGGCATCGGCGTGGGGATCCGGGTGGCGGCACGCATGATAACGGGGGTGCGGCCGCCGTTGCGGCGCGAGGCGCGGCGCTGCAACATTGGTTTACTTCCCACCCCGCGACGCAGGCGTCTCGATGGCTCGTTACTGTCCCGAGTGCGGCACCGGGGTCACCCCGGCGATGTACCTGTGCCCGCGCTGCAGCAGCCCCCTCCCGGGGGCTTCCCTCGTGCGCACCACCGCGGCGGGGGCGAGCCCCTTCCACGAGGCCGGGGCCGGGGGCGCCTTCACCCCGGTCTGGTCGGCGGCCGACCTGCTGCGGATGCAGCGCCCGGTCGCCTATCCGCGCGCGTCGGCGTTCAAGCGCCTCGTGGCCACCGTGATCGACGCGGCGGTCAGCGTGGGGCTCACGATTCCCGGCACCGTCGTGGGAGTGATGGGCTCCGAGATCGGGAACCATGGGATCGAGGTCACGGGGATCAGCGTGGCGGTGATGGGTGGGCTCGCGGGGCTCTGGTACTGGTTCGCCCGCGACGGCCGCGTCGGTGGCCAGGGGCTGGGGAAGGAGGCGATGGGGCTGATGGTCGTGAACCTCCCCGAGAACCGGCCCGCCACCGCGCGCGAGTCGGCGGTGCGGTCGCTCATGCTCCCCCTCCTCGGCTGGGCGGTGGAGCCGCTGATGGTGCTGCTGGGGAAGGGTGGGCGCCGCGTGGGGGACCGGCTGGCGGACACGCAGGTGATCCGGACCTCGGACTACGCCCGCGGGCCGGAGCCACCCCTGGGGTGACGCGGGGATGACCGCGCAAACGAAAAGGCCCGCCTCTCTCGAGACGGGCCTTTCGCGATGCTGGAGCTCCCGGAACAGGACTCGAACCTGTGACCCGCTGATTAACAGTCAGCTGCTCTACCAACTGAGCTATCCGGGAATTGTCCCCGCGGTTACCCGCGAGTCCAGAATTATAACCGGGAAAA
>DASWVQ010000319.1:0-14639 GCA_036401195.1 Gemmatimonadaceae bacterium
CCCCGTTGCCCGCCCGGTTTAGATTTCCGGCGTCTCCCACCCGCCGCCCGTGTCGAACATCGAACAGCTCGCCATCAACTCCGTTCGCGTCCTCTCCATGGACGCCGTCCAGCAGGCCGACTCCGGCCATCCCGGCACGCCGATGGCCCTCGCCCCCCTCGGCTACCTGCTCTACCGGCGCCACCTGGTGCACGACCCGGCCGATCCGGGCTGGTGGAACCGCGACCGCTTCGTCCTCTCCTGCGGTCACGCGTCGATGTTCCTGTACTCCTGCCTGTACCTGAGCGGGTACGACCTCTCCCTCGACGACCTGAAGCATTTCCGCCAGTGGGAGTCGCGCACCCCGGGGCACCCCGAGTACGGCTACACCCCCGGCGTCGAGACCACCACCGGCCCCCTCGGCCAGGGGATCGGCAACGCGGTGGGGATGGCGCTCGCCGAGAAGCACCTCGCGGCGGAGTTCAACCGCCCGGGGCACGAGCTGATCGACCACTGGACCTGGTTCATCTGCTCCGACGGCGACCTGATGGAAGGGATCTCGCACGAGGCGGCGAGCTTCGCGGGGCACTTCGGGCTGGGGAAGCTCATCGGCTTCTACGACGACAACAGGATCACGATCGACGGCAGCACCGACCTCACCTTCACCGACGACACGGCGAAGCGCTTCGAGTCGTACGGCTGGCAGGTGCTGCACATCGAGGACGTGAACGACCTCGCCGAGGTGGAGCGCGCCATCGAGGCGGCGAAGGCGGAGCGCACGAAGCCCACGATGATCGTCACAAAGACGCACATCGGGTGGGGCGCGCCGAAGAAGCAGGACACCGCCAAGGCGCATGGCGAGCCGCTGGGGAAGGAGGAGATCGCCGGCGCAAAGCAGTTCTACGGCTGGCCGAGCACCGAGCCCTTCTTCGTGCCCGATGAGGCGCTCGCGCACTGGCGCGAGGCGAAGGTGACGGGCGCGAGCGCGCACGCCGAGTGGAACGACCGGTGGAAGGCCTATCAGGCGGCCTTCCCCGCGGAGGCGAAGGAGCTCGAGCGTCGCCTGTCGGACCAGCTTCCCGAGGGATGGGACGCCGGCATCGCGCCCTTCACCGCCGAGAACGGGAACGTGGCCAGCCGCGCGGCGAGCGGCGCGGTGCTCAACGAGATCGCGAAGAAGCTCCCCGAGCTGGTGGGCGGCTCCGCCGACCTCACCGGGTCGAACAACACCGCGCTCAAGGGGAGCGAGAACTTCTCGGCGGAGAACCCGAAGGGGCGGTACATCCACTTCGGCATCCGCGAGCACGGGATGGGGAGCATCATGAACGGGATGGCGCTGCACGGCGGGTTCATTCCGTTCGGCGGCACCTTCCTCGTGTTCAGCGATTACATGCGCCCGGCGATCCGCCTCGCGGCGCTGATGCACCAGCGCGTGATCTACGTCTTCACCCACGACTCGATCGGCCTGGGGGAGGACGGCCCCACCCACCAGCCCATCGAGCAGCTCGCGGCGCTGCGCGTGATCCCCAACCTCGACGTGATCCGCCCGGCCGACGCGAGCGAGACCGCGGAGGCGTGGAAGGTGGCCGTACAGCGCAAGGACGGACCGACCGCGCTCGTGCTCACCCGGCAGAAGCTCGGGCTGATCGACCGCACGAAGTACGCGGCGGCGAGCGGCGTGGAGCGCGGCGGCTACGTGCTCGCCGACTCGACCCCCGGCACCGCGCCGCAGGTGGTGCTGATGAGCAGCGGATCCGAGGTGGCGCTGATCCTCCGCGCGCAGGAGCAGCTCGCCGCGCAGGGGATCGCCGCGCGCGCGGTGAGCATGCCCTCGCTGGAGATCTTCGCCAAGCAGCCCAGGGCCTACCGCGACCAGGTGCTCCCGCGAGGCGTACCGCGCATCGCCATCGAGGCGGCGCACCCGGCGAGCTGGTACCGGCTCGTGGGGGAGGACGGCGAGGTGCTCGGGCTGTCGCGCTTCGGGGCCAGTGCGCCGTACGAGACCGTGTACAAGGAGCTGGGGCTCACGGTGGACAAGCTGGTCGAGGCGGCGACGAAGTTGACGTCATCCTGAGCGCAGCGAAGGATCTGGCCCCGCGGTCGAAAGAGGCGAGCCCCGGATGTGAGTCCCGGATGGGTCGTGGCCTGTCTCGCCGACGAAGCGCTTCGTCGACGGGTGCCCACCCGGCCACGCCTTCCGGCGCCTTGCCGACCTCCCCATCACGCTGCACCTTCCCGGTGCGACCCGAGGAAAGCCCTGCCTGACGAGCAGTGACCGGGGGGCTGGTTGTTGTCGTTCCGACTTGCACTCGCGAACCAACCACCGCCCTGTCAGAACCCCGTCTCATGCACGGTCCTGCTCCCGCGGTCCCGGCGACTGACGCCCCGCTGACCCTCCTCACCCTGGGGGGGGCGAGTCTCGTGCGCGCCTCGGCCACCCTCTTCCCCCCGGGGAAGCCGGCCGCCCTCCTCGCCTACCTGGCCGCCGCCCCGGGGCGCACGGCCAGCCGCGATCACCTCATCGACCTGCTCTGGTCGGACCGCGAGCTCGAGCCGGCGCGCCACGCCCTCCGCCAGACGCTCTGGTACATCCGCCGCCGCGCCGGCGACGACGTCGTGGTCGCCGACGGGGTATCGGTCACCCTCCACCCCGGGGTGGCCTGCGACCGGGACGACTTCCTCGCCGCGATCGACGCGGGCGACTTCGGGCGCGCGGTGCACCTCTACTCGGGGGAATTCCTCCCCGGCTTCGCCGCCCCCGGCGGCGCGCAGTTCGAGCAGTGGGCCGACGCGGAGCGCCGGCGCCTCCGCTCCGCCTTCATCCGCTGCGCCGAGCTCTCCGTGCGCCGACACCTCGGCGCCTCGCGCACCCGCGAGGCGATCGCCCTCGCCCGCCGCGCGCGCGACGCGGATCCCGCGAGTGAACCGGGGTGGCGCCTCCTCCTCGAGGCACTCGTCGCCGGCGAGGACTTCGTTAACGCCGCGGCCGAGGCCGGGCAGCTCGAGCGCCTCCTCGCCGACGACGAACGCGACCCGGAGCCCGCCACGCGCGCCGCACTCCGCGTCGCACGCCAGGCGAGCCCCGCGCACGGCACCGCTCCCGTGCAGCCGGCGATCGCGCCGGAGCTGATCGGCCGCGAGAAGGAGTTCGCCGCCCTCCTCGCCGCCTGGGACGACGCCGGCGGCGGCCACGCGCGCCACCTCCACGTGGAGGCGCGCGCCGGGATCGGCAAGACGCGCCTCCTCGCCAGCGTGCACGCGCGCCTTCGCGCCGCGCGGCAGCGCGTGGTGCTCGTCCGCGCGCACCAGGGGGGCCACGCGATCCCCTACTCCTTCGCCAGCGACCTGGTGTCCGAGCTGGCCCGGCTCCCCGGCGCGCGCGGCATCTCGCCCGCCGCCGCGGGCGCCCTCGTCGCGCTCAACCCTTCGCTCTCCACCTGGTACGACGCCGCCGCCGACACCGCCCGCGACGACGAGGCGCTCCGCCGTCGCGCCGTGGCGCTGCACGAGCTGGTGGGCGCCCTCGCCGAGGACGCGCCCCTCGCCCTGCTCCTCGACGACCTGCACTGGGTGGACCTCCCGTCGCGCGCCATGCTCCTGCGGCTGCTCGAGCACCTGGGCGGCGAGCGGCTGCTCGTGGTGACGGCGGCGCGCGCCATGACCGGCCACCGCCCCGTGGTGGACCACACGCACGTCCTCCCGCTCCACCCGCTGGACCTCCAGGAAGTGGCGGCGTTCGTCGCGAGCATCGCCGCGCTCCCCGCCGCCCCCTGGGCCGACCAGCTCCCCGCGCGCCTGCTCGAGGCGACGCACGGCTCCCCCCTCCTCCTCGTGGAAACCCTGCACCTGCTGCTCGAGCGCGAGTGGCTCCGCATCGCCGGCGGCACCTGGGCCGCGGGCGACACCGACGCCCTCGCCGCGGCGCTGCACGCGGGGAGCGCGCTGCGCGCGCGCGTCGATGCGCTCCCCGGGACGGCACGCGATGCGCTCCGCCTCCTCGCCGCCGCCGCCGCCCCCGTGGTCGCCCCGGTCCTCGCCACCGCCTGCGACTGCGCGGAGCTCGACCAGTCGCTCGCGGAACTGGAGCAGCGCGGACTCGCCGTGCGGGTCAACGCGGGCTGGGAGGTGGCGCACGACGAGATCGCGACCACGGTGCTCGAGGCATCCACGCCGGAGCAGCTCCGCGAGGCGCATCGCCGCCTCGCGCGCGCCCTCCTCCGTGAGGGCTCCCGTGGCACCGCCCTCGCCATGCGTGCTGCCGACCACCTGCTCGAGGCGGGCGACGACGTCGCGCTCGCGTCGCTCTTCGCGGAGTGGCTGGCGAAGCTTCCGGCGCCGCAGCGTCGCGATCCCGCGGCGCGCGCGCGCGAGCTGCTCGGCGAGCAGGGCGACGAGGCGCGCGTTCGCGCGCTCGTGCGTTCCCTCCCCTGGCACCGCCGGGTGGACCGGCGCCCCACGGCGCTCGTGGCGGCCGGCCTCGCCGTCGCCGCGCTGCTCGCCGTCGTCATGCGCCCGCAGGCGGTCGCCCGCCCCATCGCTGACGCCACCCTCATCGTCGCCATCACCGACTCCACCGGAACGACCCGGTTCTCCGAGGCGCAGCTCACGGAGTCGCTGCTGCGCGACAGCGCCGAGGTGCCACTGCGCCCCATGCCGGCGCAGCCGCGATGGCTGGACCTCGATGCGTTCCATTTCACCCCTGATGGCGCGCGTGCCGCCTATGCGCGCATGGTGGGCGACAGCTCCGGCAGTGACCTCTACGTCACCGACACGGTGGGACCGGGCCGCCTCGTCCTCCCCGGGCGGGCCGACGACCTGCCCCAGGGCTGGTCTCCCGACGGCACGCGCCTCCTCGTGATCTCGGGCCGCTGGAGCGCGAAGTTCTACCACCAGCTGGGAATCCTGGACCCGGCGACCGGCCGGCTCACCCGCCTCGTCGCCAGCGACGAGGCCGATCGGAGCGCCACGTGGAGTCCCGACGGGTCGCGCATCGCCTTCGCGCGGCGCGCCATGTCGCGCATCGCCCCCGACCAGCTCTGCCTGGTCGGCGCCGACGGCTCGGCCGAGCGTTGTCGCGGCATCCCTCCCTACCTCGGGGTCGTGCCGGTGAGCTGGCTCGACGAGCGCCGCCTCCTCGTCGAGGGCAATCGCGGCGATGGCAGCGTGCTGCTCGTGGTGGACGTGGGCGACGCCGCCGACTGGATCGCGCGCGTCCTCGACCCGCGTCGCGGCACGCGCATCGCCTCGCCCGACGGGCGCTGGCTCACCTGCATCTTCACGTCCGACGCAGCGGGCCCGCAGTTCATCGTGCACCCGGCGGAGCATCCGGAGCGTTGGGCGCGCGTGAGCGGCCCGCCCCCCCTGACGGGGCGCGTCACGTTCCGCACACCGCCCCGCCCACCGCGCTGGCTGTCGTCGCTGGCGATCACCGCCCCCGCCCGCGTTCCGGTGGACGGGAGCGCGCTCCTGCGCGCCATCGCGCGCGACAGCGCGGGACACCCCCTCGACCTGCCCGCCGACGCGATCCAGTGGCGAAGCCTCGACACCGCGATCGCCATCGTGGACTCCACCGGGACGCTGCGCCCACGTCGGGTGGGCACGGTGCGCGTCGAGGCTTCCGCCGGCGGCTGGCGCCGCGCCGTGACGCGGGTGGAGGTCGCCGAGCCGCAGTGGGCGCTGCTCCTGCGCGAGGACTGGCGGGAGGGGGTGGCCGCGCGGTTCGTCCCCTTCGGCGCTCCGCGACCGTCCGTCGTGACGACACCCGATGGCCGGCGTGCCATGGTGAACAACGGGGACGGCAACTACAGCAGCGGCGCCTACTCCCGGCTGCTGCTCGACGCCACCCAGGGCCTCGGCGCGCGCGCGACGGTGTCGCTGCCCGTGACGCGCGCCGTGTGGCAGACGCTCTCCCTGTCCTTCACCGCCGCGCTCGAAGAGGGCCGGCTTCGACACTGGAACCACGGCGACGGGCCCCTTCCCATGCGCGGCTACGGTGGTGAATGCGCCGTGGGGTACCCCAACGGCGAGGGGACCACCGCCCTCGCGGCCTTCGCGGCGCTCGTCCCCGAGGAGCGCGCCATCCTCGCCCCGCCGGACGTTCGCGACGGGCACTGGATCACCCTCGAGGTGCAGCTCTTTCCCGACGGCCGCTGCGGGGTGGCGATCGACGGCGAGCCGCGGGCGATCGGGCGCACCACCATCTCGCTGGATCGCCCCTTCCGGGTCCTCCTGGGGGGCAACTCCGCCGGGACCCGCATGGCCATCGGCCCGCTGGAGGTCTGGTCGGGGGTGCGACCGGACGTTCCCTGGAAATCCTTCGATCGATGAGCGGACGATGGGGTTCGCTTCACCGGCCTGCGCTGGCGTGACTTCCGCGACGGCTTCACTCCGCGTCGACGATGGCCGTGGCGCACGGCGTTCACGTCGAGTTGACGGTGACGGGCACGCAGCCGGGACGCGGGGCTCTGGCGCGCGCGAGCCGCGCGTCCGAACGTTACCGAGTGTCCTCCCCCGCCCCCGGCCGCCCGCTCACGCTCATCACGCTCGGCAGTGCCGCGCTCGTGCGCGGGCCGGGCGAGGCAGGCGCGGAACCGGTGGTGGTCTTCACGCCGGGCAAGCCCCTCGCGCTCCTCGTGTACCTCGCCTGCGCGCCCGGACGCACGGCCACGCGCGATCACCTCACCGACCTGCTCTGGTCGGATAACGGGTCCGACGGCGCCCGCCACGCCTTCCGGCAAACGCTGTGGTACCTGCGCCAGCGCATCGGCGATGGCTGGATCGAGAGCGACGGCGCGGCCCTCCGCCTCCTTCCCGGCCTCGCCACCGATCGCGACGCGTTCCTCGCCGCCATCGAGGCCGGCGATCTCGACGCGGCCATCGCGGCCTATGCGGGGGACTTCCTCGCCAGCTTCGCCGTTCCCGGGGGCACGCAGTTCGACCAATGGGCCGACGCCGAGCGCCATCGCCTGCGCTCGGCGTTCGCGCGCTGCGCCGAGGTGGTCGCGCGGCGGCGGCTGGCCACCGCGCACGTGCGCGACGCCGTCGTCATCGCCCGCCGCGTGCGTGACACCGATCCGCTCGCGGAGTCGGGCTGGCGCCTCCTGCTCGAGACCCTCGTCGCCGCCGAGGATCCGGTAAACGCCGCGGCCGAGGCGGCGCACCTGGAGCACATCCTCGCACAGGAAGGGCGCGACCCGGAGCCCGCGACCCGCGCCGCCCTGCGCGTCGCCCGCCACGCCTCGCCCGCGCACGGCAGCGAAACACAGCCCGCGACCCTGGCCACGGAGATGATCGGCCGCGAGCGGGAGTTCGCCATCGTCCTCGCCGCGTGGGAGGCCGCGCGCACCGGTGCTGCGCGTCACGTGCACCTGTCAGCGCACGCCGGCGTGGGGAAGACGCGCCTCCTCGCCAGCGTGCAGGCCCGCCTGCGCGCGGGACGCGGGCGCGTGGTGCTCGTGCGCGCACACCAGGGGGGGCGCATCATCCCCTACGCCCTTGCTGGGGACGTCGCCGCCGCGCTCGCCCGGCTGCCTGGCGCGCGCGGCATTTCCCCGGCCGCCGCGCAGGCGCTGGTCGCGATCGATCCCTCGCTCTCTTCCCTGTACGACGTGGCTCCCGACGCGGCGCGCGACGACGAGGCACTCCGTCGCCGCACCGTGGCCCTGCACGAGCTGGTGACGACGCTCGTCGAGGATGCGCCGCTCGCCCTCCTGCTCGACGACGTGCACTGGGCCGACGACGCCTCGCGCATCATGCTCCAGCACCTGCTCGAGCGGCTCGGCGCCGAGCACGTCCTGGTGATGACCGCCGCACGGCCGATGCCCGGGCACCAGGTGGGCACGCGGGAGACCACCCCGCTCACGCTCGGCCCCCTGGGCCTCGACGACGTCGCCGCCCTGCTGGCGAGCATCGCCGCCTTCCCGGACTGCGAGTGGGCAACGCGGCTCCCCGCGCAGCTCCTCGAGGCCACCGCCGGCGTGCCCCTCGCCATCATCGAGCTGCTGCACCTGCTGCTCGAGCGCGACCTCGTCTGCATCCGCGACGGCCGGTGGACCGCGGGCGACGTCGAGGCGATCGGGCGCACCCTCGGCGCGGGCAGCGCGCTGCGCGCGCGCGTGGGCGCGCTTCCCGCCGCCGCGGGCCAGCTCCTCCTGGCGCTCTCGGCGGCGGGGATCCCCCTCGCCGATGCCTCGCTGCTGGCCGCCTGCCCGCACGCGGGCGAGGCCGATCTCGCGGAACTGGAGCAGCGTGGCTTCGTGTCGCGCTCTCCCGGCGGGGTGGAGGCGGCGCACGACGAGGTCGCGCGGACTGCCATCGCCGCGGCTGATGCCCCCGCGCTCGCCGACGCGCACCGGCGGCTCGCCGAGGTCATCATCGCGGGACGCCCCGGCGACGCCGATGCGGTGCGGCGCGCGGCGGGGCACCTCGTCGCGGCCGGCGACGAGCGCGCCCTCGCAAGGCTCTTCATCCAGTGGTTCGCGACGCTCCCCGCGGCGCGCCGCCGTGACCGTGTCGCGTGCGCGCGCGACCTGCTCGGTGCCGCGGCGACCGACGACCGGCTGCGGCGGCTCGCGGGCGCCGTGCCCCTGCGACGCCGGCCGCAGGCCTGGCTGGGCGTCGCCATCGGCGCGGGCTCCCTGGCGCTGGCGCTGGGAACCGCCACCGTCGCCTTGTCGTCGTGGCGCGGTGCGCAGGCGCCCCCCGACGCGGAGCTCTTCGTCGCGAGCGGGGACGGAGGCATTCACTACACGCGGCTCCCCCTGGACGAGGCGCTCCTCCAGCGGGCCTCCGTGCTCGATGCCCGCGAACGGTTGGAGCCGGACCCCGCGTGGGCCCGTGGCGTGGGCGTCATCGCCGCTCCCGACGGGGGTACGCTCGCCTACTTCCGCGTGGACCGCCCCGAGGGACTGGACCTGTACGTCGCGCCCTTCGACGGGGCCGAGCGGCGCGTCACCACGAACCCGCACGACGACGTGCCCTGGTCCTGGTCTCCCGACGGGCGGTACGTGGCCTTCCACTCGGGACGCTGGAGCCCGCGCACCTTCGCGCAGCTCGGGGTGGTCAACGCGCGCACCGGTGCCCTGCGCCGGCTCTCCGCGAGCGGAGGCTCCGACAGCTATCCGCAGTGGAGCCGCGACGGCACGCGCATCGCCTTCATGCGCCGCGCCATGGAGGAGGCTCGGCCCGACCAGCTCTGCTGGGTGACCGTGAACGGTGCGCGCGAACGCTGCCTGCGGCCGGCTGGATTGCTCACCGTCGCCCCCGTGACCTTCCTCGGCACCGACCACGTCCTCGCCGTCGGGGACACCGGATCGGGCGCGATGCTCGTGAACGTGGACCTTCACGATGGCGCCACGATCGTCGTCGACCGCCGGACCGGGACGCGCCTGGCGAGCCCCGACGGGCGGTGGATTGCCTGCCTCTGCTCCGACGACGATGGCGTCGCGCGCCTGATCGTGCACCCGGCCGATCACCCCGAGCGCGCGCGCCCGGTCACCATCCGCGGCGCACCCGCGGCGGGCCTCACCCTGCTGTGGCGCACCACGCGGCCCGTGCCCTTCGTCGACCGCCTCGCCATCGAGGGCCCGGCCACGATGGCGGTGGGCGCCACCGCGCGCTTCCGCGTCGCCGCGCGTGACGCGTCCGGATCACCCACCGACGTTCCGCCGGAAGTCGTGCTCTGGTCGAGTGATGACACGAGCATCGTCGCCGTGGACTCGGCGGGGGTGGCGCACGCGCGGCGGGAGGGGGCGGCGCGGCTGCGCGCATCCGCTGGCGGATGGCGCGAGGCCCTCGGCACCGTGCTGGTGACGCGGAAGAGCGCGCGATTGCTCCTCCGCGATGACTGGTCGAACGCTCCCGGAACGCACTTCGTGCCATGGGGCGACCCGAAGCCGGAGGTCGTGCGCGCCGCCGACGGAACGCCTGCGCTGCTCGTCAACGGCGACGACAGCTTCTCGAGCGGGGTGTATTCGCGCGCGCTCCTCGACGGCACCGCCGGCCTCGGGGTGCGCGCGCGCATGTGGTTCCCCGTGCATCGCCCCGCCTGGCAGGCGCTCAGCGTCGCCCTCGACGGCGGGATCGATGAGCGGGCCCTCGCCCGGTGGGACCATCGCACGGGCCTGTACTCGGCGGTGCGGGCAGCCAGCTGCAACGTGGGCTACCCGAACGGCGAGGGGATGGCGGGGCTGCGCGCGTTCCGCAGCACGGCGGGCACCGTCGAGGCGCCGGCGGGGATCCGCGACGGCCGCTGGGTCACCGTGGACCTCCAACTCCTCCCGGACGGGCGGTGCGCTGTCGCCATCGACGGGGTGCCGCGCGCGGTGAGCCGCTCCCCGGTGCCGCTGGATCGCCCCTTCCGGCTGGTGCTCAGCGGCCAGTCGGTGGCGACTCGCATGCTGGTGGGCCCGCTCGAGCTCTGGGAAGGGGTACGAGGCGACGTGGACTGGTCGCTGCTCGACGCCGCACCACCGGCGCGCGCTAGTCGGTGACCGCGACCATCACCGCCAGCTTGATCGTGGCCGTGGTGACCCAGCGGTGGAGGTCGGGAAGCTCCGCCGGGTCGAGCGGTTCCTGCATCGTGGCCTGGAGCATGGCGCGCAGGTCAATCGCCATCCGCTCGTAGTCGAGGCGCGACATCATCGCGGGGGCACGCATGAGGACGCGCGCCATCACGTCCTGGAGCCCGTCCAGCGCCGACCGGAGCGCGGCCACCTCCGGGGATCCCCCGCCGCGCATCCGCAGGTCCTGGCACTGGATCGCCTTCGTCACCTGCGTGGCGAGGGCGAGCGGCGAGAGCGAGGGAGGGAGCCGGAGCCCGCCGGGGGGTGGAAAAAATGGCTCGTGCACAACGGTCATCGGGTGGCCGGGAGGGCGGGAAGGCGGCAACGTGCCGGGATTGGGAGGTTCACCATGTCGCCGAGCCGTCAGATCGGCATCAGGCAGGGGAGGAAGTGGGCGACTCTCGGGTTTCCATCGCCGCGCGCGGCGAACTCGCGGGTCCGGGGCACCCGGCGCGGCCGCCGGTCGGAGACCACGCGACCAATTGATGCCGCTCTGACGACCCCCACGTACCATGGCACCTGGCCTTCACCCCACCCGGATGATCTTCCACGTGCTTTCACATGGCCTCTGGCCTGTCCGGAGCGCCTGCCGCTTCTGCCGGCACGTCCCGCCCCAGGTCGTCACCCCCTGCATCCACTGCGGCACTCCCCTTCCCCGGCTGCGGCTCGGCCCCCTGCCCTTCTGGCTCGGGATCGCGGCGGTGCTCGTGCTCCTGCTCCGCGTCCTCGGCTCGGCGCCGGCGGTGGGCCTCGCTTCCCTGCGCTGACCGCGGGCTGGCCGACTCCCCGCCGGTGATGGCGGGGGCGCGTGGTGAAACGATGCCGCAACGGATGCAACACGCTACCTTGGCGCGGCGTCGCGCCCGCGCGACCGCGCCCCCTCCCCAATCCAGCGATGGCCCGTCACTCCTCCCCCATCCGGCTCATCCGGCGCGCCTGTCGGCGCTGCCGGAACTACACGGGCAACGTGGTCACCCGCTGTCCCTGCTGCGGCGCGCCCTTCCCCCGGGTGCGCTTCGCGGCCCTGCCCGTGTGGGTCGCCGGGGCGGGAGCCGGGGCATTCGTGATCGTCCGGCTCCTCGGCCGCGGCTGACTCCCGCGGTCGACGAGCGCACGGTGCCTTGTGGGCAGGGCGCCCGATCGCGCACGATTGATGCGTCTGCGGCCGAGCCTGTTCCGACCCCTGCCGGAGTGATCCCCTCTTGAGTGGTGTGCCGATCCCCTGGTGGGCCAAGCTGGGTGCCAAGGTCGTGCTCTCCCGGCTCCCCGCCGGGTACGCGGTGTGGCAGCGGCTCGGCCTCTTCAAGCACGGCCCGATGGAGAAGCCGGAGTACGCCTTCCGCGTCTTCCGCAAGCACTACGAGCGCGTCGCCTTCGGCCGCAAGGGCGCGGGGTTCGTGGTGGTGGAGCTGGGCCCGGGCGACACCCTGGGCACGGCGCTGGTGGCGAAGGCATTCGGCGCCAGCCGCACCTGGCTCGTGGACGTGGGTCCCTTCGCCCGGCACGACGTGGGCCCGTATCGCGCCCTGGCCAGCCTCCTGCGCGCGGAGGGGCTGACGGCTCCCGATCTCGATGATGCCCGCTCGCTCGACGACGTGCTGCGCGCCTGCAACGCCACCTACCTCACCAACGGGCTCGCGTCGCTGCGCGAGATCCCCGATCGGTCGGTGGACCTGGTCTTCTCCAACGCGGTGTACGAGCACATCCGCCGTGCGGAGGTGGCCCCGATGACCCGCGAGGTCGCGCGCATCCTGCGCGACGATGGCGCCACGTCGCACTCGATCGACCTCAAGGACCACCTCGGCGGGGGGCTCGCCAACCTCCGCTTCACGGATGATCGCTGGGAGTCGGAGTTCATGGTCCGGTCGGGGTTCTACACGAACCGGCTGCGCTGGACCGACTTCGTGACGATCTTCGACGACGCGGGACTCACGCCGGAACTGCTGCGCACGGAGCGGTGGAGCAGGCTTCCCCTGCCGCGGCGCAAGCTGGCGCCGATGTTCTCCGCGTACCCGGACGACGTGCTGCTCGTGTCGGACATCGACCTCGTGGCGAGGCACGCGGCCCACCCCGGGCGGTGATGGCGGCCCGGGGCCTGGCGTCGCGGTCGCGTGGTCCCTCGACCGGGACGCCACGTCCCTCGCGTCGCTCGGGATGGCCTCAGTGGAAGAGCACCGGCCCCGGGGCGTTCCGCGTGGTCGTCGTCCCGTCCCCCAGTTGCCCGAAGTCGTTCGCGCCCCAGCAGTACACCTGCCGGTCCGTCCCCAGCGAGCAGGCATGCCGCCCCCCCGCGGCGATCGCGGTGAAGTGCATCGTGCCCGCGACCTGCACCGGGTGCGCGCGCTGCGTGTAGCTCCCGTCACCGAGCTGCCCCACGTCGTTCGCCCCCCAGCACCAGGCGGTGCCATCGGCGGTGAGCGCGCAGGTGAAGAACCGTCCCGCCGAGATCTCGCTGAAGGCATGGCCCCCGGCCACCAGCACCGGGGCGTTCGCGTCGGACGTCGCGTCGTCGCCGAGCGCGCTCGTGGAGTCGTCTCCCCAGCACCACGCCTGCCCCGTCGAGGTGAGGCCGCAGCTGTGCAGCCCTCCCGCCGAGATGCGGCTGAAGGTGAGCCCCCCGGTGACGGGCGTGGGCACCGCGCGGTTGGTGGTGCTCGCGTCGCCGAGCTGGCCCTGGCTGTTCAGCCCCCAGCACGACGCCGCGCCGCCGCTGCCGATGCCGCAGCTGTGCTCCAGCCCTGAGGTGACGCGCAGGAAGCTCGGCGAGCCGTAGACCACCGCGGGGGTGTGTCGCCCCAGGCTGGCGTAGAACAGGTTGTCGCCGAGCTGGCCGTGCTGCCCCATCCCCCAGCACCAGGCCACCCCGCCGCTCGCGGCGAGCGCACAGGTGTGGTTCCCCCCGGGGGCGATGGCGGAGAAGGCGGGCGCGGCGACCACCTGCGCGGGCCACGTCGACCAGGTGGCCAGCGTGCCGTTGCCCCCCTGCCCCCACGCGTTGTACCCCCAGCAGAAGGCGGGCCCGCTCACGCTCAGCGCGCAGCTGTGCTCATCGCCCAGCGCGATGGTGGCGAAGCGCAGGTTGCCCGCGACCCGCCGTGGCGACAGCTGCATGGTGAGGCGGACGCTGTCGCCGAGCTGGGTGTTGTAATCGCCGCCCCAGCAGGCGGTGACGCCCTGCACCGTCACGGCGCAGCTGTGCTCGTAGCCGGCGTCGACGCCGGTGAACGAGTACACCACCTGCTCGAGCACCCCGCGGATCTGCCAGGCCGTGGGGACCGGCTCGGGATAAAGGAGGTGGTACTGCCCCGTGAAGCTCACCCCGTCCATCACCCAGACGCCGCGCTCCCCGGTGCCGGCGTTCTGCCACAGCAGGTCGAAGTCGCCGTCGCCATCGAGGTCCCCGGTGGCCGCGACCTGCCACTCGATGGGCACGTTGCTCGAGTACAGCGGCACGTACTGCTGGAGGTTCCAGCGGTTCATCAGCCAGGCGCCGCGCTCCCCCGTGACCGTGTTCTGCCACACCAGGTCGGCGTGCGCGTCGCCGTTCAGGTCCGCGGCCGAGGCGATCTGCCACTGCGTGGGCACGTAGTCGTCGTACAGCGGGATGTACGATCCCGTCCACGTCGTGCCATCCATGGGCCACACGCCACGTTCCCCGGTGACGACGTTCTGCCAGACGATGTCGGCCTGCACGTCGCCGGTGAAGTCGCCCACGGCGGCGATGCGCCACGCCTCGGGCACCACGTACAGCGGGATGTGAACGCCCGACCAGGTGCCGCCGGTCATGGGCCAGATGCCGCATTCGCCCGTGGCGATGTCCTGCCACACGATGTCGGCCTCGCCGTCGCCGTTCAGGTCACCCACCGCCGCGATGTGCCAGGCGGGGTCGATCGGCTCGGGATGGAGCAGGGTGTAGCCCCCGTCGTGCACCCCGTTCACCAGCCGCCAGAGTCCGCGCTCTCCCGACGCGCCGTTCTCCCACACGACCCACGTCACCTTCCCCGCCAGCGCCTGCGCCGCGACCGCGCCCGGGGTGGGGCCCCTGCGTGCCATCGCCGCGGCCGGCGCCCGCGTGGACGACGGCGCGGGCGCCGGCCC
>DASWVQ010000320.1:0-9487 GCA_036401195.1 Gemmatimonadaceae bacterium
GCCCCCGGCGATGATGCAATCGGCGTGGCCGAGGGCGATCTGGTCGGCCGCGTCGGTGATCGCCTGGTTGGCGGAGGCGCAGGCGCGCGAGACGCTGAACGCCTGCACCCCCTTCGGCAGGAGGGGGAGGAGCGAGACCTCTCGCGCGATGTTCGGCGCGATCACGTTCGGCACGACGGTGCCGTACACGAGGGCCTCCACTTCCTTCCCGTCCAGGTTCGTCCGCTGGATCAACTCGGCCACGCACAGCTTGCCGAGGTCGATCGCCGTCAGTCCCTTCAGCTGCGTCCCCGCCTTGGCAAAGGGCGTACGGACGCCGGCGACGAGCGCCACCCGCCGGGTCGTTGGAGTCATGCGTGGAAGCTACTCGGGGCGGGACCGGGGGGAAACGCGCGGGGGGCGGGGAAAATCCCTACCGGACGGGCCCCGGCGAGGGGCCACGGACGACCCTCGACGCTCAGGGCCTGAGCGCCGGCCAGGCCACCTGGAGGGGCACCTTCGGCTTCCTCGCGACCAGGACCGGCACCTCCTGCTCCTCCCCCACCGCGAACGGCTCCCGCACCAGCGCCGCGACCTCCACGGAGTCGAAGAGCTGCCGCAGGTCGGCGGCGGTCCCTCCCAGCACCACGGCCACCTCCCCGGGCTGCACGCCGGGGCCGAAGAACCAGAAGCTTCCCGCCCCGCTCACCACCGGCGGGAGTCCCAGCGCGGGACCGTACAGGTCGAGCGCCCCCGCCTCGCCGTAGTTCGCCGCCCCCACCACCGCCCGCGCGCGATCCTCCGGGGCGAGGGCGTGGAAGACGCGCGCGACCGCCTCCGCCTGCGCCTTCCAGGGGAGCATGTCGCCGTAATCCTGCGGGAGCCGCTCGATCCCCCGCTGGTTGTTGCGCACGGCCTGGGTGAGACCGAGCGCGGCGACGTAGCGCTCCATGCGCGCCGGGGGGAGCACGGGCACGCCCACGGGCAGGAGGACCGCGCCGTACAGCAGGCAGGCGACCGCCGCCGCCGGAAGCGCGACGCGGCGGGCCGCTCCCGCCCGCGCGTCCGCGAACCGCGCCAGCGCCATCGCGCCGGCGCCATACAGCAGCGGGTAGATCGGGCCGATGTAGTACGCCTTGCCGCGCAGCACGAGCAGCAGGAGGAAGGCGAACACCGCGCTCGCCCCCGCGGCGCGCCAGCGCCGCGCCGCGGGATCGCGCAGGAGCCACCAGGCCCCGAGCGCCGCCAGCAGCGTCTGCGGGCCGAAGAGGAACTGCTGCACGACGAAGTCGAGCATCCCCACGTGCACCAGCTGCGACGAGCGGAGTTCGTCCATCTGCCCGCGCACCGGCCAGCCGAGGCGCAGCTGCCCCACCAGGCTCGCGCTCCCGATGACGAAGGTGAGGAGCACCGCGACCCAGGGCCACGGGGTGCGGAGGCTCCGGCGCATCGGCGTGGCGAGGAGCGCGGCGGCGATGGCGAGCCCGATGAAGGCGATGCTGAACTTCGTGAGGAGGCCGAGCCCCATCACCACCCCGACGAGGAGCCACTCACGGCGCGCGGCGCGCGCGGTGCCGTCGGCGTCTGGGGCGCGCGCGCCACCCGCGTCGTCCGCGGCACGCGCGACCCCCGCGACCCCCGCGACACTCGCGTCGCCGATGCGCACGAGGAGCACCAGCGCCAGCGTCCACCAGAGCTGGTCGAAGATCACCGGCTGGAAGAGGGTCCCCGTCCGCAGGAAGAGCGGGCTGGCCACGACCGCGATGGCCGCGAGGAGCTGCGCCCCCGCCCCGCCCCCCAAGCGGCGGGCCGAGTACCCCGCGAGCCACACCAGCGCCCCGGCGGCGCAGGCGGGCAGGAAGCGGATCGACACCAGCGAGTCCCCGCCCACCGCGCGCTGCACGTTGGCGAGGACGGCGATCATCGGGGGGAAGTCCATCCGCCAGTAGGCAAGGTGCGTCCCCATGGCGAGGTAGAGCAGCTCGTCGCGGTGCACGCCGTACGGCGTGAGGGCATTCACGAGCAGGTGCCCGATCGCGGTGGCGATGGCGAGGAGCGTGACGGGTCGTGCAGGTCGCATGCGGGGAGGATGTCCGGGAGCGCGCGCCTTGTGAAGGGGGCGGGGGACCCCGTAGCGTCCCTCCAGATGATCCCCGACACGACCCTCCCCACGCTCCCCGCGCTCGCGGGCGCCCCCTTCGACCTGCTGGTGATCGGGGGCGGGATCACCGGCGCCGGCGTCGCGCGCGACGCCGCGCTGCGCGGCCTGCGCGTGGCGCTCCTGGAGAAGGACGACTTCGCGAGTGGTACGTCGAGCCGCTCGTCGCGGCTCGTGCATGGGGGGGTGCGCTACCTGGAGCAGGCGCAGGTGCACCTCGTGTTCGAGGCGAGCGCCGAGCGCCGGCGACTGCTCCGCCTCGCGCCGCACGTGGTGCGTCCCCTCCCCTTCACCTGGCCGGTGTATTCGGGCGCGCGCATCGGGCGATGGACGCTGGAAGCGGGGCTCACCCTGTACGACGCGCTCGCCCTCTTCCGCAACGTGGGCCGGCATCGGCGGCTCGACGCGCGCGCCCTGCTCGCCGAGGAGCCCGCGCTCGAGCCGGCGGGGCTGCGCGGCGGGGCGCGCTACTGGGACGCGGCCACCGACGACACGCGGCTCACCCTGGCCAACGCGCTCGGCGCCGCCGAGTCGGGGGCCGCGGTGCGCAACCACACCATGGTGACCGCGCTGCGGGAGGCGCAGGGCTCCTGGATCGCGGGCGTGCACGACACGATCACCGGCGACGTGGGGGAGGTGCGCGCCCGCGTGGTGGTGAACGCCACCGGCCCCTGGACCGACGAGGTGCGACGCATGACCGGCCTCCCCGACGGGGCGCTCGTGCGAGGGAGCACCGGCGCGCACATCGCCGTCCCCCGCGAGCGGGTGGGCAACCGCGGGGCGATCACCCTGCTCTCCCCGCGCGACGGGCGGGTGATGTTCGCCCTCCCCGCCGGGACGCATTGCATCATCGGCACCACCGAGCGCGCCACCGACGAGTCACCCGATGCGGTGCGGGCGAGCGAGCGGGAGGTGCAGTACCTGATCGACTCGGCGAACGCCTTCTTTCCCGGCGCGCGGCTGACCCGCGACGACGTGGTGAGCGCCTGGGCGGGGATCCGTCCCCTCGCCCTCGCGGCCGGCGGCGGGGCGCTGGGCGAGGCCTCGCGCGAGCACGCCATCGAGCGGCGCGGCGCGATGCTCAGCATCACCGGGGGAAAGCTCACCACCTATCGCGTGATGGCGCGCGAGGCGGTGGACGCCGTGGAATCGCAGCTCGGGCGGCGACGCACGCGCCCCGAGCCTACGCGCGCCCTCCCGCTGCCGGGTGGGGCGTTCGCCTCGCGCGACGCGGAGATCGCCGCGGCGACCGCCCTGTGCGGCGACGCATCGGTGGGGACGCGACTCGTCGAGGGCTACGGCGACCGCTGGCGCGCACTCTGGGAGCGCGCCGGGGAGGTCGCGGGGGGACGCGAGCGGGTGCTGCCCGCCCTTCCCTACCTGCGCGCGGAGATGGCGTGGGGGATCGAGCGCGAGATGGCGCGCACCCTCGCCGACCTGCTCGTGCGCCGCACGCACGTGGCCTTCGAGACCCGCGACGCGGGGCGCGCCGTGGCGCGCGAGGTGGCGCGATGGCTCGGTTGGGACCCGGTGCGCGTGGCCGCCGAGGTCGCGCGATACGACGAGGAAGTCGGGCGGATCTTCGCGCCGTCATCCTGAGCGAAGCGAAGGATCCGGCCCTGGCGCGCCGGCCGTTCGGGGTGAGAAAACAGGATAAGAACGAAAAGACCGCGTCCACTCGTGTGCATTCGAGCAGCGTTGCACCGGCCAGACGGGGATCAATGATGAGGGGGTACCAACTGGAACTTCTGATCGTTCCTCGTGGGGTCACCACTCCCCGCTCCGGGCCCCGCAAGTAGATGAGGAGGGTTGCGAGCCGTTTTCGTCCTTCTCGCTCTTTTCCTGTTTCCTACTCGAACGGTCCGGCGCGACGGCTCCCGGCAAGCGAACGGCTCCGATCTCCAGGGGGAGATGGGAGCCGCGAACGTTCATGGAGCGGTCAGCAGGTACAGCGGGTACCCCCTCATCGTCACCCCGTCTGGCCGGCGCGACGAACCCAGGCGATCAGACGTCCGCGGGATCCGCGTCGTGGATCGTGCGGAGCTCGACGACCTTGAGGTTGCGCGTCATCGCGGGGAGCCGGAGGGTCACGTCCTCCCCCACCGCCTTGCCGAGCAGCGCGCGGCCGATCGGGGAGGACATCGTCACGTGCCCCTCCTCGAACTCCACGGAGTCGCCGAAGACGAGGTGGTACACCTCCTTGTCCTTCGACTTCACGTCCTGCACCGTCACGCGCGACCCCAGCCCCACCCGGTCCGGGGGAATCTGGGCCAGGTCGATGGACGCGAGCTTGCTCAAGCGCTGGTGCAGCTGGCCGAGGCGTGCCTGCACGAACTGCTGCCGCTCGAGCGCCGCCTTGTATTCGCTGTTTTCCTTCAGGTCACCGAGCTCGACCGCCTTCCGGATCTCGTTCGGGAGGATGACGTTGAGCTCGTGCTGGAGCTTCGCTGCTTCCTCTCCGAGCTTCTGCTTGAGCGCTTCGATCATGGGGCTTCGCGGCCACGGGACAAAAGAAAACGGAGCGCCCGGCCGTGGGGGGCCGGGCGCTGAACCTTCCGAAAGGTAGGACCGGGGCACGGGGGGCGCAATACGCCGCACCACCGGTAGACAGAATTATCGTTCACGCATGATCGCGATCACCCGCCACGACGGCGTCACCCGGCTCCACTGCTCCACCTGGCGATCGCGGGTGTCGCGCTACGACGTGAGCGCCTACCTGGTGGACGGCGTGCTGGTGGACACCGCCTTCGCGCGGGTGACGCACGAGCTGATGCCCCTGCTCGACGAGCTGCGTCCCCGCGGGGTGTTCGTCACGCATGGCCACGAGGACCATGCGGGCAACGCGGAGCACATCGCGCGGCGCGGGATCCCGATGTGGATCACCCCAGCCACCGCGGCGGTGCTGCGCTCGACGCGCACGATGCGGCGCTACCGCAGCTTCACCTGGGGGCACGCGCTGCCCCTGGTCACGCCCCCGGTGCCCTTCGATCCGGCACCCTTCCAGGTGATCGACACCCCCGGCCACTCTGACGATCACCAGGTGCTCTGGGACCCGGCGCGGCGCCGGCTCTTTTCCGGGGACCTGTTCCTCGGCGTGAAGGTGCGGCTCGCGCGCACGGGCGAGCGGCCGCGCGCGCACGTGGCCTCACTGCGGCGCGTGGCCGCCCTCGAGCCGGTGCAGATGTTCGACGCGCACCGCGGGCCGCTCGGCGACGCCGCGTCGCTGCTGCGCGCGAAGGCGGACTGGATGGAGGCGACCATCGCCGCGATCGATGCCCGGATCGCCCGCGGCGACCCGGACCGGGTCATCCGGGAGGAACTGCTCGGCCCCGAGCCCACCGAGCGGTGGATCAGCGCGGGGGACTACTCGAAGGAGCGGTTCGTGGAAGCAGTGCGGGAAGAGGGCGCCTCGCCGTCGTCCCGAGAAGCGTGAACGACGAGGGAGTTTCGCTGCGTCCCTCCATGTGTACGCTCGATCCCATGCTCCGGAGCCGGGAAGCCCGGGATGGTGAGGAGCGATCAGCTGGTCCAGCTCGTCCCCCCTCATCATCACCCCGTCTGGCCGGCGCGACAGCGGCCGAATGCGCAGGGATCGATTCGTTGGTATCGCCCTTTTCCTGTTTTCTCACCCAATGGGCCGGCGCGCAGCCACTCGGTCGGGACGCCAGGTCCCTCGCTGCGCTCGGGATGACGGCGGACTACCGGTGCATCGGCAGCGTGCTGTCCGTGTCCCCCGGCTCGCTCGGCGCGTCCCCCGCCTTCGCGAACTCGTCGCGCAGGAGCTGCATGTTGGCCTCCCGCTTGTCGTACAGCCGCTTGAGCGGCCGCTTGTCGTGCCGCGCATGCGCGTACGCGGTGAGCAGCGGGAGCGCGACGGTCGAGTCGAGGTAGCACACGACGGCGTCGGGCAGGCGGTCGGGGTCGATCTTCCCCCAGCTCACCGCCTCCGCCGGCGTCGCGCCGGAGAGCCCTCCCGTGTCGGGGCGCGCGTCGGTCACCTGCAGGAAGTAGTCGTGCCCCTTCTCGTCGATGCCGAGCACCTCCTGGATCTGCGGCTCCGTCTGGAGGGCGAAGTTCTTCGGCGAACCGCCCCCGCAGATCCACACCCCGCTCTTCCCCCCGCCCCGCTTGGCGGCGAGCACGATCGACGCCGTCTCGTTCACGTCGAGGTTCGGGTCGATCGTGCACTTGTTCCCCTCGAGGGAGAGCGCGGCGATGTTCATCCCGATCGAGGAGTCCCCCGGCGACGAGGTGTAGATCGGCACGCCGCACTCGTAGGCCACGCCGAGCAGCGAGCGGTTGCCGATCCCCAGCGCCTTCTCGCGCTCGCGGATGTACTTCCCGCAGAGCCAGTGGAACTCCGCCGACGACATCGGCCGCTGGAACTCCGGCGCGGTGATGATCTTCCGGAAGAAGGCGTCGGTCGAGAGCAGGACGTCGTAGTCGAAGAAGATGTCGTAGATGCGCACGACCCCCTCCTCGCGGAGCACCACGTCCGACTCCTGCGCGTTCCCCCGGTGCATGGGGAGCCCCAGCCCGAAGTGCGCGTCGTGGTACAGGTTCGCGCCGGTGGAGATGATCCAGTCCACGAAGCCGCTCTGGATGAGCGGGATGATCGCCGCCATGCCGACGCCGGCCGGCGTGAGCGCGCCGGTGAGGGTCATCCCCACGGTCACGTCGGGCTCGAGCATCTTCCCCGTGAGCAGCTGCGCCGCCTCGCGGAGCCGCGCCGCGTTGTAGGCGAGGAAGGTCCCGTCGATCAGGTCGGCGGCGGATTCCGACCCGTCGATCGGGCGGGGGGCGATGCGCTGCCCGCGCAGGAAGCGCGACTTCTCGTGCGCGGTGTGCTGCGCCCCCTCCTGCTCGCGCGCCTCGGCGGCGCGCTTCTGCTCGGCCTTGTTGCCGGCCGCCGAAGCGCGCTGCTGCGCCTTCTTCGAAGCCTCGTTGTCGCGGTGTGGCATGTCGTCGGTGCTCGCGTGGTGCTCGTGTGTGCCCGTGATCGGGCGGTGCGTTACTTCGCGCGCCTGCCGTTGGCCTCGTACGCGTTCGCCACCGCGTTCGCCGCCTCGACGGGATCGTCGGTGAGGAGGATGAGGTCCACGTCCCCCGGGGAGATCTTCCCCTCGGCCAGCATGCGCGTCTGGATCCAGCGCAGCAGCCCCGCCCAGTACTGGCGGCCGAAGAAGACCACCGGGAACTGGGAGATCTTCCCCGTCTGGATCAGCGTCAGCGCCTCGAACGCCTCGTCGAGGGTGCCGAAGCCCCCAGGGAAGATGATGTAGGCGTTGGAGTACTTGATGAACATCGTCTTCCGCACGAAGAAGTAGCGGAAGTTCACCAGGGTATCCACGTACGGGTTGGAGCCCTGCTCGAAGGGGAGCTCGATGTTGCAGCCGATCGAGCGGCCGTTCCCCATCTTCGCCCCCTTGTTCGCCGCCTCCATGATCCCGGGGCCCGCCCCGGTGATGATGGCGAACCCCTTCTCCGCGAGGAGCCGGGCGACTTCCACCGCGCACTGGTACTGCGGGTCGTCGGGGTCGGTGCGGGCGGAGCCGAAGATCGCCACCCCCTTCTCGATCCCGGTGAGGGTGTCGAACCCCTCGATGAACTCGCCCATGATGCGCAGCACGCGCCAGGGGTCGGTGCGGGTGAAGTCGGAGGGATCGCTGTGCGCCGTGAGGAGCTTCGCGTCTTCCGTGTGCAGGTTGGCGCTGCGGATCGACTCGTCCACCACCTTGGTGGCCCCGGAGCGACGCCCCTGCCCCTCCTGGGATGGGGGGAGCCGGCCCGCGGCGAGGTGCCCCGCCTCGGTGCGCTCGCGCAGCCCCTCGCGCGATTGCTTTTCCGCTTCCTTGAGGGTGTCGGGGTTCGCCTTCTTGCCGCCGGCGGTGCGGGCGGTCGCCTTGCGCGCATTCCGCGGCGCGGCCGCCTTCGTCTGCTTCGGAGTCTTCCTGGTTGCCATGCTGTTGGTCTCGGTCGCTTGATTCTACCCGGTCGGGGGTGGATCACCAACAAGCCCCGGGCCGCGGCGGTTAGATTGTGCGCGATGCCCCACCAGTCCCATACGGCCGTGGTCGTGCTCGTCGCCGACGGCGTGCGCCCGGACACCCTCCGCGCCGCCCTGGACCGTGGCGACCTGCCCGCCTTCGCGCGGATGCGCGCCGACGGCGGCCTCCACACGGTCACCTCCACCTTCCCCTCGGTCACCGGCCCCGCCTACGCCCCCTTCGTCATGGGGCGCTTCCCGGGCCCGGTCGGCCTCCCCGGGCTCCGCTGGTTCGACCGCACCCGCGAGGCGTGCAGCTTCCCGGACTACACGCGGAGCTACGTGGGCTTCCAGATGCCCGCGATCGACCGCGACCTCGACGCCGCGGCCCCGACGATGTTCGAGCTGGTCCCCGACTCCCTCGCCGCCCTCAACATGATCGGGCGCGGGCTGCGCCGGGGGAACCGCATCGACCGCATCACCCTCCCCTCCGTCATGAAGACGGCCCGCACCCACTTCAGCGGCAACGTCGCGGGCTGGCTCGAGATCGACGCGCGCGTGGGCGACGAGGTGGTGCGGCGCGTGGAGGCGGAGCGCCCGCGCTTCGTCTTCGCCGCCTTCACCGGGGTGGACAAGACCTCGCACCAGCAGGGGCACGGCTCGCCGGTGGTGACCGATGCCCTCAGGCTGGTCGACGCGACCGCCGGCCGCCTCCTCGAGGGCGCGGCGCGCCGGGGCGACCGGCTGCACCTGTGGATCGTGAGCGACCACGGGCACTCCCCGGTCAAGCAGCACGAGGACCTCGCCGGCCTCGTGGCCAGCCAGGGGCATCGCACGATCGCGCACCCCTGGGTCTACGCGCGCGATCCCGAGGTCGCGGTGATGGTGAGCGGGAACGCGATGTCGCACCTCTACCTCGACGTGGCGGGGCGCGAGCGACCCTGGTGGCCGCAACTCCAGCGACGCTGGCAGCCGCTGGCCGACCTGCTGCTCTCGCGCGACTCGGTGGACCTGCTGCTCCTGCCGCATTCCCCCACCCGCTGCGAGGTGCGCGCCCGAGGGCGGGGTCGCGCCTTCGTGGAGCGCACCGGGGGGCGCTACCGCTACGCGATCGCCGAGGGCGACCCGCTCGGCCTGGGGCGCGACCTGGACCTGGCCGCGGACGAGGCTTACGAGGCGACGATCGGGAGCGACTATCCCGACGCGCTCGTCCAGGTCAGCCACCTCGCCGGCGCCCCCCGCGCGGGAGAGATGATCCTCTCCGCGGCGCGCGACTGGGACTTCCGCGCCAAGTGGGAGCCGATCCCGCACGTGAGCTCGCACGGCGCGCTGCACCGCGAGCACATGCTCGTGCCGCTGCTGGT
>DASWVQ010000321.1:0-9917 GCA_036401195.1 Gemmatimonadaceae bacterium
GTCTCGCGCGACACCGGGCCGTGGTCCTCGTACGGGTACATGTACAGCGCCGCCGGCTTCCCCTGGGCGAGGAGGGCATGGAAGAGGCGCCGCGAGTTGATCGGGTCGGTGCCCACGTTCTGGTCGGCGAGGCCGTGGTACATCATGAGCGCGCCGGTGAGGCGGTCGGCGTACAGCAGGGGCGACATCGAGAGGTAGGTCTCGCGCGCCTGCCACAGGTCGCGCCGCTCGCTCTGGAAGGCGGTGGGGGTGAGGGTGCGGTTGTAGTTGCCGTCGCCGGCGATCCCCGCCTTGAAGAAGGGAGTGTGCACCATCGCGTTCACGGTGCTGAAGGCCCCGTACGAGTGCCCGCCGAGGCCGAGGCGGCGGCGGTCGATGATCCCCTGCCGATCCAGTTCGTCGATCGTGGCCGAGAGGTTGTTGCGCAGGTCGGACACGTAGTTGTCGTTCATGCGCCCCTGCGCGCCCACGATCGGCGCGTCGGGCTCCACCACCGCGTACCCCTGCGTGACGAGGTACTCCATGGACCGGGGACCGAAGCGCGGGAACGCGTTGCGGTTGAAGTTGCGCTTGGTGCGGTCGTAGCCGGCCTGGTCGGTGTACTCGTACGGGTAGAACCAGAAGATCGCCGGCAGCCTGGTGCCTGCCTGGTAGCCGCGCGGGAGGTTCACCGTGACCCAGAACTTGTAGCCGTCGGGGCGGGTCACCTGCACCATGCGCTTCGGCGCGTTGGTGATCTCGGGAGTTGCGTCGGTGTTGCGGGTGAGCGCCACCTCCTGCCCGCTCGCGCCGCGCGAGACCCAGTTCGGGGGCTCGGTGGCCGACTCGCGCTGGATCACGATGCGGTCATCGGCGGCAAGCGTCGGCTGCTCGAAGCGGTCGGGGGCCGACTGCCACACGCGCGACTTCTGCCCCGTGCGGATCTCGATGCGGTCCACGAAGGGACGCGGCGCGCTGTCGGCCCAGGCACGCGAGTACTGCGTGCCGCTGAGGAAGGCGTACCTGCCATCGGGGCTGAGCGTCGCGACCTCGCCGGCCGGCCCCGCGTAGGAGGCGACGACCCCCGGATCCTGGTAGAAGGTGAGCGAGTCGGCGCCGGTGCCGCCGCGGCCGCCGCCCCCGCCGAAGCCGCCCTGCCGCACCGTCCCCACCTGCGCCTGCAGCCCGCGCACGCGCGAGATGGTGTAGCGCTTCGCCGGGTCGGCGAGGTCCACCGCGTACACGTGCGCCGTGCCGCTCGCGTTCTCGGCGACGAACACCGTCTTCGCGTCGGGGGAGAAGAGGACGTCGGCGATGCGGTTGGCGGAGGTGAGCAGGTCCTTGCGCGAGGCGGCGTCGAAGGGCGCGCTCCACTTCACGAGGTGATCGCGCCGGCGGCTCGCGGCGGGACGCTCTCCCTCCGCGGCCGGGGTGGCGGCGCTGTCGCCCTTCGGCGCGGGATCCTGCTGGAGCCAGTACACGCCGGAGCCGTCGGGGAGCCAGCCCACGCTGCGCTTCGCCGTGTCCTGCGCGGCGCGCGCGGCGGGATCGTCGTCGCCGCCGTCGCCCTCGCGGAGGGGGCGCGTCGCGACCGTCGCCAGCACCTTGCCCGAGAGGTCCCACAGCTGCTGCTCCGTGCCGAAGGAGCCTACCTGCACCGTGTACGAGAAGGGCTTCTGGAGCAGGGTCACGAGCAGCCGCTGCCCGTCGGGCGACGCGCTCACCGCCTGGATCATCGCCGGCGCGCCGATCCTGCGGGCGCTGCCGCCGGCGACCGGGACCCAGGTGAGCTGCCCGGTGGAATAGTGCTCGAGGAGCTGCTGGTCGTAGGGATCCTCGAGCAGGTCGGCGTAGGTGCGCGTCGAGTTCTTCTTCCCCGGCGCCGTGAGGCGCACCAGCGGGCCCGTGGCGATCGCCGCGTCGCGCGGCTCGGCGCCCATGTTGTCGCGCACCATCACCGCGAGCACGCCGCGGCCGTCGCCGCTCCACTCCGGCTGCGTCACCGCGGTGGCCAGCACCGGCGTCGCGCTCAGGCGACGCGAGCGCCCCGTCGCCGCATCGGCCACGTAGAGCCAGCTCCCCTCGGCCGTGTTGGCGAGAAAGGCCACCTGCGAGCCATCGGGGGACCAGGCGGGGCTGGCGACCGTCATCCCCGAGGGGAGCTGCACCGCGGTGACCCGCCCCGTGCGCACGTCCACGATGTCGAGCCCCGCGTTCGGGCGGGTGGTGATGCTGCGGGCGCGTCGCGCCTGCGGGTCCACCTGGAAGCCGGCGAGGTTGTGCCAGCGGTGCCCCATCTCGTTCACCGTGGGCATCCCGGCGCTGCGCAACGAGAGGAAGCGCGTGCGATCGGGGCTCAGGTTGGTGAGGGTCACCATCAGGTGCCGCGGGGCGGTCACGAGGCGGACCAGCTCCGCGGGGGGCTCGGAGTAGCGCTCGGCGGTGAGGACGGCCGGGCGGCCCGCGGTGGAGGTGTCCTGCGCGCCCAGGGGGAGGGCGAGGAGCAGGGCGGGCGTCACGAGCCGCACCCAGGGGGGGAGAGAGCGTCGCGTCATCGGAGGGGGAGAGGAGGGACCGGGGGGCGGCGGGGGCCGCGTCCCACCAGAACATACGCCCGCCCCCCGGGGGCTGTTGAGGGGTCAGGCGGGGCGGTCGAGGTACATCAGGAGCGCCGGTCCGTCGGAGGTCACCATCTCCCGGACCGGCCGGAAGCCGGCCTTCTCATAGCAGCGGATGGCGCGGGCGTTCGTGGGATCGGGGTCGGTCTGCACCCGGGTGACCCCGGGGCTTTCGAAAAGGCGGTCCACGAAGGCGCGGACCATCCGGGTGCCGAGCCCCTGCCCCAGCCGCTGGCCATCGGCGAGGAACTGGTCGATCCCCACCACGCCGGGGTCGTGCTCGTCGAGCCACCAGCCATCGGCGTGGCACAGGACGGCGACGTACGACTGGGCGAAGCCGATCGGCGCCTCCCCCTCGTACGCGATGTAGCCGCGCACGGGATTGTCCGGGCGCGGGTCGAACTCGGCGCCGAGCTCGTCGAGCGACTCCGGCGCGCCCCACCACTCCGCCACGTGCGGGCGCTGGAGCCACTCCCGCAGCATCGGCAGGTCGGCGGGGGTGATGGGGCGGAAGGTGATGCCAGGGACCGTTGTCATTCCGAGGGAGCGAAGCGACCGAGGAACCTTCTGCGCGCCGGAAGTGGCCAACGATTGTCATTCCGAGGGGGCGAAGCGACCGAGGAATCTTCTGCGCGCCGGGAGTGGCCACTCCCGGCGCGCAGAAGATTCCTCGCGTTCGCTCGGAATGACAGGTACGCGTGCTACTTCGCGAACACCTCGCTCACCGGCGTGATCCGGATCCGGTCCGGCGCGATGTTCAGCTTCCGCGCCCCGATCACCTGGTCCTCGGCGAGGAGCTCGGCGGGCTTGGTGCCATCGTACTTGATCGGCGAGAAGGCCTCGGACAGGAGCTGCTGCTTCAGCCCCTCGGCGTCCTTCGTGACGATCACGACGCTCAGGTCGGTGGCCGACCAGTACTTCCTCACCGCCGCGTTCACGTCGTCCACCGTGAGCTTCGCGAGCTGCTCGCGCATGTACGGCGCGTACTCCCCGATCCCGTACCACTTCGAGTCGAGCGCCGCGCCGAGCTGCTGGTCCTGCGTCGCCGTCACGAGGTAGGCGTTCTTCATCAGGTAGTCGCGCGTGGCGGCGAAGTCCTCCGCCGACATCCCCTGCTCGATGAGCTGCTGCAGCTCGTGCGTGGCGATGCGGAGCGCCATGTGCGCGTTCTCCGGCACCACCGGGCGGATCCACACCTCGAAGAGCTGCGCGCGGCGCGCGATGTTCGGCGCGGGGAAGAAGCCGAACATCCCCCCCGGGAACGCCTCGATGTAGGCGTAGTCGCCGTAGTTCATCCCGCGCACCTCGCGGATGCGCTGGTACAGGTGCGACATGGACGAGCGGTGCTCGCCGAGCCAGGCCCGGGCGACGTTGAGCGCCGCGAAGTCGGGGTGGGCGCGGGTGACCGGGATGGGGAGCCCGAGGGAGATCGCGGTCGCCCGCGTCTCCTTCTGGATGATCTCCACCTCCATCCCCTGCGGCCGGCGCCCCGCGATCGCCGCGCGCGGGCCGGAGGGCGTCCCCTCGGGGAGCTCCGCCAGCATCGCGCGCAGCACATGGTCCATCCCCTCGGGGACGTCCCCGCTCAGCCCCATGGTGAGCGCGGCGCGGGTGTAGTGCGCCTTCACGAACTGCTTCACGTCGTCCAGGGTGATCGCGTCGATCCCCGCCTCGGTGCCCAGCACGGGGTGGGCGTACGGCGTCCCCGCGAAGATGTTCTGCTGGAGCCGTTCCTTCCCCAGCTCCTCCTCGTTGTTCGTGCGCAGCCCCTGCGTGAGCGCCACCCGCTGCGCGTCCTTGAGGCGGCGGAAGTCCTCCTCGCGGAACCCCGGGTCGGTGAGCTGCGGGAGCACGATGTGCAGGAACTCGTGCCAGTTGTCCTTGTGGATCGAGCCGGTGAAGGTGGTCATCTCCTTGTCCGCCTGCGCCCCGAAGCCCCCCGCCATGGGGTAGAGCAGCTGCTGGATCTCCGGGGTGGTGAAGATGCGCGAGCCCGCCTCGGCGATCATGGCGGCGGAGAGCGCCGCAAGCCCTTCCTTCCCTTGGGGATCGGCCGCGGAGCCCGCGGTGAAGAGCAGCTTCACCTCGAGCTGCGGCAGGGGCGACTTCTGGGTGATCGTCTCGATCGCCGGGAGCTTGTTGCCGGTGACGAGGGGCATGGCGATCGCCATGGTGCGGTCGATGTCGGCCTTGAGGCGGGCGGCGAGGGCGCGGCGGAGCGAGTCACTGGCCGCCGGGGCCTGGGCCCGTGCGCCTGGGCCAGGTCCTTCGCTTCGCTCAGGATGACGAGCGGGAATCCCCGCCGCCTCGGCGGGAAGCGCGCCGTTGGACAGCGTGGCGATCACCATCGCCGAGTCGGTGAGGTAGTAGCGCGCCGCCGCGCGGAGCACCTGCGGGGTGAGCGCGTCGTACATGCGGTACGCGGCGTTCACGGTGCTGAAGGCGCGACGGAAGCGCACGAAGCGCGCGAGGGTGCTCGCGATGGCGTCGGTGTTGTCGAGTCGGCGCACGAACGAGTAGCGGGCGTTGGCCTTCGCGTCGGCCAGGTCGGCGGCCGGCACCAGCTCCGCGCGGGCGCGGGCCACGGTGGCGAGGATCCGGTCGCGCACGTACGCCACGTCCGCCGGGTTCTTCACCCGCGCCGTGACGGTGAACAGCTCGGGGTCGGCGTTGCTCGTGTTGTCCGCGCCCACGAAGTCCACCTTCTGGTCGCGGATCACCAACTCCTTGTACAGCTCCGACGTCTCGCCGAACCAGAGGTTGGCGACCATGTCCATCGCGGCGTTGTCCGGGCGCACCTCGGAGAAGGCCGGGTTGCGGAAGGCCACCGCGATGAGGGGGCTGGTGGGGGAGGCCCAGTCCACGTGCACGTACTTCGGCCCCTTCGGCGCCGGCTCGGCGGGGATGCGCGCGCGGTAGCTGCCGCGCGTCCAGTCGCCCCAGTACTTCTCCACGAGCGGGATCACCTCCGCCGGGGTCACGTCACCCGCCACGATCACCGTGGCGTACTCGGGGCGGTACCAGCGGTCGAAGAACTGTCGCGAGTAGGCGTACTGGTTGGGCATGTCCTCGATGTCCTTGATGAAGCCCATCGTGGTGTGCCCGTACGGGTGGCGCGAGAAGGCCGCCTGCCGCGTGGCCTCGAACAGCTTGAAGAAGGGGCTCGCCGAGTTCTTGTTGTACTCGCCGAGCACCGCGCGCGCCTCCGTCCTGAACTCCGGCTCGGCGTAGGCGAGGTGCTGGAACTGGTCGCCCATCATCCCCACGATCTGCGCGAGGTTCTCCTTCGCGAAGGTCGCGTAGTAGTTGGTGAAGTCGTCGGTGGTGTAGGCGTTGTTGCGCGCGCCGGCCGCCGTCATCACGGCGTTGAAGCGCTCCGGGGAGAAGTTCGGCGTCCCCCGAAACATCATGTGCTCGAAGAAGTGGGCGAAGCCGCTCTTCCCCGGCTCCACCTCGTTGCGCGACCCCGTCTGCACCGGCACCTGGATCGAGACCAGGTTCGGGAAGCCGGTCGGCACGACGATCACCCGCAGGCCGTTGTCGAGGGTGACCTCGGTGGCCTTGAAGGGGAGGATGTCGCGAGGTCCGGGGGTGGAGGTGACGGCGGTGGGGCGGGCGGCCGCGCGGGCCGGCTTCGTGGCGGGGCGCTGCTGCGCCGCGAGCGCGGCGGGAAGGGACGTGGCGCTGGCGATCGCGAAGGAGGCGCCGAGCAGGGCGGCCCTCCCGGGGCGTGGGAGACGCATGCGAAGGGAGTCTCGGGAATGGGAAACGACGAAGCGGGGTCCCCTGGGGAGCCCCGCCTGAATCCTACTCACCAACCGAGTCCACGGGGAGCACACCCTCTCCGGTGCCGCTCCGGCTCGACGACCACAGACGTAGCCTGCGCGACGCTGTTCCAGGCGTCCGAGGCGCAGGTCGGTACAGATTGGAATCGTTCGCCGAACTACACTTTGCATCACGGCATATAGAGCACCCGCAGAACATGGAACTGTTCGTTAAGCAGCGCACCGATGAGAGCACGGTCAGTCGTTTTCCTTCTTGGGTCAGCTACGAAGTAGCGGGTGGCACCTATCCGTAGGACCCAAACTGGGCCCGGCCCAAGCTCAGGGAAGGCGGTAGCGACAGCTAGCGATTGGGCTGCGGACGCGCAGGTGCTTGAGTCGGTAACGATGCTAACGGAGTCGCGCACCATGTGGGGGAGGTCCAATGCCGCGCGTGCCTTCACGTCTACTGAATCACTCGACGACACGCGCGTCCGGTATGCCTCGAGGGCATTCTGGGCGAAGGATTCGGTGCTTGACAAGCACCCCTGCGCTTGCGCTGGCGAGGACGTCAGGATGTGAAGCCCCAGGACAGCGGCACCGAGGTGAATAGGAATACGCATATAGAGTCCTAGTAGACGGAACAGGTGGTTTGACGCCTTGAATAGCTTGTCCAATGGGAGTGCCAAGCGGAGAGAAGCGGATTCATTTTGTCGTCAAAGTCGCTCAGTCCGTCGAGCGGCGTGCCTTTCAAAATCCGATTTCGGTCGATCACGTAATAGGGGACACCGTCTGCTGTCAAAAGGTTCCAGTCGGCACCGCTAAGGCCTCCATAGATCTTTCCATCGTAGGCTGGAGCATACCCCGGACCAACCCTGGACCACTGCTCTACGCAATTTGTTGGAAGGATGTCGCCGTCTTCGAAAGGATGAACATGAATCGATGTCACAGGGCTGCCGGGACCCGGAGGGATCGTTGAGCTTCCGGTCGTGCAAGGAGTTGCCGAAGGGAGCACGGGCTCAATGATCGTGATATACACTCCGGCCGAGTCGTACACGTTGACACGGCGCTCACGTCGGTCGGTTGCTGCCTTATCCTCTGCTCCAGAGGAATCCCAAATCTGACGAAGCGACAGTTGGACCTGCGGAAGATCGAGAACTGGGTCGCCGGTTTTACAAACCTCCACACACGAAACACTCACCGACCGGGCCTGGACCGAGTCGTCGATTGTGGACGTGACTGTTCGCGTGTAATTCTTGATTGCAGTCTCAGTGCAGGTCCACGCGCCACTGGTGCAGGTGCTTCCGGTTACTGCGGAAGGATCGTTAATGGACCACTGGGGGGCTGACGCATAGGGCGACCCAGACGCAGCGGCCACAAACGTTACCTTACTGCCTTTCTTAACTACTGTTGGGGATGCTTCTAGAGTCAGCGCCCGCCGGACCACCCCAACGTGAACTTGTTTGGTTAAGATGGCTCCGTTCACCCAGTCAGTGACATCGAAGGTTCCCGAGCGGTACGCGATGTAACGGCACTGGGTGTACTGGACGCACTGGAACCGAGGCGGAAGGTTCGTCGGGTCAGGCGTGAATTGCATCTCCAGCTGCTTGAATGGGAGAGCGGTGGTCTGCGAGTCGTTGTACGTTGGCCAGCTGCGAATCGTCACGGAAGTACCGAAGATTACCACCGTCGACGGCTCCGGACCGCCGTTCGGAAACGCGCCCGCACCCATTCCCCCCTCGACTCTCGCGAGGGTGACGGTGTGTGATCCGCTATACCATACGGGCGGGTAGCCCCGCCTGATGGTCCAGCCATAAGTTGACAGTCCCCGCCGCTGCGCCCCGCGCAGCAAGGAGGACTGCCCGATGCGCAAGACGCGCTTCACCGACGAGCAGATCGTCGGGATCCTGCAGGAAGCCGAACGGACCGGCAAGACGAGCGACGTGATTCGACGCCACGGGATCAGCCGCGAGACATTCTACCGCTGGCGCCGGAAGTATGGCGGGCTGCAGACGAGCGACACGAAGCGCCTCAAGGCGCTGGAAGACGAGAACCGCCGGCTGAAGCGCGTCGTCGCCGATCAGGCGCTCAACCTTCAGGTGTTGAAGGACGTGCTGGGAAAAGAGTGGTGACGATGGAGCAGCGGCGGACCATCGTCACAGCTGTCGAAGCGACCGCCGGCAGTGAGCGCCGCGCCTGTCGCTGGCTCGGGTTCCATCGGAGCGCCGTGCGCTACGTCCCCGTAGAGCGTGGTGATGCGGCCCTCCGGCAGCGCCTGCGCGAGCTGGCGAGCCAGCATCCTCGCTGGGGCGCGCCGATGCTCACGTGGCTCCTGCGGCGTGAAGGCGTGCGCGACAATCACAAGCGCATCCGGCGGCTGTACCGGCTCGAAGGGCTCGGCGTGAAGCGCCAGCGTCGCAAGCGCGTGGCCCAGCTGCGGGTGGAGGTGCCGGGCGCCGCGGTGCCGAACGAGCACTGGGCGATGGACTTCATGCGCGACACCCTGAGCGACGGCCGGGCGTTCCGTACGCTGAACATCGTCGATGCCTTCACGCGCGAGTGTCTGGCCATCGAGGTCGACGTCAGCTTGCCGGGCGAGCGCGTGGTCCGCCTCCTCGAGCAGCTCCGCACGACGCGCGGGCTGCCGGTACGCATCACCGTGGACAACGGGCCCGAGTTCCAGAGCAAGGCGCTGGACGCGTGGGCGCATCAGCGCGGCGTGCAGCTCCAGTTCAGCCGCCCCGGCAAGCCGGTGGACAACACGTTCATCGAGGCGTTTAACGGGCGCATGCGCGACGAGTGCCTGAATCAGAGCTGGTTCCTCTCGCTGCCGGACGCGCGGCGCACCATCGCGGCCTGGCGGGAGTCGTACAACACGGCGCGCCCCCACCGGGCGCTGAAGGGCTGCACCCCCCAGGGGTATGCAGAAGCACAGCTCAAGTTGGTCAAACCCACCCGACTGTCAGCTTAGAACTGGACCTAAAGCGGGGCTACCCGCCGCCGCAGTCGTAACCGCTACAGTAGCCGTTGGATGATGTGGGCAGCGGTCCGGAGTTCCGACCAAGACGGAGGGAGTCTCGGAAGCGAATCCAGGAAGCCCATTCCACGTCCCCAGTGACACAAGGAAAACCCATCGCACTGCCCATCGTCGCGTTGTCTGAAGCCGCGGTGAGCACCCCGGCACTAGTCGTACAGGGAGCTACGCCTCCTGGCATGATGGGTGAGATGTACGGAGACTGAGAGGGATTTCCCCGCCACTCCCCAGTCATGAGTCCCGATGCCTTCGCGATGTAGGCGACGGGAAAGAATTGCCCGGGCGTTCTTGCCACCACCGTGAGCGCATGTCCTACTTTACCATCCGTCGTTCCGATGTTGGCGCTGACTGCTGCAGGAGCTTCTACGTAGTTGGCCAGCGCTGAGTCCGGCAGTCCCTGGCTTGGAACTCCAGAAGCCCCTCGCGATTGAGGTGAGTCAACTTCGTGGCAGCCCACGAGGAGCAGGGTAGAGGCGATGCCCCAGTTCCGGATGAATCGTGAACCGACTCGTCGGTCTCGAATCA
>DASWVQ010000322.1:0-7528 GCA_036401195.1 Gemmatimonadaceae bacterium
GTTTCCCGCCCTTAGCCCCCAGCAGGTCCCATGAAGGTCTCCGTCATCACCCTCGGCTGCGACAAGAACACCGTGGACAGCGAGCGCTACCTCGCGCAGCTCGCCGACCACGGCGCCGAGCCCGTGACCGAGGCCGCCGACGCCGACGTCGTCATCGTCAACACCTGCGGCTTCATCGACGCCGCCAAGGCCGAGTCGATCGACGCGATCGTGCAAGCCGGCCAGCTGAAGCAGGCCGGCACGGTGAAGGCCGTCGTCGCCCTCGGCTGCATGGTGCAGCGCCACAAGGACGAGCTGGTCGAGGCCCTCCCCGAGATCGACCTCTTCCTGAAGACCTCCGAGGTCGACCGCCTCATCCCCGAGCTCGAGGCGCGCGGCCTCATCACCGACGCCCCGGTGATCCACCCCGGCGTGCGCCTCTTCACCGGCGGGCTCGCGCACGTGCGCTACCTGAAGGTGAGCGAGGGGTGCGACCACGGCTGCGCCTTCTGCGCCATCCCGCTCATGCGCGGGAAGCACCGCTCCTTCTCGCTCGATGACGTGGTGCGCGAGGCGCAGCTCCTGGAAGGGCAGGGGGCGCGCGAGCTGAACCTCGTGGCCCAGGACCTCGCCCACTACGGGCGCGACGTGCGCGACGGCCGCGGCCTCCCCGAGCTGCTCGAGGCGCTGCTCGCGGAGACCAGCGTCCCCTGGCTCCGCCTCCTCTACATCTACGCCACCGGGCTCACCCCGCGCCTCCTCGAGCTGATGGCGCGCGAGCCGCGCATCCTGCCGTACCTCGACATGCCGATGCAGCATGCGAGCGACGAGGTGCTGAAGCGGATGCGCCGCCCCGAGCGGCAGGCCACCATCCGCGAGCGCGTGGCGAAGATCCGCGAACTGGTGCCCGACGTCGCCATCCGCACCACCTGCATCGTGGGCTTCCCCGGCGAGACCGAGCAGGACTTCCAGCAGCTGCTCGACTTCCTCGAGGAGACGCAGTTCGAGCGCGTGGGCGCGTTCACCTACTCCCCGCAGGAGGGGACGCGCGCCTTCGACATGGCCGACGACGTCCCCGACGACGTGAAGCAGGCGCGCCTGGAGCGGCTCACGGAGCTGCAGCGCTACATCACCGCGGACCGCTACGAGCGCCACATCGGGCGCACGGTCCGCGCGATGGTGGACCGCGTCGACGCCGACCGCACGGTGCAGGCGCGGACGGTGTGGCAGGGGGACGACATCGACGGGGTGACCTGGCTCGACACCGGCGCCCTGGCCGTGATCCCCGGCACCATCGTCACCGCGCGCATCACCGAGGTGGTGGACGATTACGACTTCGCGGCGTCGCTCGTCGGCATCGAGAGCGCGCCTCCCCTCGCGGGCCCCCCACGCGCCGCACGCACCCTGCCCGTGATGGGCACGACGATCGGGAGCTTTGGACGATGACGGAGACCGCACGGGCCACCACCCGCTCGCACGACATCATGGCGCGCGCCCGCGCCCTCATCCCCGGCGGGGTGAACTCGCCGGTGCGCGCCTTCGGCGGCGTGGGCGGGGAGCCCTTCGTCGTGGCGCGCGGCGAGGGGGCGCGCATCTGGGACGAGGACGGGAACGAGTACATCGACTACGTGCTCTCCTGGGGGCCGCTCATCCTCGGCCACGCCCCGCCGATCGTGCTCGACGCCGTGGACGAGGTGATGCGCCGCGGCACCAGCTTCGGCATCCCCACCGCGATCGAGGTGCGCCTCGCCGAGATGGTGACCGAGCGCCTGCCGCACGTGGAGATGCTGCGCTTCGTGAACAGCGGCACCGAGGCGACGATGAGCGCCATCCGCCTCGCCCGTGCCGCCACGAAGCGCGACTACATCCTCAAGTTCGACGGCTGCTACCACGGCCACGCCGATTCCTTCCTGGTGAAGGCCGGCTCCGGCGTGGCGACGCTCGGCCTCCCGAACTCCCCCGGCGTCCCCGACGCGCTGGCGAGGCTCACCCTGGTTGCGCCCTACAACGACCTCGACGCGGTGCGCGCCCTCTTCGCGCAGCACCCGGGACAGATCGCCGCGATCATCGTGGAGCCGGTCGTCGGCAACTCGGGGTTCATCCAGCCCGATGCCAGCTTCCATCCGGGGCTGCGGCAGATTTGTGATGAGCAGGCCGCCCTCCTCATCTTCGACGAGGTGATGACCGGCTTCCGCGTGGCCTACGGCGGCGCGGCCGAGCGCTTCGGCGTGCGGCCGGACCTCACCACGCTCGGAAAGGTGATCGGGGGCGGGCTCCCGGTGGCGGCGTACGGTGGCCGCCGCGACCTGCTGGAGATGGTCGCGCCGAGCGGCCCCGTGTACCAGGCGGGCACGCTCTCGGGGAACCCGCTGGCGATGGCCGGCGGGATCGCCACCCTCACGGGGCTCACCCGCGAGCTGCACGACCGCGTAGTGCAGCGCACGCAGTCGCTGGTGCAGGGGCTGCGCGAGGTCGCGGCACGCCGCGGCGTGCCCTTTACGGCGGACCACGCCGGCACGATGTGGGGGATGTTCTTCCGCGCGGAGCCGGTGCGGAACTTCGCGCAGGCGAAGGAGAGCGACGCCGCGCTCTACGGCCGCTTCTTCCATGCCGCGCTCGATCGGGGAGTGTACCTGGCCCCCTCGGCGTTCGAGGCCGCGTTCATGTCCGCGGCGCACGGGGAGGAGGAGATCGCGCTCACCCTCGAGCGGCTCGACGGGGCGCTGGCGGCGGCGGTTCGGTGACCGCTTTGTCATTCCGAGCGCAGCGAGGAATCTCCTCCAACCGGGGTCGTGGCCTGCCCGGCCACCACCGCGGGCGTCGAAGATTCCTCGCGTCGCTCGGAATGACAGTGTTGTTCGCCTGCTCGGCCACCGCCGGCCCGGTGAAGCCGGGCAGTCCGGCCGTGGCGACGCCCGCGCCCGCGCCGCGCTCGAATTCCGCAGCGCCGGCGCTCGTGTCGCCCGCGCCGCGCCCCGCCCCCCCGGAAGCCACCGTCCGCCCCGGCACCCGCGGCGTCGGCGACCGGTCGGTGCGCGTCGCCCTCGGCTTCCCCCGCACCGACACCCGCGTCGACGCCACCGGCGGCTGGCGCCTCGACTCCGGCTTCGAGGGGCGGGAGTTCCTCGCCCGCGGCACCCCCGGCGAGCCCTGGGTGATCGAGCGCAACGGCCTCCGCCTGCGGGGGGTGCGCCGCGACGGCGCGGTCACCAACTGGTTCGCGGAGCCCATCGTCGCCCGCGCCGGGGGCGACGGCTTCCTGGTGTGGAATGGGAAGCGCTGGCGCGGGGAGCTGGTCTTCAGCGCCGGCGACACCGGGCTGGTGGTGGTCAACCGCCTTTCCCTCGACGACTACCTCAAGGGGGTCGTCCCCCTGGAGATCGGCACCACGCGCACGATGGCGGAGCTGGCGGCGGTGCAGGCCCAGGCGGTCGCGGCCCGCTCCTTCGCCGTGACGCGGCTCGGCAGCACGGTGCGCTGGGACCTCCGCGCCGCGGTCGTGGACCAGGTGTACGGCGGCGTGGACGCGGAGACCACGGTCGGCACGCGCGCGGTGGAATCCACCACGGGGCTGGTGCTCACCTACAACGGCCGCGTGATCTACGCCCCGTACAGCTCCACCTGCGGGGGGACCACCGCGGGGGCCGACGAGGTGTGGCGCGCCGAGGGGGAGCCCTGGCTCCGTTCCGTGAGCGACCGCGTCCCGGGGAGCGACCGGTATTTCTGCGACATCTCCTCGCGCTTCCGCTGGACCCGCACCCTCCTCGCCCCCGAGGTGGATGCCCTGGTGAGCCGCTACCTTCGCCAGTACGCGAAGGTGCCCGCGAGCGGCCCGGGCACGGTGCGCGACGTGGTGGTCGACCAGCGCACCGCCTCCGGGCGGGTGGGGACGCTGGCGCTGCTCACCGGCACCGGCACCTGGCGGCTGCGCGGCAACGAGATCCGCAACGTGCTGCGCACGCCCGGTGGCGAGATCCTTCCCTCGACGTATTTTACCGTCGAGACGACGACGGGATCGTCGGGGGCGCTCGACCGCCTCGTGATCCATGGCCGAGGCAACGGCCACGGGGTGGGGATGTGCCAGTTCGGGGCGATCGGCCGGGCGCGCGCGGGGCAGGACTTCCGCGAGATCCTCCTGGCGTACTACCCCGGCACCCGCATCGCCACCGCCGAGTGAGCGTCGCCTTCCCTTCACCCCCGGCACACGCATGAAAGGCACTACCCGCATCGGGCTCGTCGGAGCCGGCGCGATCGCCCAGATGGCCCACCTTCCGGTGCTCTCGAAGATGAAGGGGGCGGAGCTGGTGGCGATCGCCGACAACGACCGCGCGAAGGCCCGCGCCCTCGCCGACCGGTTCGGGATCCCCAATGCCTACACCGACATCTCCGACCTGCTCGAGGCCGACGAGCTGGACGCGGTGGTGATCGCGACCCCGAACCACCTGCACGAGCCGCACGTGCTCGAGGCGCTGGCGGCGAAGCTGCACGTGATGTGCGAGCGCCCGCTCGCCCTCACCTCGCGCGGGGTGGACCGCATCCTCGCCGCCGCGCAGCGCGCCGACCGGATGGTGGCGGTCGCCAACAACCACCGCTTCCGCAACGACGTGCAGGCGCTCGACGCCTTCCTCCGCGGCGGGGAGCTGGGGAAGATGACCTCCATCCGCGCCGGCGCGTACCAGCCGCGGCGCCCCGAGCAGGGATGGCGGCAGCGCCGCGCGGAAGCGGGGGGCGGCGCCTTCTTCGATTACGGCATCCCCCTCCTCGACCTCGCCTTCTGGCTCGCCGACTGGCCGGAGCCGGAGCGGGTCTGGGCGCACATGGAGCGCGGCAAGGGGGCGAGCGCGGTCGAGGACTCGATGATCGTGCAGCTCACCTTCACCAACAACGTGATCTTCACCTTCGACGTGAATTGGTCGTACGTGGGCGTGGAGGAACGCTGGTGGTTCGAGGTCCTGTCGTCGCGCGGGAGCGCGCGCCTCGCGCCGCTGCGCGTGGTGAAGGAGCTGAACGGGCGCGCGGTGGACGTGTCGCCCCGCGGGGCGTCGGCGCGCGAGAGCGCCTTCATCCAGTCGTACCGCGCGGAGCTCACCCACTTCCTCGCGGTGGTGCAGGGGGAGTCGCCCTACGAGCCTCCCACGGACCAGGGCACGCTCCTGCGCCTGGTGGAGGCGATCTACCGCTCGGCGGTCGACGAGAAAGAGATCCGGCTGTGAGCGGGCGCCCGCGCGCCCTGCTACTGCTGCTCGCCGCGGCGTTCCTCTGGGGAGGGGCGCCGCGCGCGCTTCGCGCCCAGGCGTCCCCCCTCACCGTCGAGGTGATCACCTGGGGGCAGGGTGAGCCGGTGTGGGAGCGCTTCGGCCACAACGCCATCCGCATCCGCGACGCGCGCACCGGGAGCGACCTCGCGTACAACTGGGGGATGTTCGACTTCAACCAGCCGAACTTCCTCGGGCGCTTCCTCAGCGGCGACACGAAGTACTGGATGGAGCCCACCCCCACGTCGCTGATGGTCGAGTTCTACCAGCGCCTTGGGCGGCCCGCCATCATCCAGCGGCTGAATCTCTCCCCCGCGCAGGCGATGCAGCTCCAGCAGTTCGTGGAGTGGAACGCGCGCGAGGAGAACAAGTGGTACCGCTACGACTACTTCCTCGACAACTGCTCCACGCGGCTGCGCGACGCGCTCGACCGCGCGCTCGGCGGGCAGCTGCGCCGCGAGTGGGGGGGCGACACGACGCGGCACACCTTCCGCAGCGAGGCGCTCCGGCTGGTGGAGGGGATGCCCTTCACCCAGCAGGGGATGGACATCGCCCTCGGCCGTCCCGCGGACCGCGCCATGACGGCGTGGGAGGAAGGGTACGTGCCGATGCGGCTGCGCGACCGGTTGCGCACGGTGCGCATCGCGAGCGCCGGTGGCGCCACGGTGCCCCTCGTCGCCTCGGAGTACGAGGTCGCGGCGACGAGCCAGGTGACCGAGGCCGCGGCGTGGCCGCGTCACGAGACCCGCAACCTCGTGATCGGGGCGCTGGTGGGGCTCCTCTTCGCCTTCAGCGCGATCCGCGCCGGCCGTGACCGCCGCTGGGGCGCGCTCCTGGGCGGGGTGGGCTCGCTGTGGGCGTTCGTCACCGGAGTCCTCGGAGTGATCCTGCTCCTCGCCTGGATTGCGACCCGGCACCAGTTCTGGTACGCCAACGAGAACCTGCTCCTGGTCAATCCCATCACACTCCCGCTCGCGGTGCTGATCCCCCTCGCGGTGCGGCGGCCCCGGTGGGGAGGGCCCGCCTTCGCCATCGCCACCGTCAACATCGTGCTGGCCTGCGCGGCGCTGCTGTTGAAGGTGGATCGGGCCTCGCAGGACAACATGGGCGTGATCATGCTCATGTTCCCCATGCACGTCGGGATGGTGCTCGCCACGGCGCAGCTCCGGATGCCCGCCGCCGAGCGGGTCACGGGGTGATGCACACCGTCGGCATCGACGTCGGCGGGACCTTCACCGACCTCGTCGCCATCGCGCCCGACGGCACGGTCGAGACGCGCAAGGTCCTCACCACCCCGCACGACCAGGGGGAGGGAGTCGCCGCGGCGCTCCAGGCGCTCGGCGGGCGCGTGCAGCGGGTGGTGCATGGCACCACGGTCGCCACCAACGCCCTCCTCGAGCGCACCGGCGCCGAGGTGGTGCTCTGCGCCACCGAGGGGTTCACCGACCTGCTCGCCCTCCGCCGCCAGGACCGCGCCTCGCTCTACGACCTCTCGGCGCACCACCCCGCGCCGCTGGTGGCGCCGCACGACACCATCCCCGTCGCCGAGCGGACCGGTCCCGAGGGGGTGCTGCGCGCCCTGCGCGCGGGCGACGCGGCCGACGTCGCCGACGTGGTCGCGAACCGGGGGCCGGGGGCCGTGGCCATCGCGCTGCTGCATGCCTACGCGCACCCCGCCCACGAGCAGGCGCTCGCCGCCGCCCTCCGCGAACGCCTCCCCGCGGGCGTGGACGTGGTGGCGTCGAGCGAGGTGTACCCCGAGATCCGCGAGTACGAGCGCACCGCGACCACCGTCGCCGAGGCGTACCTGCGCCCGGTGGTGCGCCGCTACCTGGAGCGGCTCACCGGGCGGCTCGCGGAGATCGGCGTCCCCGCCCCCTCGGTGATGTCGTCGAGCGGGGGGATGCGCCCCGCGGGGGAAGCGGCCCGCCATGCGGCCTCGCTCGCCCTCTCCGGGCCCGCCGGGGGGGTGGTGGGGGCAGCGGCGGTGCTGCGCGCGCTCGGCCTCGATCGCGCCCTCACCATCGACATCGGCGGGACCAGCGCCGACGTCGGCGTGATCCTGGGGGGCGCGCCCCTCGTGGAGAGCGGGGGGAGCGTGGCCGGCGTGCCGATCGCGCTGCCGCGCGTGCTCGTGGAGACGGTGTCGGCGGGCGGGGGAAGCCTGCTCTGGGTGGACGACGGCGGCGCCCTGCGCGTGGGGCCGCGCAGCGCCGGCGCGGTCCCCGGTCCCGCGGCGTTCGCGCGCGGGGGGGCGCTGGCGACGCTCACCGACGCGCACGTGGTGCTCGGCA
>DASWVQ010000323.1:0-32045 GCA_036401195.1 Gemmatimonadaceae bacterium
GCCTCCACGATCGCCTTCCCGCTCACGAGGTTCACCGCCTCGGTCATCTGTGCCGGCGACATGTTGTCGAGCATGATGATGTCGGCCCCCGCCGCGAGCGCCTGCGCCACCATCCCCAGGTTCTCGCACTCCACCTCCACCCGCACGTCCTTCGGCGCGATCGCCCGCGCGCGCGACACGGCGGCGCGGATGTCGTTCTCCACCGCGCTCAGGTGGTTGTCCTTGATCAGCACCCCGCTCGCGAGGTCCATGCGGTGGTTCACTCCGCCCCCGGCGCGCACCGCGTACTTGTCCAGGGTGCGCCACCCCGGCGTGGTCTTCCGCGTGTCGAGGATCTTCGCCTTCGTCCCCTTCACCGCGTCCACGAACTGCGCGGTGAGCGAGGAGATCCCCGAGAGCCGCTGCAGGTAGTTGAGGGCGACGCGCTCGGCGGAGAGGAGCCCGCGCGCATGCCCGGAGAGGAAGAGCACCGGCGTCCCGGGGGTCACGCGCTGGCCGTCCTCGACGTCCACGCGGATCGCCACCTTGGGGTCGAGGAGGCGGAAGGCCTCGAGGGCGAGCGGGATCCCGGAGACCACGCCATTCCCCTTCGCCACGAGGGTGGCGCGGGCGCGACGGTCGCTCACCACGGTGGCGATCGTGGTGAGGTCGTTGAAGGCGCCATCCTCGTCGAGGGCGGCGCGCACGTGCGCGGTGAGCTCCCCCTGCGGGAGCGGGAAGCGCAGCACCCCGCCGGTGTCCACCGACGGGGTCTGCAGCGGGGTGACCGTGCGGGGGGCACGGCGCCGCTCCGGCGTGTGCGAGGGCTGGGGGGTCCGCTCGTTCATCTCCATCGCCTGTCTCCTATTCGCCCGGGTCGAAGCTGTGCGCCGGATTGCCCGACATCTGCTGCTGCCCGCCGCGCCCGCCGATCGCGATCATGCGCTCGATCGCCAGCCGCGCGCGGTCCGCGATCGCCGGCTCCACCGTGATGCGATGCTCGAGCCGCTCGAGCGCCCGCTTCACCTTGGGCAGCGTGGTGACCTTCATGTACGCGCACGACGCGCGCTCGTTCGCGGCGAAGAAGCGCTTGGTGGGGTTGTCGCGCCGCAGCCGGTGCAGGATCCCCACCTCGGTGGCGACGATGAACTCCGTGGCGTCGCTCTGGGCGGGCCGCTTGATCATCCCCTCGGTGGAGAGGATCTGCACCCCCTCCGGGTCCACGTCCCCCGCCGACATCGCCTCGATCACGCTCGTGGAGCAGCCGCACTCTGGGTGCACGAGGAACTCCGCCTCGGGATGCAGCGACCGCTGGAGGCGGATGTTCTCGGGATCGATCCCCGCGTGCACGTGGCACTCCCCCATCCACACGTGCATGTTCGTCCGGCCCGTCACCCGCCGCACGTGCGCGCCGAGGAACATGTCGGGGAGGAAGAGGATCTCCTGGTCGGCGGGGATGTGGTTCACCACCTCCACCGCGTTCCCCGAGGTGCAGCAGTAGTCGGTCTCCGCCTTCACCTCGGCGGTGGTGTTCACGTAGGACACCACCACCGCCCCCGGGTGCTCCGCCTTCCAGGCGCGGAGCTGGTCCGCGTCGATGGTCGAGGCGAGGGAGCAGCCGGCGGCGAGGTCGGGGAGGAGGACGGTCTTCTCCGGGGAGAGCACGGCGGCCGTCTCGGCCATGAAGTGCACGCCGCAGAAGACGATGACGTCGGCGTCGGTCTTCGCCGCCTCGCGCGAGAGGCCGAGGGAGTCGCCCACGTAGTCGGCGGCGTCCTGCACCTCGGGGCGCTCGTAGTTGTGGGCGAGGACGACGGCGTTCCGCTCCCGCGCCAGCGCCTTGATCTCCGCGGTGAGGATGGCGTTGGCCTCGGCGGCGTGGATGCTCGATACGGACATGTCGCTCCTACTATAGCGGTTGCAGGGGACGGGGTCAGGTCTCGATGTGCCGGCCCCGCCAGTCCTTGCTTGCACGAGGGAAATCCGAACGGTAGTGCCCGCCTCGCGACTCCTTGCGGGCGAGCGCCGCCTCGGCGATCAGCCGTCCGGTCTGCACCATGTTGAGCTCCTCGGTGGCGCCCCTGGGGAGCCGCTGCTCGATTTCCGCCAGTTGCGCCAGCCCTTTGCGCAAACCCGCCGCAGACCGGATTATGCCGGCATACTGCCACATTACTGCTCGGATCATGTCGGCAGAAACCTGAGCGGCTCCTCGATCTTCCAGTACCGGTACCGTCCAGTCGCCCGTCTTCGGCACCGAGCCCAGCTCCGAGCTCCCCGTCACGTCCCGGGCCACCCGCTCGGCGAAGACCAGTCCCTCCAGCAGCGAGTTCGACGCCAGCCGGTTCGCCCCGTGCACCCCCGTGCGCGAGACCTCCCCCACGACCCAGAGGCGCTTCATCGAGGAGCGGCCATTCAGGTCGGCCACGATCCCGCCCATCATGTAATGGGCGGCCGGGGTCACCGGGATGAGCTCCTTCCGGGGGTCGATCCCCCGCGCCAGGCAGAGGGCGAGGATCCCCGGGAAGCGCTTCCCGAACCCCGAGCCCATCTTCCGCGCGTCGAGGTACACGCGGTGCCCGGCCTTCTGCTGCCGGAAGATCGCGCGGGCCACGATGTCGCGCGGGGCGAGCTCCGCCAGCCGGTGCTTCCCTTCCATGAAGCGGAGCCCCGCCTCGTTCACGAGGATCGCCCCCTCCCCCCGCACCGCCTCCGACACGAGCGCGAGCGGGTTCTCGGGGGTATCGAGCGCGGTGGGATGGAACTGCACGAACTCCATGTCGGCGAGGGCGGCCCCCGCGCGGTGCGCGATGGCGAAGCCGTCGCCGGTGGCCACCTGCGGGTTGGTGGTGTGGCGGTACACCTGGCCGCACCCCCCGGTGGCGAGGATGGTCGCGTCGGCGATGATCTCCACCGCCTGCCCCGCGAGGGAGGCGCGGGCGCCGACGCAGGCACCCCGGTGCACGATCAGGTCGAGGACGCGGGTCTTCTCCAGCACCCCGATCTGCGGCGCCTCCTTCACCCGCTCGATGAGGGTGCGCGCCACCTCCGCCCCCGTCTGGTCGCCATGCGCGTGGACGATGCGGTTCGCGGAGTGCGCCCCCTCGCGCCCCAGGAGGAACCCCTTCCCCGAGGGATCGAGGTCGAAGTGGGCCCCCGCCGCATACAGGTCCTTCACCCGGGCGGGGCCCTCCTCCACCAGCACGTGCACCGCGGCCGCGTCGCAGAGCGCGGCCCCCGCGGCGAGCGTGTCCTTCCGGTGCAGCTCGGGGGAGTCCCCCGCCCCCAGCGCCGCCGCGATCCCCCCCTGGGCATAGGCGGTCGCGCTGTCGAAGAGGCTGCGCTTCGTCAGCAGCAGGACGCTCCCGCTCTGCGACGCGCGCCACGCGGTGTGCAGACCGGCGATGCCGCTGCCGATGACGAGGACACGGGTACGCAGGCGATCCGGCATCAGTCGAATCTCGCTCGGGGAGGGGGAAAACTACAGGGCAACGGCAACGGACGGCGCCGGCTCTCGGCGCTCGGCCCTCGGCCCTCGGCACGGAATCGGAAGCGAGCGGCGCGCGGGGGCGCGCGCGCGCGACCTTCCTTTTCCGGCGCAGGTCAACCTCATGCGGTTGGCGCGCTGAAGGGCTGCGCAGCCGCCCCGGCGCGCTTCCGATCCCCGCCCGAGGCCCGACGCCCGAGGCCCGACGCCCCCGCCCGCCGTTGCCGTTGCCGTTGCCGTTGAAGTTGCCGAGAGCCGAGGGCCGAGGGCCGAGAGCCGGCAGCCTGCCCCTGCCCTTGCCCTTGCCCTTCGCTCTTGCTCCCTCTCCCTCCCCCCGCGAGCTTTCTCCCTCTCATGCGGAAGCTGCTCATCCTGCTGGGCGCGCTCCTCGTCGCCCACCTCGCCCTCCTCTTCGTCCACCCCTCCGGCGCCGCCGCCCCCCCGGCGAAGGACACCGTCGACGTCGGCATCGTCTTCGACGTGGGCGGCCGCGGCGACAAGTCGTTCAACGACGGCGCCTTCCTCGGCGGCGAGCGCGCCGCGCGCGACCTTGGCGCCAACGTCCGCTTCATCGAACCGGGCGAGGGCTCCGATCGCGAGGCCGGCCTCCGGCTCCTCGCGGCCGAGGGGATGGACCTCGTGATCGGCGTCGGCTTCATCTTCACCGACGACCTCACGCAGCTCGCCAAGGAATATCCCAACACCCACTTCGCCGGCGTCGACCTCGCCGTCGCCACCGACTCCGCGGGGAACCCGATCCTTCCCCCGCCGAACCTTGCGGCGCTGCGCTTCAAGGAGCAGGAAGGCTCCTTCCTCGTGGGCGCGATCGCGGTGCTCGCCGGGCAGTCGAAGAAGGTGGGGTTCGTGGGAGGGATGGACGTCCCCCTCATCCACAAGTTCGAGGCGGGCTACCGCGCCGGCGTGAAGCACGTGTGTCCCGACTGCGCCGTGATCGCGCAGTATGCCGGCGTGACGCCGGAAGCGTTCCGCAACCCGGGGCGCGGCAAGGAGCTGGCGCTCTCGCAGTACCAGCAGGGGGTGAACGTCATCTACCACGCCTCGGGGTCCACCGGCCTCGGCGTGTTCGAGGCGGCGCGGCAGACGGGGAAGCTCGCCATCGGGGTGGACGCCGACCAGTACGCGGAGGCCCCGGGCTCGATCCTCACCTCGATGGTGAAGGGGATCGACGCCGCCGTCTTCGACGCGATCAAGCGCACCCGCGACGGCACCTTCAAGGGGGGCATCCTCGAGTTCGGCCTCGCCGAGCAGGGGGTGGGCTACGTGTACGACGCCAACAACCGCGCCCTGATCCCCGACAGCGTCCGCGCGCGCGTGGAGCAGCTCCGCGATTCCATCATCGCCGGCCACATCAAGGTCCCCTACACCCGATGACCGTCGCCATCCGCATGACCGGCGTGGACAAGGCGTTCGGCGCCGTCCAGGCGAACCGCGGCGCCTCGCTCGAGGTCCAGGCCGGGGAGATCCACGCGCTCGTGGGGGAGAACGGCGCGGGCAAGTCCACGCTGATGCGCGTGCTGGCGGGGATGTACGAGCCGAACGCCGGCACGATCGAGGTGAACGGGCGCGACGTGACGGGGTGGAGCACCGCCGAGGCGATCGCCGCCGGGGTGGGGATGGTGCACCAGCACTTCATGCTCGTGCCCACGCTCACCGTCGCCGAGAACATGGTGCTGGGGAGCGAGATCACGCGCGGCGCGCAGCTCGATCGCGGCGCCGCGGAGCAGGCGGTGCGCGACCTCTCCGCGCGCACGGGGCTGGTGGTGCCGCCGGACCGCCTGGTGAGCGCGCTCTCGGTGGGGGAGGCGCAGCGCGTCGAGATCCTCAAGACGCTCTTCCGCGGCGCGAAGGTGCTCATCCTCGACGAGCCCACGGCGGTGCTCTCGCCCCCGGAGGTGCAGGAGCTCTGGAAGGTGCTGCGCCGCATCCGCGACGACGGGGGCACGATCGTGCTCATCACCCACAAGCTCGACGAGGTGATGGCGATCTCTGACATGATCACGGTCATGCGCCGGGGCGCGACGGTGACGCGGCTGCGCACCGCGGACACGACCCCGGGCGAGATCGCGAAGGCGATGGTGGGGCGGGAGGTGGCCCTCGCCCACGAAGTCGTCCCGAGCGGAGCGAGGGACCTGGCCACGGCGCACGGGGGCCAGGTCCTTCGCTCCGCTCAGGACGACGGCGGGCTCCTCTCCGTCCGCGACCTCGTGGTCGCGTCCGCGCGGAAGGAGCGCGCGGTGGACGGCGTGAGCTTCGCCGTGGCGCCCGGGGAGATCCTCGGCATCGCGGGCGTGGAGGGGAATGGGCAGACGGAGCTGGTCGAGGCGCTCGCGGGGCTCCGGCCAGTGGTGAGCGGGAGCATCCGCTTCGGCGACGCCGAGGTGACCGCGCTCGACGTGCGCGCCCGCGGCGACGCGGGACTCTCGCACATCCCCGAGGACCGGCACCAGCGGGGGCTGATCCTCGACTACTCCGTCGCCGAGAACCTGATCCTGGGGCAGCAGCACCGCTTCTCGAAGGGGGGGCGCATCGACCAGGCGGCGGTGGCGCGGAACGCGGCGGCGCAGGTGCAGCGCTTCGACATCCGCCCCGCCGACCCCGCACTCGCGGCGCGCGCCCTCTCCGGCGGCAACCAGCAGAAGATCGTCATCGCCCGCGAGATGGGGCGCGACTTCCGCGTGCTCCTCGCCGCGCAGCCCACGCGGGGCGTGGACGTGGGCGCGATCGAGTTCATCCACGCGCAGCTTCGCGCGGCGCGCGACGCCGGCAAGGCGGTGCTGCTCGTCTCCGCCGACCTCGCCGAGGTGCTCGCCCTCTCGGACCGGGTGGCGGTGATGTACGGCGGGCGCATCGTGACCGTGCTGCCGCGCGGCGAGGCCACCCCCGACACCCTGGGACCATTCATGACCGGCGCGAGCGGCGAAGCACGGGCCGCATGAGGAGCTCCCGATGACCACCGGCGCGGCACCAGGCCCCACCTCCGGCTTCGCCACCGAACCCGCCCGCACCAGCATGCGCCACTCGGCGCGCGCGAAGCTGGAGGAGGCGATCCTCCCCCCGGTCGTCGCCCTGCTGGTGGCGCTGGTGATCGGCGACTTCCTCATCATCACCTTCGGCCAGTCCCCCGCCGCGGTCTACAAGCTCCTCCTCGAGGGCACGTGGGGGAACGCGTACGGGCTGGGCCAGGTGCTCTACAAGACGACCACCCTCACCTTCACCGGGCTGGCGGTGGCGCTCGGGATGCGCGCGGGGCTGTTCAACATCGGCGCCGAGTCGCAGCTGGCGGCCGGGGGCTTCATGGCCGCGGTGGTGGGGCTGCTGCTGCCCACGGGGCTGCCGGCGCTGCTCGTCTTCCCGCTCTACGTCATCGCCGCGGCGCTGGGGGGCGGGGTCGTGGGCGCGGTGCCGGGCTGGCTGCGCGCGCGCTACGGCGCGCACGAGGTGATCACGACGATCATGCTCAACTTCGTCGTGCTCGCGCTGCTCGCCTACTTCGTGTCGGCGCACCTGCACGAGCCGGAGACGCTGCACACCGCCACGATCGGGAGCGGCGCGCTCCCGCGCTTCGCCGACTTCATCGGCGCCTTCCGGGGCTCGGCGGCGAACGTGACCATCGCGCTGGCGATCCTCACCGCCGTGGCCGGCTGGTGGTACCTCTTCCGCACCCGGCGCGGCTTCGAGCTGCGCGCGGTGGGCCTCCAGCCGGAAGCGGCGGAGTATGGCGGGGTGCACGTGCCGGGGGTCCTCTGGCGCACGATGGCGCTCTCCGGCGCGATCGCGGGGCTGGGAGGGCTCAACTACGTGCTCGGCTACAAGCACTACTACGAGGAAGGGTTCGCGACCGGCGCCGGCTTCCTCGGGATCGCCGTGGCGCTGGTGGGGCGCAACCACCCGATCGGGGTGATCTTCGCCGCGCTCCTCTTCGCCACCCTCTCGCAGGGGGGGCTCGCGGTGAACGCCCTCGTGCCGAAGCAGATGGTGGACGTGCTCCAGGCGGTGGTGATCATCGCCATCGCCATCTCGGTGCCCGAAGTGCGCCGGCTGCTGCGCGGCGCGCGCCGGAGGGCCGACTGATGGAGCTCGCCCTGCTCCCCTTCCTCGCGCAGACGCTGCGCATCGCCATCCCCTACCTGTTCGCGGCGGGGGGCGGGGTGATGAGCGAGCGCGCGGGGCTCATCGGCCTCACCCTCGAGGGGTACCTGCTCTCCGGCGCCTTCGCCGGCGCCCTGGGGGCGTACTACAGCGGGAGCCCGTGGGTCGGGCTCCTCGCCGGCGCGCTGGGCGGGATGCTCATGGCGCTGCTCTACGCGGTGTCGTCGATCCGCTTCCGCGCCAACCAGGTGGTGGTGGGCGTCGCGATCAACCTGCTGGTGGTGGGGCTGACGCGCTTCTTCCTGCGCTTCGCCTTCGACTCGTCGTCGAACTCCCCGCGCATCCCCGGCTTCACCCTCGCGCAGAGCGGCACCGGCTTCCTGGCGCTGGCCACCAACCCGCTCATCTGGCTCGGCGTGCTCGGGGTGCCGGTGCTGGCCTGGCTGCTCTACCGCACCCCCTTCGGGCTGCGCGTGCGCGCGGTGGGTGAGCACCCCGAGGCCGCGGCCTCCGTGGGGGTGCCGGTGGCGCGCGTGCGCTACCTGGCGACGCTGCTCTCCGGCGCGCTCGCGGGACTCGGGGGCGTGTACCTGGCGCTCGACCAGCACCAGTTCACCGACCAGATGAGCGCGGGGCGTGGCTTCATCGCCCTCGCCGCGGTGATCTTCGGCCGCTGGGACCCGGTGCGCGTCGCCCTCGCCTGCCTGCTGTTCGCCGCGGCGGAGACCTTCCAGATCCGCCTGCAGGGCGCCGGGGTGATCCCCTCGCAGTTCGTGGAGATGATCCCCTACCTGCTCACGATCGTGGCGCTCGCGGGGGTGGTGGGGCGCGTGGTGGGACCGGCCGCGGTGGGGAAAGTGTCCGAGTGAGCGATCCCGCGGGACCACCAGCGGGGCGCGTCGCGTCGCCGGCGCCGGCCGGCACGTCGTCGATGGGGAAGCTCGTGGCACTGATGATCACGGCCTTCATCGACATGGTGGGGCTGCTGATGGTCATCCCCCTGCTCCCCTTCTACGCGAAGTCGCTGGGAGCGGGCGGGCTGGTGGTGGGGCTCCTCATCTCGTCGTTCGCGATCGCGCAGCTGGTGAGCGCCCCCATCTGGGGGCGCTTTTCGGATAAGTACGGGCGGCGCCCCGCGCTGCTGGTGGGGCTCACCGCCTCGGCGATCGCGTACGTGGTGTTCGCGTACGCCGACTCGCTCTGGCTCCTCTTCCTCTCCAGGCTGGTGCAGGGGGCGGGGGGCGGGACGGTGAGCGTGATCCAGGCGTACGTGGCCGACGCGGTGAAGCCGGAGGAGCGCGCCAAGGGGCTGGGCTGGCTCTCGGCGGCGACCAACGCGGGCGTCGCCCTCGGGCCGGTGCTCGGCTCGCTCTCGCTCGGCGCGGGGAAGCACACCCCGGGGCTGCTGGCCGCGTCGCTCTGCGTGGTGAACATCGCCTTCGCCTGGCGCTTCCTCGAGGAGTCGCGCGACGCGAGCGACGCGGCGCACGCGCGCAGGCCGGGGCGCTCGCGCGAGGCGGTGCTGCGCGTGGCGACGCATCCCACCGAGCCCGCGTCGCGCCTGATCTGGATGTACGCCATCGGCATGGGCGCATTCCAGGGCTCGAACGCGGTGCTCGCGCTCTTCCTCTCGGCGCGCTACGGCGTGACGGCGAAGACGATCGGCTTCTTCTACATGTACACCGGGATCGTGAGCGTGCTCACGCGCGCGGGGATCCTGGGGCGGGCGGTGGACCGCTACGGCGAGGCGCGCCTCTCGCGGCTCGGGCAGCTGCTGCTCGCCATGGGGCTGCTGGCGCTCCCTCTCTCCCCGCACCTCCCCGGGGCCGACCAGGTGGCGGCGATGCTGCGCGGCGAGGCGGGGGCGCACCCCGCGGGGGTGCTCTCGTTCGTGCCGCTCGCGCTCGCGGTGGGGCTGCTCCCCCTCGGCACCGCCTTCACCTTCCCCTGCGTGACGGCGCTCCTCTCGCGCGTGATCCCCTCGTACGAGCGCGGCTTGTACATGGGGGTGCAGCAGACCTTCGGCGGCATCGCGCGCGTGCTCTTCCCGATCGTGGCGGGCTTCCTCTTCGACCGCGCGGTGGGGCTCCCGTACTACATCGCGAGCGCGCTGGTGCTCGGCTCGATGTGGTTCGGGATCGGGATGGAGCGGTACCAGGAGCCGGGCGCGCCACAACCCTCGTGACGCGAGCGGCTCGCGCCCGCACATCGTGAACTGCCGATCGAGCGGATGGAGCAGATCAAGCGGAAAACGGCAACCCCATTCATTTGGGGTTGCCGTTTCCGCTCGATCCGCTCGATCTGCTCAATCGTCGGTGCCAATGGCCCGGCGCGCCGGGCCCCGGCGAGACGAGTTGAGCGTCGGCGGAGCTGTTACTGCGCGGTCGGCTCGGACTCGAGGACGGCGCGCGCGATCTCGACCATCGGCACCGAGCGGTCCTGCGACGTGCGCTGCAGGATGCGGTAGGCCTCCTGCTCCGACGACCCGGTGCGGCGCATCAGGATTCCCTTCGCGCGCTCGATCGTCTTGCGGTTCTCGAGCGCCTGCTTCGCCGACGCGGCGTCCTTGCGCGCCTCCGCCAGCTCCTTCGCGCGCGAATGCGCGAGCCGCAGCGTGGAGTCGAGCACGCGCGGGGGCGTCGGCTTCGGCAGGAAGGCGATCGCCGCCGTCGCCGCCACCTGCTGGTCGCTCAGCTGGATCGTCTGGTCGCCGCTGAACAGCACCACCGCGGTGCCGGGCACGCCGTGCGTGATCTTCTCCGCGGCCTCGATCCCCGAGCCGTCGGGCATGTGCACGTCGAGCAGCACCACGTCGGGGGCCACGTCGAGCGCGCGCTCCACCGCCTCCCGGCCGGTGGCGACTTCGGCGACGACGACGTGTCCGAGCGCGCCAAGCAGCTCGACGAGGATCGAGCGCGCGTTGTGATCGTCTTCGGCGAGCAGGATGCGGATTGGTCCGGAGTCTGGCATTGCTGGAATGTATAGTTGTCAGGTCGCCGATGCGGGACGGTCCCCGGCGACGCGGTCGAGCAGCTCGGTGGTGCGGACCGGCTTGCGGAGCAGGAAGTCGGGGGTGGGGCCCGCGCCCGGGCGCGGTTCCCATCCGGTGACCACCCCAACTCGTATGCTCGGCCATACGCTCCGCGCGAACGCCACCAGGTCCCACCCGCTCCCGTCGGGGAGCCCGATGTCGGTCACGAGCACGTCGAAGGGCACGACGGTGGATTCGAGGCGCGACATCGCGTCCGCCACCGTCCCCGCCACCGCCACCGAGTGGCCCTCCGTCTCGAGGACGGCCCGCACGAAGTCGCGGCTGTCGGGATGGTCCTCCACCAGCAGTACGCGCCGCGGTGTGCCGGTGCTGGGAGTAATCACCTGTTGTGGCGCGGGCGTTACCGCGAGCGGGAAGGCGAGGCGCACCAGCGTGCCGGTGCCCGGGGCCGAATCGATCTCGGCCACGCCGCGGTGACGCTTCGCCACCCCGTACACCTCCGCCAGCCCCAGCCCCGTGCCCGCGCGCCCCTTGGTGGTGAAGAACGGGTCGAACGCCCGCTCGCGCACCTCCGGGCTCATCCCCACCCCGGTGTCGCTCACCTCGACCATGGCGCGCGCCCCTTCGTTCCGCGTCACGATGCGGAGGGTGCCGCCGCCGGTCATCGCGTCGAGTGCGTTCTGCACCAGGTTGAGCAGCGCCTCGCGGAGCTCCCCCGGGATGCCGCGGACCACCGCCCCCGGGGTGAGGTCGCTCTCGTAGCGGATCGCCCCCCCCTTCGCGCGGCCCGCCCAGAGGGGACGCGTCATTGCCACCACCTCGTCGGCGATCGTGGCGAGGTCCACCAGCTCGTCGCCCTCGCCCTGCGCGGGATCCTGGCGGATGAAGCGGCCCACGCGCGCCGCCGTCGCGGCGCCGGTCTCGGCCGCCTTGGCGATGCGCACCGCGTAATCGCGCACGGCGACCGGGTTCTCCGCGTTCGCGTCGAGCAGGTAGGCGGCGGCCATGATCGGGTTGAGCGCGTTGTTCACGTCGTGCATCACCCCGGCGGCCAGCTGTCCCACCGCGGCGAGCCGCCGCTCGCGCGCGCGCGCCTCCTGCAGCGCGAGCAGCTCCTGCGTGCGCTCCTGCACCATGCGCTCGAGCCGCTCGGCCTCGGTGGAGACCCGCTCGTACAGCTCCGCGGTGCGGCGCGCCTCCTCCTCGAGCTGCCGCTGCAGCCGCACGCGCTCCGTCACGTCGCGCTCCACCGTCACCGCGCCGCGCACCGCCCCCTCGGGGTCGCGCAGCGGGTTCGCGCTCACCTCGATCACCGCCCCCGCCCCCTCGTTGCGGCGCACGCTCAGCACCTCGCCGCGGATCCGCGTCCCCTGCAGGGCGCGCGCGGTCGGATGCTCGTGCACGAACAGGCTCGTCCCGTCGAGGCGCCGCGGCCGGTCGAGCTGCCAGAGCTCCTGCATCGTCGTGGCGCGCGTCGAGCCGTGTTCCTGCTGCGCCTGCGCGTTCTGGCGCAGGGTGCGCCCCCCGCCATCCACCACGCGCACCGAGTCGGGGATCACGTCGAAGATCGATTCCAGCTCCGCCACGGAGCTGGCGAGGTCTTCACGCAGGCGCTCGCGCTCGGTGACGTCGCCCCCGGCGAAGAGCAGCCCCGCGGGCGCCCCGTCCTGCACCAGGGGGACGAAGGTGGCGTCCACCACCCGTTCCCCCGAGGCCTGCTGGAAGCTCAGCCGCAGGGCGACCGGCTCGGAGCCCTGCATGGTGGTGTCGATCTCCCCCGCCACGTCCGCCAGGGCATTGGGGAAGGCGTCGTAGATCGACCGCTGGTCCGCGGTGTCGGCGTCCAGTCCCGTGAGCTCCAGGTATCGCGCGTTGGCGCGGACCAGCCGCAGCTCGGCGTCGAAGATCGCGACGGCGAGCGGGAGGGCTTCGACGAGGGCGGAGAGGAGGGCCGGCGAGGCGCCGAGGCGTCCGTCCATGACGGCAGACGATTTGACGGACATCTGGGGGGAACGTCGGGCGCGGGACCGGGATCGGCCGTGGCACGCCTGCATCGACGGGCCCTGCGACAGCAAGTTGACGACCGAGCAGCCGTTGTGTCAACGACGCGCGCCACGCGTCACCGCGCGCGGTCCTCGATCACCTGCCGGGCGACGACCTGCCACCGGGTCCCCCGGCGCTCCAGGGTGAAGCGCTCGGTGATGCTCATGAACTCCTCCTGGAGCCGCTGGCGGAATTCCCGGCGGCACACCACGGTGGCCACCACCACCGCCATCTCGGCCCCGATCTCCCGCTCCTGCACCACCAGCAGGTATCCCACGTCACCAAACCCCTCCGCCTCGCGGGGGCAGGTGGGGACCCCCGTGCCACGCGGAGGAAGGATCCGCACCACCCGGCGCACCGCGGAGCCGTAGCTCGCCCGGACCGCGCCCGTCACCGCCTCCACCTGCCGCTCGAGCGGGTCGCTCGGGTGATGCGCGGCACAGGCGGCGGCGAACAGGAGGAAGGTGACGCGGATCGTGGGCATCGCTCCGGGGGGTGGTGAACCATTGCTCCCGGACCGCCGGGGGGCAAGGAAGGTGGCGGGGATCGGCTCCCCGTGTAGTTTCGCGGCATGCCAGCCACTGCCAGCGCCGGGATCGTGGGCCTCACCGCGACCGAGATCGCCGCGAAGGTCCGGAGCGGGGAGCTCGATGCGGTGGAGGTCGTGCGGGCGCACCTCGATCGCATCGCCCACCTCGACGCGCGCGTGGGCGCCTTCCAGCGGGTGCTCGCCGACCGGGCCCTCGCCGAGGCGGCCCGCCTGCGGGCCCGGCCGGGGTTCTCCGCCTTTCCCCTTGCGGGGGTGCCGGTGGCGGTGAAGGACAACGTGCCGGTCGCGGGGGAACCGATGCGGGTGGGGACCCGCGCCACTCCAGACGTCCCCAGCCCGGCGGATCATCCCGTGGTGCAGCGACTGCGCGACGCGGGAGCCGTGATCGTGGGAATCACCCGGGTGCCGGAGCTCTGCCTCTGGCCCTGGACCGACGGAGCGATGGGCACCGCCCGGAATCCCTGGGACCTCCGGCGCACCGCCGGCGGCTCCTCGGGCGGGAGCGCCGCCGCCGTGGCGGCCGGGATGGTCCCCATCGCCCACGGCAACGACGGCCTCGGGTCCATCCGGATCCCCGCCGCGGCCTGCGGGCTGGTGGGGGTCAAGCCGGGGCGCGGAGTGGTCCCCTCGCAGCTCGGGGCCGAGTCGTGGTACGGGATGGCGGAGAACGGCGCGCTGGCGACGACGGTGCGCGACGCGGCGCTGCTGCTCTCGGTGCTCGCCGGGAATCCCGCGCTCGCGCGCGTGGAGCCGCCCCCGCGCCGCCTGCGGGTGGCCGTCGCCACCGCCGCGCCCACGCCGGGAATCCGCGTGGACCGCGAGTTCGTGCGCGCCACGGAGCGCGCGGCGCGCGCACTCGCCGACGCGGGCCACGAGGTGGTGGACGACGCGCCCCGCGTCACGACGCGGCACGTGGCCGCGATCATGGCGCGGTGGATGGGGGGCACCGCGCGCGACACGGCGCTCCTCGGCGACGCCCAGGGCGCGCTGGAGGCGCGCACCAGCCACCAGGCGGCGATCGGGCGCGTGGTGAACCGGCTCGGACTGGTGCGCGAGCGCGACGCGGAGCAGTGGCGCGCGATGCAGGGCGCGTTCTTCGCGTCGCACGACCTGCTCCTCACCCCGTCGCTCGCGCGCACCGCGGTGGAGGCCGACGGGTGGAGCCGCCGCGGCTGGCTCCGAAACGTGTGGAGCGCGGTGCGCTTCGCCCCATTCGCCGGTGCGTGGAACTACGCCGGCTTCCCCGCGCTCACCGTGCCCGCGGGACTGCATCCGGACGGGCTGCCGGTGGGAGTGCAGCTCGTGGCCGCGCCCGGCGGGGAGGGGATGCTGCTCTCCGCCGCCCGCCAGCTCGAAGCGCTGCATCCCTGGCCGCGCACCGCCCCGATCATGTGACCTGACGCACGGAAGCCCCGCCGGCATTCCGACGGGGCTTCCCCCTGCGTCACGGCTTTGCGCACGACCAGCGCGGGGGCCGCATCCCCGGTGCGACACGGCGGTCATCGCGCGCAAAGCGCCCCACCGACGCGGCGTCCCACGCGCAAGTCACGCACCCCCGCGTAGGGAATCCGGCGGGATTCCGACAGGGAAAGCGCGTCGGGCGCGGTCGGGGGAGCGCCGGTTCCGCGCCGGGGCCGTCGCGGCTTGATTCCATGAAAATTTCCGGGAATGACGATGAGCGAGAATCGATCCCAGGGGCCGGGTGCGGCGACCATCGAGGTGCTGAGCGACGCGGAGTGCCACGCCGTGCTCGGCGCCCAGCGGCTCGCCGTGGTCTGCATGTCCGACGCGGGCGAACCGTATGGGGTGCCCATGTTCTACGGCTTCGACCCCGACTCGGGCGACCTCTACGTGGGCATCTCCGAGGGGCGGAAGACGCGGGTGCTCGATGCCAACCCGCGCGTGAGCGTGACCGTCACGGAAGTGGGCCCCGGTGAAGGATGGCGGTCCGTGATCGTGAGCGGCCGCGCCGAGTGGGTGCAGGAGGGCGAGGGGCGGCAGAAGGCGATCCAGGTGCTGATGGCGCACAACCGGAAGTTCCGCGCATCCGGGGCGGCCCCGGCCGCGCCGGCGCCCACGGGCGAGGTGAAGATGCACCAGCGCAACCACGCGGGCGGACGCATGCTGCGGATCGCCGAGGCGACGATGAGTGGGCGGGCTCGGCGCTAGCGGGGGGCGACGTGGGGGGGCGGCGCCTGGTCGCCGCGCGGCCGCGCCGCGCGCACGCCGGTGATCAGCCGCGACCCGCGATGGTAGGTGAGGAAGGCGTAGGCCCACTCGACCAGCACCGACAGGCGGTTGCGGAAGCCGGCCAGGTACATGATGTGGACGAAGAGCCAGAACCACCACGCGAGCCGGCCGGTGAGGCGGAAGCGGCCGAAGTCGGCCACCGCGTACTCGCGGCCGATCGTCGCCAGGTTCCCCTTGTCGCGATAGGTGAAGGGCAGCCGCGGCTCGCCCGCGATCGAGCGGATGATGTTGCGCGCCGCCTGCGTCCCCTGCTGGTTCGCGGCGGGCGCCACCCCCGGCACCGGGGTACCGTCGGAACTGGCGGCGGCGAGGTCGCCCACCACGAACACTTCGGGGTGGCCGGGAATCGAGAGGTCGGGGAGGACCGTCACCCGGCCCGCGCGGTCCACCGGCACGCCGAGCTGCCTCCCCAGGGGCGACGCGGCGTTCCCCGCGGCCCAGAACACGGTGCGCGCCTCGAGCCGCTCGTCCCCCATGTTCACCCCGCGCTCGTCCACGCCGGTGACGATGCTCCGTGTCCACACCTGCACCCCCAGCTTCTCCAGGTCGTGGCGCGCGCGCGTCGCCAGCTCCTCGGGAAAGGTGGGGAGGATGCGCGGTCCGCCCTCCACCAGGATCACCCGCGTCTGCGCGGGATCGATGGTGCGGAACTCGTGCTTCATCGTGCGGGTGGCGATGGTGGGGAGCATGCCGGCGAGCTCCACCCCGGTGGGCCCGCCGCCCACCACCACGAAGGTCTGCAGCGCGCGGCGTTCCCCCTCGTCGGGGGTCTTCTCCGCGCGCTCGAAGGCGAGGAGGAAGCGGTTGCGGATGTGCAGCGCGTCGTCGATGCTCTTGAGCCCTGGTGCCACCGGCTCCCAGTCGTCGTGCCCGAAGTACGAGTGCCGCGCCCCCGCCGCCAGCACCAGGTAGTCCCAGGGGATCTCGCGCCGGTCGTCGTCCACCCGCACCACGCGCCGCGGCACGTCCACCTCGCGCACGTCGGCCATGAGCACGCGCGTGTTCCGCTGCTTGCGCAGCGCCCAGCGGATCGGCACGGTGATGTCGGTCGCGGCCAGCACCGAGGTGGCCACCTGGTAGAGGAGCGGCTGGAACAGGTGGTGGTTCGTGCGATCGAGGAGGAGCACGTCGACCGGCGCGCGCTTCAGCACGCGGGCGGCGCTCAGCCCCGCGAAGCCGCCCCCCACGATCACCACCCGCGGCCGCGCCCGCGGCGCCTGCACGTACCCGGCACTCATGCCCCGCTCCCCCCGAAGGTCTCCGCGCGCGTCCACCGCCCCTCGGCCCAGCGTGCCGCGAGGGTGATCGCGAGCACGAGCAGGATCAGCAGCACGCTGTAGGCCGCGGCCGTCCCCAGGTTGAGGGCGCGCAGCTGCCCCAGGATCTCCATCGAGATGGGGCGGTTCGCGTGCGTGTACAGCACGACGCTCGCCACGAACTCCCCCACGGCCGCGATGCCGGCGAGCATCGTGCCGGCCACGAGCCCCGGCCGCGCCGCGGGGAGCACCACCCGCCGCATGGTGAGCCACCAGGAGCCGCCCAGTCCGCGCGCCGCATCTTCCAGCGACGGGTCCATCTGCCGCAGGGAGCCCTCCACCGCGCTCGTCACCACGGGGATGTTGCGGATGAAGTACGCGAGGGGGAGGATCCAGAAGGTCCCCACGAGCAGGACCCTGGCCGACCCGGGGTCGTTGCGGTCGAAGGTGGCGGCGAGCCCCAAAGCGATCGCCGTGGCCGGGATCGCCCAGGGGAGCGCCGAGAGCACCTGCACCGCGCGGCGCCCGGGGGCGCGGGTGAGCACCACCACGTACGCCGCCGCGAAGCAGAAGATCACGTTCGCCGCGGTGGAGACCGCCGACATCCCCACCGAGTTCACGATCGGCCGCCAGAGCTGCGGGTCGGTGCCGAGGCGGCGGAAGTTGTCGGTGGTGTACTCCGGGGGGAGCACCTGCGTGGTCCAGGCGCCATCGCGGGCGAAGGCCACCAGCACCACCATCGCGTGCGGGAGCACGAGGAACACCACCACCACCACCGCCAGGACCGGGGCGAGGGTGCGGAGCAGCGGGCTGCGCACCACGTTGCGCGTCGCCCGCCCCTTCCCCACCGACGCATACTGCCGGCGCCGTTCCATCCAGCGCAGCAGCACGAGCGCGCCCACCGCCGCCAGCGCGAGCACGGTGGTCTCCACGTAGGCGAGCCCCATGTCGCCATTCAGCTTCGACACGAGGATCTGCGTGGCGAGCACGCGCTGCCCGCCCCCGAACACGTAGGGGGCGGAGAAGGAGCCCAGCGCGCTCATGAAGACGAGGAGCATCGCCCCGGCGATGCTCGGCGTGAGGAGGGGGAGCGTGACGCGGCGCAGCCGGAACCAGCCGCGCGCCCCGAGCCCCGCCGCCGCCTCGTCGAGCGTGGTGTCGTACCGCTCGAGCCCCGCGCTCACGAAGAGGAAGACGTACACGTACATCGTGTACGCGTGCACGAAGATGATCGCCGAGAGGCCGGTGAGCGACCAGGGGGGTGCGGCGAGGCCGAAGGTGCGCTGCACGGCGCGTGTCACCACCCCGCTCTCCCCGTAGAGGAAGAGGAAGGCGAGCACGCCCACCAGCGGGGGGAGCGCGGCGGGGAGGGTGGCCACCGCGCTGAGCACGCGCCGCCCCCGGAACTCCACGCGGCCGAGGAGGAAGGCGAGGGGCAGCCCCACGAGCAGCGCCGCCACCACCGAGCCCACCGACACGACGAGCGTCGAGATGGTCGCCTCGCGATCGGCGGGGCTGGCGAGGAAGGCGCGCCAGTCGGCGGTGCCGCGGGCGAACGATCCCGCGATGACGGTGAGGTTGGGGTAGACGACGGTCCAGGCGAGGATGGCGAGGAGCGCGAACGATCCCGCCGTCATCCCGAGCGAAGCGAAGGACCTGGCCCCGGCGCGCCCGGGCCAGGTCCCTCGGCTTCGCCTCGGGATGACGGCGGTCATGCCGGCACGAGCGCGATGGGCGCGTCGCCGACCCGCACGCGCACCGCGTCTCCCTCGCGCCAGCGCCCATCGTCGGTCGCCACCTCCACCGCCACGGCGTCGGCGAGCGCGACGCGATAGGCGAGGTGCCCGCCCGCGAAGCGCCGGAACTCGATCCGACCCGGCCATCCCTCACCGCCCTCGGCCGGGGAGAGCGTGAGCGACTCGGGGCGCAGCACCGCGATGCAGGCATCCGCCGGCGGGGTGCCGTGGCACTGCGCGCCACTCTCGAGCGTCATCCCGCCGATGGTGACGCGCGCGCGGTCGCCCACGCGCGTCGCGGGGAGGAGGGTGCCGCGGCCGATGAACTCCGCCACGTGCCGCGACGCCGGGGTGCGGTACAGCGCCTCGGGAGTGCCCACCTGGAGCAGCCGTCCGAAGCGCAGCATCGCCACCCGGTCGGCGATGGCGAAGGCGTCCTCCTGGTCGTGCGTGACGAAGAGCGCGGTCACCCCGAGGCGGTGCAGCATCGCACGCAGCTCGTCGCGGGTGGACTCGCGGAGCTTGGGATCGAGGTTGGACAGGGGCTCGTCGAGCAGGAGCACGGGGGGCTCGATCACGAGCGCGCGCGCGAGGGCGACGCGCTGCTGCTCCCCCCCGGAGAGCGCCTGCACCGCGCGCCCGCCGGCGTGGCCGAGCCCCACCTGCTCCAGCGCCTGCCGCGCGCGCTCGAGGCGCGTGCGCTTCGCGACCCCGCGCGCCTCGAGCCCGAACGCCACGTTCTCCGCCACGCTCAGGTGCGGGAAGAGCGCGTAGTGCTGGAACACCATCCCGAAGCCGCGCCCCTGCGGCGCCACGCTGGTGATGTCGCGCGAGGCACCCGAGGCATCGCGCAGCAGCACCTGGCCGGCATCGGGCCGCTCGTACCCCGCCGCGATCCGCAGCGTGGTGGTCTTCCCCGAGCCGGAGGCGCCGATCAGCGCCATCAGCTCCCCCGGCCGCACCTCGAGGGTGACGTCGTCCACCGCGGCGGTGGTCGCGCCGGGATACCGGCGCGTCACTCCCTGGAGGGTGAGGGCGCCGGTCGTCATGCGCGCGACCTCAGCGGCCGCGACGCGAGTTCCTGACCGTCGCGTCCCAGGTCTTCATCCAGCTGTCGAGGGAGTCGGCGATGAGCGCCGCGTTCCCCGGCATCGGCTTGATCGCGGCGCGCGCGTCGCGGATCCACCCCGGCAGCGAGTCCTCGGGCATGTCGCGGCGCGCGGGGATGCGCAGGTAATCCTTCGCCGCCGCGAGCAGCGCCTCCTTCGTGGTGACGAACTCGTAGAAGGCGCGCGCGATGCTGTCGCGCGGCGAGCCCTTCACCAGCGCGATCCCGTCCACGAGGAGCGGGGTGCCGCTCGCGGGGAGCACGTACTTTACCGGGATCTTGGTGCGCTGCTCGAGGGTGGCGATGTCGGGCATGTTGTAGAGGGTGATCACCCCTTCCTGCCGCCCCAGCTTCTGGTACAGCATGGTGGGGTTGAGCACGTACTCCTTGGTCTGCCCGTCGAGCCGGCGGAGCCACTCCCAGCCCTGCGCGGTGCTCCCCGTCTGCGCGAGGGAGCGCCCGAGGATCCCGCCGAAGATGGCGCGCATCGAGCCCGAGGCCACGGGGTCGCGGATGAGCACCTTCCCGGTCCACTTCGGGTCGAGGACGGCGTCCCAGTCCTTCGGCGCCTCGGCCTCGCTCACCACCGCCGAGTTGTACGCGATCACCTCGGGGGTGAGGTAGGTGCCGTACCAGAGGTCGCGCGCATCGTGCGCGTCGGCGGGGACGGCGGCGGCCCAGGAGGGCGCGTACGGGGCGAGCAGTCCCTCGCCCGCCGCGCGGGCGAAGCTCTCGGCGGGGGCGCCGAACCAGAGGTCGGCCTGCGGGTTCGCCTTCTCGGCGCGCAGGCGGTCGAGCACTTCCTGCGACCCCATGTCCACCCACTGCACGTCCACCGTGGGGTGGGCCTGCTCGAAGGCCTGCTCGTAGTGCGTGAGCAGCTCCTTGCCGTGGGGCGAGTAGACGGTGAGGACCGTCTTGCCTCCCTCCGCGCCGCACGCGGACACGAGGGCGGCCAGGAGCAGGGCTGCGCGGAAGGGGAGCGGGAGGCGTCGCATGCGGAAAAGGTAACTTCGGGAGGGGGGCGTGGGGTACCGACCCGGCCCGACCCGGCTGACGTCGGGTCCCTCAGACCGATACTGCCGGACACAGAAACGCACAGACCCGGCTTCGCCGGGACACGGAAACGCACTGATCGGCCCCACGCGCAACGGTACTCCGTGCGCCGGGGCCGAAGAAGACGAAGCTGGGTTGGCTCCTCGGCGCGGGAAGCTTTGCGCGCCGACTGGACCCACCAACGTTTCTCTCGTGCGGGTGCCAGGAACCGCGCCCGCGCCGGGACACTTCTGTGCGTTTCCCTGTCCCGGCGAAGCCGGGTCAGTGCGTTTCCGTGCGCGGCCGTATCGGTCCGAGGGGCCCAAGCCGGCGCGAGCGACTTATTGCGGGGGCAACCCCGCCGCGAGGAGGTTCACGAACAGGCGAGCCGGACCGGGCACGCCGTTGGGAAGCTGGCGGAAGAAGGCGAGCGTAGTGTACACGAAGGTCCCGCGCCCCACCTTCGCCACGAGGATCCCGCTCTGCACCGGCGGCTCGTCGGGATCGTGCATCTCGATCACCGGCTTCCAGGCGGGGTCGAAGGTGCGGGGCATGTACACCGCCCGCTCCTGGATCCAGTTCGCCCAGTCGGCGTCGCCGATCCGGTTCGGCCAGGTGAGCACCTTCGCCGCCGGGTCGAGCACCGTCACCGCCGCGTTCTCGTCGGTGACGCGATCGGCGGTGCGCGGGGCGATCGTCACCGGGTAGGGCAGGAAGCCCGGGCGCTGCATCTCCTGCTGCCCATACTGCATCACCACCGTGCCCCCGGCGCGCGCGAAGGCGATCACCTTCGGCGCCAGCGCGGCCAGGGCGTCGCTCGCCTGGTAGGCGCGCGGGCCGATGACCAGCGTGGTGAACCGCGACAGGTCGGCGGTGGCGAGCTGCGCGGCGTCGAGCACGGTCACGCGCACGCCCAGCTGCTGGAGCATCGGCGCCACGTCGTCGCTCACGCCGGCCACGTAGGCCACGTTGAGCGCCGCCGGCACGGTCACGTCCACTGCCGAAAGCAGGACCGCCGCCGGCCGGTAGAAGCGCTGCGGGCGGATGTGCGGGTAGTCGATCATGACGTACCCGTTGCTCGTGGCGATCCCGGACGTGGAGTCGGTGGCCGTGGCGTTGAACACGTACTGCCCCGGGCTGAGCCGGCTCCGCACGCGCACCGGCACCGCGAGCTGCCCCATGGGAGGCACCGTCACCTTGGGAGGCGCGCTGTCCAGGCGCATTCCGTCCGGCAGCAGGTACCCGAGGCCGACCACACGCGGGCTCGTGGAGCCCGACTGGAGGTGCACCGTGATCCGGCGGCTCACGGGGCGATTCGCCGGGAGGTACTCCACGCTACGCTCCAGCAGCGCCGTCACCGGCAGCGTGACCGCGATGGGGCGACGGATCTCGCCCCGCGCCGGGTCGGCGTATCGGTGGACGACCGGAGCCTCCGCCTCCACCGGCACGCCGGCGATGCGCACCGTTGCCCGCGCGGTCATCGCCGGGATCCGGTCCTCCCCCACCACCAGGTTCAGCAACGGCACGCTGCTCGACGCGCGCTCGGCCTGGAGGCGGAACATGTCGCCGTTGCGGTCGCGCTCGAGCCACCAGGGCATGGTGGGTCGAACCATCCGGCTCGGCACGAAGGGAAGGGTGGTGCGCGCGGAACTGTCCGGCAGGATGGTGACCGGCGCCGGCTGGAGGTTCACCTGCGTCTGCGTCGCCCCGGTGCCGAGCAGCTGCACCACCTCGCCCCCCCGATTGAACACCTCGAGCGCGATGGGCAGGGTATCGCCGGTGGCGACCACCTCGCGCGGCGCAAGCGCCTCCACCGCGATCCCTGCCGACTCCAGCAGCGCCGACGACGCCAGCCGGATCGCGCGATCCAGGGTGGTGACGAGGTCCCCCTTCACCGGGTCCGCGCAGAGCGCCACCCCCCACGCGCGACAGAGCGATTCGTCGCGCGAGCGCGGGTCGTTGCTGAACCCGGGTCGCATCAGCGAGTCGCGCGCCGCCGTGGCGAGCTGGAGGTAGCGCGCGAGCGGCGCCGTGGATTGGCCGGGGTGACGCAGCGAGAGCGACGCGTTCACCGCGTCGAGCGCCCCCGGCAGCGAGTCGAGCGCGGCCCGCGCCGCACCCGGCATGGCGACGCCGGCGAAGCGCGCCCACGCCGTGTCGATACCGGCGAGGATGTCGCCTTCGGGCGCGCTGGGCGCGCCGACGCGCGACGCCTCGAGGCGCACGTAGTCGAGCCGTGCCCCCTTGGGCTGGATCGTGCCGAAGGCCTGCGAGAGGTGCTGCGAGCGACTCTCCCCCGCGATCTCCGCGTACGACCGGCCGAGCAGGGGGTTGTACGCCCCCACGTTCATCGCCACGGTCGCGTCGGCGGGGTTGAAGCGCTGCGCGCGGTAGAACTTGAGCGGCGCCCAGGGCGCGAGGCTCCCGCTCTCGCTGCGCGGGAAGCGCACCGTGTCGGCGGCCGCATCGAACACCTCGCGCGCGAGGATCCCGCTCGCCTGGTGATGCCCATGCCCGTCGCGCGGCGTGCCGCTGAACACCGCGATGATCACGTGCGGCCGGTAGGCGCGCACGATCGTCACCATGTCCTTGAGCAGCGAGTCGTGCGCCCAGTGGGTCCAGGTCTCCTCGGCGTTCTTGGAGAAGCCGAAGTCGTAGGCGCGGGTGAAGAACTGCCGCCCCCCGTCGAGCCGGCGCGCCGCGAGCAGTTCCTCGGTGCGCACCACGCCCAGCGCGGGGCCCAGCTCGTTGCCGATCAGGTTCTGCCCCCCGTCGCCGCGGGTGAGGGAGAGGTAGCCCGTCTCCACCCGGCGCCCGCGGGCGAGCCAGGTGATGAGCTGCGTGTCCTCGTCGTCCGGGTGCGCGCCGATCATCAGCACCCGCACCGTGTTGCCGAGCCCGCGCACCGACTCCGCCAACGCCACCGCGCCGCGCTCCTGGGCGAACCCGGAACGCGGCGCGGCGAGCAGGAGGGCGAACGCGGCGAGGAGTGACCGCCGCGCCCCCCTCACTTGACCCCCGCCTTCTTGCGAGAGGTGATGGGCGCGAGCACGTCCTGGACGATGCGCGCCTGCTCCACGTCGTGCGACTGCTTGTAGCCCTCCGCGGGGCTGGCCCGCTCGGGGCGCCCCACGTACCGCACCGTGAGCATGTTGCCGGTGGAGGCCCGGAGCCGCGGCCCCACGAAGGTCCACGCCCCCATGTTCTTCGGCTCCTCCTGCGCCCACACCACTTCCTCGACGTTCGGGTACTGGTCCACGATCGCCGCCACCTGCTCGTGCGGCCACGGGTACAGCTCCTCCACCCGCACCAGCGCCACGTGCGCCGGCTGCTCCCCCGCGGTCGCGAGGTCGTAGTAGACCTTCCCGGTGCAGAAGACGAGGCGCTTCACCTCGTCGCGCCGCTCCCGCGCCGCCGCGTCGTCGATCACCGGCTGGAAGTGGCCCCCGGCCAGCTCCTCGAGCCGCGACGCCGCCTGCGGGAGGCGCAGCAGCGACTTGGGCTGCATGAGCACCAGGGGGCGGCGCGCGCCGTCGCGGCTCCGCGCCTGCCGCCGCAGGATGTGGAAGTACTGCGCGGGCGTGGACGGGTACGCCACCACCATGTTCGACTCCGCGCAGAGCTGGAGGAACCGCTCCAGGCGCGCGCTGGAGTGTTCCGGCCCCTGCCCCTCATAGCCGTGCGGGAGCAGCAGGACGATCGAGGAATCCTGCCCCCACTTCGCGCGGTCGGCGGCGATGAACTGGTCGATGATCGGCTGGGCGACGTTGGCGAAGTCGCCGAACTGCGCCTCCCAGAGCACCAGGTCGTCGGGGGCCGCGGTGGAGAACCCGTACTCGAAGCCCATCACCGCCGTCTCGGAGAGGGCGGAGTTGTAGATCTCGAAGCGCCCCGTCGCGCTCGGGAGGTGCGCGAGCGGCGTGTAGACCTCGCCGGTGGCCACGTCGTGCACCACCGCCTGGCGGTGCGAGAAGGTCCCCCGCTCCGCGTCCTGGCCCGTGATGCGGACGTTCGTCCCCTCGGTGAGCAGCGACCCGAAGGCGAGCGCCTCGGCGTGCCCCCAGTCGATCCCCCCCTGCGTGAGCGCCTCGCGGCGGCGCGGGAGGGTGCGTTGCAGCGTGGGGTGCAGCTTGAACCCCGACGGCCAGGCGAGGAGCTGCTCGTTCAGCGCCACCAGCTGCTCGCCCTTCACCGCGGTCTGCACCGCGAGCGGGGTCCCGGCGGGCGGGTGCTCCACGGGATCGTGGTCGCCGCCCGCCTGCATCGCCTGCTGGTGCATCGCCCCCAGCTGGCCGGCCACGGCGCGATCCATCGCCTGCACTTCCTCCTCCCCCAGCACGCGCTCGCGGACGAGCCGCGCCCCCCACACCTCGCGGGGGGTGGGATGCGCCTTGATCAGCTCGTACATCTTCGGCTGGGTGAACGCCGGCTGGTCGGCCTCGTTGTGGCCGTGCCGGCGGTAGCCCACCAGGTCGATCAGCACGTCGCGCGCAAAGCGCTGCCGGTAGGCGATGGCGATCCGCACGGCGTGGATGCACGCCTGCAGGTCGTCGGCGTTCACGTGCATCACCGGGATGCCGAAGCCCTTCGCCGGGTCGCTCGAGTAGTGCGTGGAGCGCGCGTCGGTGGGATCGGTGGTGAAGCCCACCTGGTTGTTCGCGATCACGTGCAGCGTCCCACCCACGCGGTAGGCGCGGAGCTGCGCGAGGTTCAGCGTCTCCGTGACCACGCCCTCGCCCGGGAAGGCGGCGTCGCCGTGGATGGCCACCGGCAGCACGCCCGACTCGTCACGCCCGCCCGCGGTGCGCTGGAGGGCCCGCGCCACCCCCATGAGCACCGGGTTCACCACCTCCAGGTGGCTCGGGTTGGGGACGAGCTGCAGCTCCACCGCCTGCCCGCCGAACTGCCGCGTGGCGGTGAAGCCGAGGTGGTACTTCACGTCGCCGGTGCCGGCCGCGTTGTTCGTCTCGTGGTGCCGGCCGGCGAACTCCTGGAAGATCTTCCCCGCCGGCTTCCCCAGCACGTGCGTCAGCACGTTCAGGCGCCCGCGGTGGGCCATCCCGATCACCGCCCGGCGCGCCCCGGCGGCGGCCGCCCGGGCGATCGCCTCGTCGAGCACCGGCACCAGCGCGTCGAGCCCCTCGATCGAGAAGCGCTTCGCGTTCACGAACGCCAGCCCGAGGAAGCGCTCGAAGCCGTCCACCTGCGTGAGCCGCTGGAGGAGGGCCACCTTCTCGTCCGGGGTGAGGGGCTGCGTCATCTCGCCCTGCTCGACCACGCTGCGGAACCAGGCGCGCTCGTCCTGCTCGTCGAGGTGCTCGAATTCGTAGCCGATCGTGTCGCAGTACTTCGCGCGCAGCGCCTGCACCACCTCCGCGGCGGTGTTCCCCGGCACCGCGTCGGTGACGAGGTTCGCCAGCGCCGCGCGCGGGACCTGGTGCAGGTCCGCCTCGGTGATCCCGTGAAACTCCGGGGTCAGCTCGGGCGCGCCCGGAGGGTTGGAGCCGAGCGGGTCGAGCGGCACCGCCAGGTGCCCGTGCTCGCGGATCGCCGCCACGAGCGAGGCGGCGCCTGCCGCCGTGCGCAGCAGCTCGCCATCTGCGACCCCCGTCGCCCCTCCACCGGCCACCCCGCCGAGCGACTCGGCAAAGCGGAAGAACTGACGCCAGCCCTCGTCCAGCGAACTCGGATCGCGACGGAACTGTTCGTACAACTCGGCGATGTAGCCGTCGTTGAAGACGGAGGTGATCGGGGTGGTCATGATACCGTGAAATCTAATCCCCTTTTTCGAGGGGGAGGACGAGGGTGAACCGGGTCCCCCGGCCGACCTCGGACTCCACGGCCAGGTGCCCCCCGAGGAGCGCCGCCAGGCGCTGGCAGATGTGGAGCCCGAGCCCCGTCCCGCCATGCCGGCGGGTGAGCCCCGTGTCGAGCTGCACGAAGGGCCGGAAGAGCCGTTCGTGGTCGAGGGGGGCGATCCCCACCCCCGTGTCGCTCACCGAGAAGCTCACCTCGTCGTGGCCCAGCCGCTCCACCTCGAGGGTCACCCCCCCGTGGTCGGTGAACTTGATCGCGTTGTTGACCAGGTTGGCCAGGATCTGCCGGGCCTTGTCGATGTCGCTGGTCACGCGGATCGGCTCGGGCGGGGCGTGCCAGCCCATCGAGAGCCCGCGCGCGCCGGCGAGGGGCTCGGCGGCCGCGGCCACCGCGTGCGCCAGGTCGGCGGCGAGGAATTCGCTCGGCCGCACGGTCTCGGTCCCCTCCTCGAGGGAGGTGTAGGCGAGGATCTCCTCGATCATCGTGGAGAGCTGCTGCGTCACCGAGACCATGCGGTCCAGGATGTCGAGCTGCTGCTCCGAGAGGGGGCCGATCACCTGGTCGGCGAGGAGCTCGCCGTACCCGGTGAGGGCGGTGAGCGGGGTCCGCAGCTCGTGCGAGATGGTGGCGAGGAAGCGGCTCTTGGCGCGGTCGGCGGCCTGCGCCTGCTCGAGGAGCCGCGCCTTCCAGAGCGCCAGCGACGCGTGGTCCGCGATCACCTCGAGGCGCTGCACGTCGCGGCTGTCGAAGAGCGCGGCGTGGGCATGGCGCGACACGACCAGCACCCCCATCACGTGGTCGTGCGCGAGGAGGGGAACCAGGAGCACCTGGTCCTGCCCGTTCTCGTGGAAGGCGTCGGCGAGGGGAAAGGCCTGGCGGTCGTACTGCGTCGCCAGCACGGGAGAGCGCTCCATGATGGCGCGCTCGGAGAGCGATCCTTCGAGGGGGAAGCTGTGCGCGCGGAGCGGCTCGAGGGCACCGACCGCGCACTCCACGATGCCGCAGTCCTCCTGGACCTCGACCACCGCGGCCCCCGCCGCCCGGCTCTGTTCAGCAGCGGAGCGGCAGAGGATCGCGAGGAGCTCGGTGGTGTCGGCGACGGCGGCCATCTGCCGCGCGAGTGCGCGGAGGGCCGCCGTTTCGTCGTCGGGTGGCTGCACCGGAGGGGCAGCCGCAGCGGCGCGGAGCATGGCGGCGAAATATACCCCGCAGGGGGGCGGCCGTTCAGCCGAGGGCGGCCGCGGGGTCCAGCCGCCCGGTCAGCCGAGGGCGCCCGCGGGGTCCAGCCGCCCGTTCGCCGGGAGCTCGCCCCCGGCCACCGCCCCCTCCCCGGCCCGCTCCAGCAGGTCGTGCAGCTCCCCGGCGGAGCGGGGTCGGTCGTCGCGATCCTTGGCGAGGCAGCGCAGCACCAGCGACGCGAGGGCGCGCGGCACTCCCGGGACGAGCTCGGCCGGGGAGGGGGGCACTTCCTCGAGCACCTTGGCGATGAGGGTGATCGCCGACTCGGCCGGGAAGGGGACGCGCCCGGTGAGGCACTCGTACAGCACCGCCCCCGCGGCGTAGATGTCGACGCGGGGGTCCACGTCGTCGCCCAGCAGCTGCTCGGGGGCCATGTACTCCGGGGTCCCCACCACCATCCCGGCCTGCGTCATCCCGGAGGTCCCGCTGGTGAGCCGCGCGATGCCGAAGTCCATCACCTTGAGCACCCCGTCGGGCTCCACTACCAGGTTCTGCGGCTTGATGTCGCGATGGATCACCCCCGCCTCGTGGGCCACCTCGAGGGCCCGGCAGAGCTGCTTCGCGATCGGCAGCACCGCCTGCGCGGGGAGGCGTCCGCGGGAGTGGATCAGGTCCTTCAGCGTGCGCCCCTCCACCAGCTCCATGGTGATGAAGAGCATGCCCTCGGCTTCGCCCAGGTCGTGCGTGCGCACCACGTTGCGGTGGGAGATCTTCCGCGCGAGGCGGATCTCGCTCTTGAAGCGATCCACCGCGGTGGGATCGGTCTGGAGGAAGTCGGGGCGCAGCGTCTTCACCGCCACCGGCTCCCCGAGCGCCTGGTCGAGCGCCTTGTAGACCATCCCCATCCCGCCGGCGCCCAGCACCTGCGTGATGCGGTAGCGGTCCCCGAGCAGGCTCCCCACCTCGAGCGCGGCGCCGGCCATCGCCATCGGCATCGTCGCGCCCACGCCGTCGAAGCGCAGGCTCCGCCCCCCGGAGCCGCCGCCGAGGTAGTCCACGAGCTGCTGCTTCTCGAGGAGGTCGGCCAGGAGGCGGCGCACCGCGTCGGCGAGCTGCCCGATCTCGTCGCCGCGCGACGCGGGGAGCTCCGCGGCGTAATCCCCCTCGCTGGCGCGACGCGTGGCCGCCACGAGCACCTGCACGGGGCGCGCGATCCGGCCGGCGAGCCACCCCGAGAGGGCGAAGACGAGCAGCAGGCCACCGAGGCCGGCGGCGAGCATGATGTTGCGGAAGCGGCGGAAGAGGGCGAGCTCCGCGTCGAGGGAGCGCAGGGCGACGAAGCCCCCCACTTCCTGGCCCGAGGCGGAGAGGAAGTAGCGGCCCTGCCCCACGTAGTCGGTGCCGTCGATCGCGAGGTGCGCCGGGTCGGGAGGGCGCGCGGAGCGCTCCTCGGGGCTGAGCACCACCTGCGCCCCGTCGCCCATCTCGAGGGGGAGCATGGCGCGCGCGCGTCGCCAGTCGGCGACCACGCGCGCGAGGGCGGGGCGGTCGCGCAGCGCCGCGGAGGCCGCGATGATGCGCGGGGGTTGCGTGCTGTCGATGGGCAGGATGAAGAGGGCGATCTCGCTCCCGGTGGCGGCCCCCAGCTCGGCGACGAAGCTGGTGTCGAGGTAGCGCACCCCCATCATCGCGCCGAAGGCGGTGGTGCTGTCGCTCAGCGCGCGCAGGAGGGGGACGGCGACCGCCTGGAAGAGCGCCGTGTCGGCGGCGACGCCGAAGCCGCTGGTGGGATGGCCCAGCAGCGCGCCGCTCACGAGGGCGGAGCCGGAGAGGTCCACCGGCCCCGCGGAGACGACGTCGCTGCGCGCGAGGAGGATCCCCTCGCCGTTGGTGGCCTGCACCCAGTCGGCGCCGGTGGAGGTGGCGGCCTCCTGCACCTGGTCCAGGAAGTCCTCGCCCCCGGCGCTGTCGCGCTGCATCAGCCCGCGCCGCTCACCCGGCTCCACGAAGATGGCGAGCTTGCCGCGCAGCTCGCGCTCGCGGGTGCCCATGAGGTCCTGCACGCGCTCGGTGGTGGTGGCGAGGCCGCGCGCGATGGAGGCGCCGGCGTTGCGCCGCGCGGTGACCGAGGCGATGAGGAGCGTGGCGAGGAGCACCGCGCTCACGATCAGCGCGGTGCCGGTGAAGATCTGCCACTTCAGGGGGAGGGCGCGCCGCGTCAGTATCGGTCCCCCGCGCTCACGTAGTCCTGGCCCAGCTTGTTCTTGTGCTGCACGTAGCGCCATCCGCGGGCGTCGAGGGCGAGCTGGAGCCCGTCGATCCCCGTGGGGGGCACCACCAGGTCACGCACCTGCTCGGGAGCGCGATTGTGCCACACGTGCAGGGTGTAGCGCCCCGCGGGCACGCCGGCGAGGGCGAAGCGGCCGTCCCCCTCGGCCTGGGTCATCCAGGGGGTGCCGAGCACCAGCAGCCAGGCGGTCATGCGCGGGTGGATGTTGCAGTACACCGGGTAGATCCCCGGCTCGGTGAGCCGCTGGGCGCGGGTCCGGCCGCGCGGATAGCTGCCCACGTCGAAGGCGCCGGGCTGGCGCTTGGAGAAGACGTTGTGGCTGAAGGGATCCTGGTTGGGGAACTCCACGGTGCTTCCCGCGCCCACCACGCGCACGGAGGGGACGAACTTCCGCCCCTGCATGGCGATGCTGGCCGTGGTCACCGGGGCCGCCGGGGCGTTGCCGGACTGCGGGACGAGCCAGACGGCGGTGTTTCCCATGTCCTCGGTGCGCTCCCCCGGGCGTTCGGTGATGGACACCCGCCCGCTCACCCCGCCCTGCGCGCCCAGCAGTGCCGGCGCCGCGAGCAGGAGCACCGCGAGCGACCCACGAACGACCCGACTCCCCATGCCTTCCTCCGGGATCCTGTGATGGCGACCCGGCACGATGGTGTCGCGGGGCGGGTTCCGTCAACGGGGACGGGGTTGGGAAGGGGGTTATTCCCTGGGGTCGGAGGGGTCACGGTGAAGGGCAACGGCGAAGGGCGTCGCTGGTCGCGAAAGGGGCGTCAACGACGGACGGCGTCGCTGGTCGGGGAGAGGGGCGTCACCGACGGACGGCGTCGCTGGTCGCCAAGAACGGCGTCGAACGGCGAACGGCGTCGCTGGTCGGGGAGAGGGGCGTCGAACGGCGGACGGCGTCGCTGGTCGCCAAGAACGGCGTCGAAGGGCGAGAAGCGTCGCTGGTCGGGGAGAGGGGCGTCGAACGGCGGACGGCGTCGCTGGTCGCCAAGAACGGCGTCGAACGGCGAACGGCGTCGCTGGTCGCGAAGAAGGGGCGGCATCGGCGAGCGAGCGACGGGGCGTCCGCGATGAATTGGCGGGCGCGGCGTGGGATTGGTGCGGCGGTCGAGGGCGACCCGGCGAGATTCCGCGCATGGGCGATTACACACAGCTCCGCGCCTGGGTGCTCGCGCAGGAGGTGGCGGCGGACGTGCACGCCGCGACAGGCGAGGCGTCCGGGGGCTTCCACGAACTGCGGGACCAGCTTCGGCGGGCTTCGCTGTCGGTCCCCACCAACATCGCCGAAGGCTGCGACCGGGGGACCGATCGGGAGTTCGCCCGGTTCCTCCGCATCGCCCTCTCATCCGCGAGCGAAGTCGAGTCACTGCTGTGCTCCGCGGGGAAGACGGGCGCGCTCCCGGCGCAGGCCGTGCGCGACCTGGCCGCAAGGGTTGGGCTCCTTCGCCGCATGCTGCGACGGTTGATCGACGCGATTGCCCGCACGAGCGCCGACGCCCTTCGCCGTTGACGCCCCCTTTTCGCGACCAGCGACGCCGTTCGCCGTTCGACGCCGTTCTCGGCAACCAGCGACGCCGTTCGTCGTTGACGCCCCTTTCGCGACCAGCGACGCCGTTCGTCGTTCGACGCCCCTCTCCCCGACCAGCGACGCCGTTCGTCGTTGACGTCCCTTTCGCGACCAGCGACGCCGTTCGCCGTTCGACGCCCCTTTCGCGACCAGCGACGCCGTTCGCCGTTCGACGCCGTTCGACGCCGTTCGCCCTTCGCTATGCCCTTCCATGCGAGCGAGAAGATCCCCCGCTCCGCCCGGACTGACCGGCTACGACGCCTGCCGCTCCGGCGCCCGCGGCTCCCGCTCGAGCGCCGTGCGCACGATCTGGTCGCGCGTGTGCTCCCGCGGCGCGTCGATGCTGGCGGGGAGCGAGAGGCGGAAGGTGCTCCCCTTCCCCACCACCGACTCCACCTCGAGGGTGCCGTGCAGCATCTCGGCGAGCCGGCGCGAGATGGGGAGCCCGAGCCCCGTGCCCTCGGTGAGCTGGCTGCGGCCCAGCTGCACGAACTCCTCGAAGATCCGCAGCTGGTCCTGCTCGGCGATCCCCTCGCCGCGGTCCTCCACCTCCAGCAGCGCCCCGCCGTCGTCGCGCGCGCGGACGCGCACGTCGATCGGCTTCCCGTTGCCGAACTTGATCGCGTTGGAGAGGAGGTTGAGCAGGATC
>DASWVQ010000324.1:0-18356 GCA_036401195.1 Gemmatimonadaceae bacterium
TCGGTCTCGATCACCCGGCTGTCCGGATCCAGGCGCCAGGTCCAGTCGTGCGTGCCCACCGCGATGTAGCCCCAGTTGGGCTGCACCTCGAAGGTCTGCGAGGCACCGGCGGCCAGCGTCCAGGGGGAGCCGGCGTAGATGTAGTACGCCTGGTTCGACTCGGCGATGCGCCCCGGGTAACTGATGCTCGCGGCGGCGGTGCCCTGGTTCTTCACCGTCACCTTGAACCGGAAGTCGCTGCCGTAGACGATCGGGTTCGTCGTCACCTCCACGTTCGTGATCACCAGGTCGGGCTGCGGCCCCTGGACGATCGTCACCGGGCAGCTGATCGCGTTGTTCGTCTCGTCTGATTCGGCGATCCGGCCCGACGGGTCGGCGCGCACCGTTGGGGTGTAGCTCCCCGGCGTGTGCCAGTACGGGGGCCAGCTGATCGAGACCTGCCGCGACGCCCCTGCCGCGAGGGTGGTCCCGGAGAGGTTCGACTGCGGCGAGTAACTGCCGCCATTGGTCATGTCGTACCCGAAGTACCCCGCGGGGAACACGGCGTCACTGGCGCCATCGTTCCGCAGGGTGAGGGTGAACATCACCTGGTCGGCGTTGGTCGGCGCGGCGGGCGACACCGTGCAGCTGGTGAACCGCAGGTCCGGCCGCGGCGGGTTGAGCGTGACGGCCCTGTTCGCCTGGTTCGAGGCGCCGGAGGGATCGGTGACGGTCAGCGTGACGGTGTACGTGCCCGGGGCCGCATAGCTGCGGGATGCGGTCACGCCGACGCCCGAGGAGCCATCGCCGAAGTCCCAGGCATAGGTGAGCGCGTCACCGTCCGGGTCGCTCGACCCCGAGGCGTCGAGCACGATGGACAGTGGCGTCGTGCCGCCTGCGGTCGTGAACGACGCGACCGGCGCCCGGTTGAGGGTGAAGCTCACCGGCGCCTGCGCGGTGGCTCCGTGCGCGTCGGTGACCGTCACGGTGGCGGTGAAGCTACCTGACGCCGCATAGCGGTGCTCCACGGTCGCCTCGTTCCCCGCCGTGGTACCATCACCGAACGTCCAGGCGTAGGTGAGAACATCGCCATCCGGGTCGGACGATCCGGCAGCGGAGAAGCCCACGACCAATGGGTCTGCGCCGGGTGTGCGCGTGATCGCGGCGACCGGGGGGCGATTCGCCAGCACCGTGGCGGTCTGCTCGGCCGTGCCGCCGTGCGCGTCGCTGACGACCAGCGTGACCGTGTAGCTGCCCCCCGTGGCGTACTCGTGCGTCGCCACGGGGGTCGCGAGCGTCGCCGCGGTGCCATCGCCGAAGCGCCAGCCGAACGTCAGTGGCGAACCCTCGGGATCGGTCGACGCGGATGCATCGACCGAGAGGGTGAGCGCCGAGATGGACGTGGTGAACGCCGCCCGGGGCGGCTGGTTGATCGTGATGGCGGCGTACCGCGCCCAATTCGGGCCACTGAATGGCACCGTCCCCGCCCAGGTGCCCGTGCCGTCGGCGAGGTCGGCATGCGCCGCCACCACCAGCATGCCGTCGGGAAGCTCGCTGCGCGCGATCTCGATCCGCCAGCTGGAGGCTCCCGGCGCGTCCTTCCAGCGGAACGCTCCCGGGATCGGGTTGCCGTTTTTCGTCTGCGGCACATCGGCGGCGCGCGCAGCGACGTGCAGCTGCGCCGCGACCATTGCGCGGTCGGCATCGAGCTCCACGACGAGCGTCGTCGGGGACGCCCAGATGCGCAGCGTGCCGTGGGCGTCGTTTCTCGACGCCAGGGGTGCGACGAAGGGGTGGTCGGCGTCCCCGGCCACGGGGAGCGTCGCCACCCCTGCGCGCTCGAGGATGCCAGCGACGGCGGTGGCGGGGATTGCTGCGGGCCCCGGGCTCACCGGGTTCCGGTCACACGCGAATGCACTGACGAGCAGGCCTGCGGCGGCGAATGCCCGGGGCAGGGAAGTTCTCATGCAAGCCCCCTCGCGGATCGGTGTCCGCGGGACGAGGTAGGGGAGTGACTTCCTGTGCACTTCGCCGGAGACGATATGGGCGATGGTCCGGTTCGGTAAGACCCGGCGGCAGCCGGGGCCCCGCAGGCGGGCCCCGGGCGGGCCGTCGGTCGATTGACGTCCGTGCGCCATCGATCATCTTCCGACCCATGCGCCGATTCCTCCTCGCCCTCTCCGCCACCCTCCTGCCCGCGTTCGCCGCAGCCCAGGGTCCGGCCACCGACATCTGGCTCGTCCCGCTCGTGAACGGGAAGCCGGTGGCCGCCCGCGCGCTGAACGCGACCGAGCGCCCCGGCTACGACAACCAGCCCGCCTTCCTCCCCGACGGAAGCGGCTTCCTCTACACCTCCATCCGGGACGACGCGCAGGCCGACATCTGGCGCTACGACATCGCCACCCGCCGCGCGACGCGCGTCACCAGCACGCCGGAGAGCGAGTATTCCGCCACCCCGCTCGGCGGGGGAAGCGCCTTCAGCGTGGTGCGGGTGGAACGGGACTCCACGCAGCGGCTCTGGCGCTTCGGCCTCGCCGGGGGGGAGCCCACGCTCCTGCTCGAGGGGGTCAAGCCGGTGGGCTACCACGCCTGGCTCGGGGACTCGACTCTCGCCATGTTCGTCCTCGGCCAGCCCGCCAGCCTCCAGGTCGCGGCGCTGGGGCAGGGAAGCGGCACCGTCTACGCGCGGGACATCGGCCGCGGGCTGGCCCGGGTGCCGGGGCAAAAGGCCGCGGTCTTCGTGCAGAAGCGCCCGGACGGCGACCGGCTGGTCGAGCTCGCCTTCCTGCCCGGTGAGTTCCGCACCCGCACCCTGATCCACACCCTGCCGAACCAGGAGTTCTTCGCCTTCCTCCCCGACGGCCGCCTCCTCTCGGCGACCACCGACGGGGTGCTCCACGCCTGGAATGGCGAGTGCGCCGACAAGGCGCGATGGATCCGGATCGGCTCGCTCGGGAAGCTCAGGAATGTGAGCCGGCTGGCGGTCTCTCCCGATGGGAAGTGGCTGGCGGTGGTCGCCGAGGGGCGTTGACGTCACCTGATCGCTGTCCGCTGTGCCGCTGTGCGCCTATCACCTGGAAGTTGACGTCGCCCTCCAGGTGATAGGCGCACAGGGGTACAGGATGCCAGGCATCAGGCAGCGTCCTCGCCGAAGCCCCAGCCCCCAGCCCCTACCTTGACCCCTCGTAAGTCCTTGCCTAGCTTAAGAGTCTGTCCGAAAACGGGTCCTCCGGGGCCCGGCCGAGACCCGGGTTGCATCACGCACCGGTGAGGCGCGGGGACCCCCGCCGGACGACTCAGCACCCACCAGCATGACCAAGACGTTCAGCGCCACCCCTCGGTACATCGAGCAGCGGTGGTACATCGTGGACGCGGAAGGCCAGGTCCTCGGCCGCCTCGCCACCGAGATCGCCCGCGTCATCCGCGGCAAGCACAAGCCGATCTTCACCCCGCACATGGACACCGGTGACAACGTCATCGTGATCAACGCGGACAAGGTGAAGGTCACGGGCAAGAAGGCGGAGCAGAAGCGCTACTTCCGTCACACCGGCTACATGGGCCACGAGAAGTTCACCACCCTCGGCACCATGATCGCCAAGCACCCCGAGCGCGTCATCGAGAAGGCCGTCTACGGCATGCTCCCCAAGACCGCCCTCGGCCGCCAGGTGCTCCGCCGCAAGCTCCGCGTCTACGCCGGGACCAACCACCCGCACGTCGCGCAGCAGCCGACCCCGCTGACCTTCACCAAGGGTGACGAGTAATGGCTGAGGCCACGCACACCATCGGCCGCCGCAAGGAAGCGGTCTGCCGTGTCTTCGTCGTCCCCGGCACCGGCAAGTGGGACGTCAACGGGCGCACCCTCGGGGACTACTTCCCCCGTCCCGCCCTCGTCACCGCCATCCAGCAGCCCTTCACCGCGACCGATTCCCTCGGCCGCTTCGACGTGAAGGCCAACCTGGAGGGCGGCGGCCTCTCCGGCCAGGCGGGCGCCCTGCGCCTCGCCGTGGCCCGCGCCCTCGTGAAGATGGACGAGTCGCACCGCCGCAAGCTCCGCGACCTCGGCCTCCTCACCCGCGACGCCCGCGCCGTCGAGCGCAAGAAGCCGGGTCGCCCGAAGGCCCGCAAGAAGTTCCAGTTCTCCAAGCGGTAATCGCAGGCATCTCTCACGCCCTCCGAGTCGCCCGTGGGTGCTGGCCGTACCGGCCGGTCACGGGCGACGACGACGGGGGCGGACGTCATCAACCAGGATCCAGTTCATGAGCGAAAGCACCCAGACCCAGGCCGGCGCCAGCCAGCCCACCCTCGAGCAGCTCCTCGCCGCGGGCGTCCACTTCGGGCACCAGACCCGTCGCTGGAACCCCAAGATGCGCCGGTTCATCTTCGCCGAGCGCAATGGCATCCACATCATCGACCTCCAGAAGACGCTCCAGCAGATCGAGCTGGCGCAGAAGCTGGTGCGCGACGTGGTCATGCGCGGGGAACAGGTCCTCTTCGTCTGCACCAAGCAGCAGCTCGCCGGCCTCGTGCGCGAGCAGGCCGAGCGCTGCGGCGCGATGTTCATCACCGAGCGCTGGCTCGGTGGCCTCCTCACCAACTTCCAGACCGTCAAGAAGCAGCTCCGCCGCATGAAGGAGCTGGAGACCGGCGCGGAGGAGGGGGGCGGCTTCGAGAACTACACGAAGAAGGAGCAGCTCATGCTCACCCGTGAGCGCGAGAAGCTCTCGAAGTACCTGAGCGGCATCTCCAAGATGACCCGCGTCCCCGGGCTCATGTTCGTGGTGGATTCCAAGAAGGAGCGCATCGCGATCAGCGAGGCGAACAAGCTCGGGATCCCGGTCATCGCCATCGTCGACACCAACGCCGACCCGGACGTGATCACGGTGCCGATCGCCGGCAACGACGACGCCATCCGCTCGGTGGAGCTGATCGCCCGCGCGATCGCCGATACCATCGCCGAGGCGCGCCTCGCCGCCCCGGCCCTCCGCGAGGAGGAGGCCGAGGGGGACAGCTACACCTACTCGTCCGACCGTGGCGCCGAGCGCCAGGATCGTGGCGACCGCGGTGGGCAGGGCGGCCAGGGTGGCCAGGGTGGCGGGGACGACCGCAAGCGTCGCCCGCGCCGCCGTCGCGCGAACCCGGCGGCCCTCGCGGCCCGCACGGGGACCGGCGAGCCCGGCAGCACCGAAGGCGCGGCCCCTGAGTCCGCCGCCCCGGCCGCCCCGGCCGCTCCGGCCGCCCCGGCCGCTCCGGCCGCGGGCGAACCGGCTGCCGAGTAACGCGTAACGCTGGTCCGGGGAACCCCGCGTTCCCTTTGGGTCCCCGGACCGAGTAAGCTTCTACGCGCCGCCGGCTCCAGCCGGCGGCGTTTCCACGCCAGCAGACAGGATCACCGCCATGGCCACGGCTATCACCGCCAAGGACGTTTCCGAGCTCCGCGCCCGTACCGGCGCGGGGATGATGGATTGCAAGAAGGCCCTCGAGGAGTCGCAGGGCGACATGGAGAAGGCGATCGAGTTCCTCCGCAAGAAGGGGATCGCCAAGGCCGACAAGCGCACCGGCCGCGAGACGAAGGAAGGGATCATCGGCCACTACCTCCACCACAACGGCAAGCTCGCCGTGCTGGTGGAGATCAACTGCGAGACGGACTTCGTCGCGCGCACCGATGACTTCAAGAACCTCGCGCGCGCCGTCGCCGAGCACATCGCCGCGGCCGCGCCGCTCGCGGTGGACGAGGCGGGGGTCGACGCCACCGTCCTCGAGCGCGAGAAGCGCATCGCGGAGGAGCAGGCGGCCGCCAGCGGCAAGCCCGCGAACATCGTCGAGAAGATCGCCACCGGGAAGGTCGAGTCCTTCCTCAAGGAAGTCACCCTCGTCAACCAGCCCTGGGTCCGCGAGCCCTCGAAGACGGTGGGCGAGCTGGTGAAGGAAGTCTCGGCCAAGACCGGCGAGGCGATCCAGGTGCGTCGCTTCGTCCGCCTCGCCCTGGGCGAGTGACGGCGTGACGGCCGAGGCGCTGAAGTACCCGCGCGTCCTCCTCAAGCTCTCCGGCGAGGCCCTCGCCGGGGAGCGTGGCTTCGGCTTCGATTACGAGACCATCAACCGCCTCTGTGACGAGATCGTGGCCGTGCTCCAGACGGGCGCGACCCTCGGGATGGTCATCGGGGGCGGGAACATGGTCCGCGGGAGCCAGCTCGCGCAGCTGGGGATGGACCGCGTCGGCGCCGACTACATGGGGATGCTCGGCACGGTCATCAACGCCCTCGCCGTGCAGGACGCCCTCGAGCAGAAGGGGGTCGAGACCCGCGTCATGTCGGCGATCCGCATGGAGGAGATCGCGGAACCCTACATCCGGCGTCGCGCCCTGCGCCACTTCGAGAAGGGGCGCACGGTGATCTTTGCCGCCGGCACGGGGAATCCCTACTTTTCCACCGACACCGCGGCGGTGCTGCGCGCCATCCAGATCAAGGCCAACGTCATCATCAAGGCCACGAGCGTGGACGGCGTGTACTCCGCGGATCCCAAGAAGGACCCGAACGCCACCTTCTATCCCGAGATCAGCTACCGGGACGTGATGCTCGCCGACCTCAAGGTGATGGACCAGACGGCCGTCACCCTGTCGCGCGAGAACAACCTGCCGCTGATCGTCCTCAACATCCACCGACCCGGCGCCGTGGCCAGCGCGATCCGGGGCGAAGCCGTGGGGACCCTCGTTCGATGAGCACGATTCCGAACATCCTGAAGGACACGCGCGCGGGGCTGGACAAGGCGATCGAGGCCGCGCGCCACAGCTTCACCGGGGTGCGCGCCGGCAAGGCGTCGCCCGCCCTCCTCGACGCGGTGCGCGTGGAGATGTACGGCCAGTCCATGCCGCTCAACCAGGTGGCGCAGATCAACGCGCCGGAGCCGCGCCTCCTCCTCGTCACCCCCTTCGACAAGGGCGGGGTGAAGCTGGTGGAGAAGGCGATCCGCGAGGCCGACCTGGGGCTCGAGCCCTCCACGCAGGGGCAGGTGATCCGCGTCCCGCTGCCGCAGCCCACCGAGGAGCGCCGCAAGGAGCTGGTGAAGCACCTGCACAAGCTCGCGGAAGAGGGAAAGATCGCGGTGCGCCACCACCGCACCGACGGGCGCGACCGCCTGAAGAAGGTGACGGGCGTGAGCGAGGACGACGTGAAGCACGCGGAGAAGGACCTCCAGAAGCTGCACGACGACTACATCAAGAAGATCGACGAGATGGTCAAGGCGAAGGAAGCCGAGATCATGGAAGTGTGAGCGAGCTCTCGAAGCGCGTCCTCTTCGCCGTCGTCGCAGCGCCGCTGGCGATCGCCGCCGTCCTCCTCGGCGGCGCGTCGCTCGCGGCGCTGCTGGCCATCGCCGCCGCCGTGGGGGCGTGGGAGTTCTTCCGCATCGCCCGCGCGGCGGGGCATGCCCCCTTCGACACCGCCGGCATCGCCCTCGCCGGCCTGGTGCCGCTCGTGGTGCATGCGCACTACCTGGGGCTCTGGACCCTCCCGCTGAGCGTCGCGGCGGTGCTCGTGCTCGCGATCATGGCCGCGGCGATCTGGTTCCGCGGCGTCGCCGGCAAGCCGCTGGGCGCCGCCGCCACCACCCTGATGGGCGTCGTGTACACCGGGGTGATGCTGAGCTTCGCCTATGGCGTGCGCTATCACGACGTGACCCGGTGGTACGAGGGGGTCGCCGGCATCGCCAGCCCCTCGCTCCCGCAGTGGATGCAGCGCGTCGCCCCCGGCGGCTGGCTGCTCCTCCTCCCCCTCGTGGTCACCTGGGGTTCCGACATCGGCGCGTACTTCGTAGGGCGCGCCTTCGGGAAGGCGAAGCTCATCCCTTCGGTGAGCCCCGGGAAGACCCGCGCGGGCGCGCTCGGCGCACTGGCCGCGAGCGTGCTCCTCACCTGGCTCATCGTGCGCTTCGTCCTCCGTCCCGCGATCAGCGTGGGGATGACCCCGATCGGGATCGTCGCCTTCGGCCTCGCCATCTCGGTGGCCGCGCAGGTGGGCGACCTCTTCGAGTCGCTCCTCAAGCGCGAGAGCGGGGTGAAGGACAGCTCGAAGCTGCTGCCGGGCCACGGCGGCGTGCTCGATCGCGTGGACTCGCTGCTCTTCGTCCTCCCGGTCGCCTACCTCCTGCTCGACCACATCCTGGTCTACGCGCCGGCGCGATGACCCGCGGCGTGGCCATCCTGGGCTCGACCGGGTCCATCGGGACCACGGCGCTGCGCGTGCTCGCGCGGCATCGCGACCGCTTCCACGTGGCCGCGCTCACGGCGTTCGGGAACGACACGCTGCTCCGCGCGCAGGTGGCGGCGTGGGAGCCGGCGTACGTGGGGATGGTCACCGCCGACGCGCAGCACGCGGGATGGTGCCGCGGCCCGGAATGCCTGGTGCAGGCGGCCTCGCGCGACGACGCCGACGTGGTGCTCAACGCGGTGGTGGGCGCGGCGGGACTCGACGCGACCCTCGCGGCGCTGGAGCGCGGGAAGCGCGTGGCGCTCGCGAACAAGGAGACCCTCGTGATGGGGGGCGCCCTCGTGCGCGAGGCGGCCGAGCGGGGCGGGGGATCGCTCGTCCCCGTGGACAGCGAGCACTCGGCGATCCTCCAGTGCATCGGCGCGCGCCCCGTGGGCGAGGTGAAGCGGCTGGTGCTCACCGCCTCGGGCGGGCCCTTCCGCGAGTGGCCCGCCGACCGGATCTTCGACGCCACCCGCGACGACGCCCTCCAGCACCCCACCTGGCGCATGGGGCGCAAGATCACCGTGGACAGCGCCACCCTCGCCAACAAGGCGCTCGAGGTGATCGAGGCGCACTACCTGTTCGGCATCCCCTACGAGCGGATCGCGGTGGTGGTGCACCCGCAGAGCGTGGTGCACTCGTTCGTGGAGTTCGTGGACGGGAGCGTGCTCGCCCAGCTGGGGGTGCCCAGCATGGAGCTGCCGGTGCTGTACGCCCTCACCCACCCCGAACGCGTGGCCGACAGCGGGGTACCGCAGTTCGACCCGGTGGCGCTCTCGCCGCTCACCTTCGAGCCGGTGCGGGGCGACGCCTTCCCCACCCTCGCGCTGGGGATCGCGGCCGGGCGCGCGGGGGGGCTGGCCCCGGCGGTGTTCAACGCCGCCAACGAGGCGGCGGTGGCCCTCTTCCTCGAGGGGAGCATCCGCTTCGGCGACATCCCCCGCGCCATCTCGAAAACGCTGGACGCTCACGGGGCCCGCATCGGGACCACCCGTGACGACATCCTCGACGCCGACCGTGCGGCACGGCGCCACGTGAAGGAGATGTTCTGATGGGCCTCTTCTCGATCCTCGCTCCGCTCATCGTCTTCGGGCTCGTGATCTTCGTGCACGAGCTGGGGCACTTCCTCGCCGCCAAGTGGACGGGGGTGTACGCCCCCCGCTTCTCCGTCGGCTTCGGCCCCGCCCTCTGGCGCCGGCGCTTCGGCGAGACGGAGTACGTGCTGGCCGCGCTCCCCCTCGGCGGCTACGTGCGCATGGCCTCGAAGCTCGATGAGGAGGCCTCGTCGCTCGAGGGAGGGAGCGAGGAGTCGTCGGCGAAGAAGGAGGGCGACCCCGGCTACGATCCGGAGGCGATGATCCCCTTTGGCCCGAAGAAGGTCCCGGAGGACCGCTGGTTCGAGTCGAAGCCCCTCTGGCAGCGGCTGGTCATCCTGCTCGCCGGGGTCACGATGAACGTGATCCTCACCCTCGTGGTGAGCATCGGGCTCGCCTTCTACCTGGGGCGCTCGGTGCTCCCGACGACGGTGGTGGGGGCGGTGCGCCCGGTGGCGACGGCGCCCGCGCTGGCGCAGCTCCAGGTGGGGGACACCATCCGCTCGGTGAACGGGGCGCGGGTCGAGACCTGGACCGACGTCGCTCGCGCGATCGTGGAATCGCCGGCGCCCACCCTGAGCATCGTCACCGGCACGCGCACGGTCACCGTCGACGTGGGCCCCGGGCGCGCCCGGCGGGAGGAGGTGGCGCGGGCGCTGGATCCCCTCATTCCGCCGGTGATCGACTCGGTGCTCCCGGAGTTCCCCGCGGCCGCCGCGGGGCTCCAGGCGGGCGATTCGATCGTGTCGCTGAACGGGGTGCCCGTCCGCAGCTGGACGGAGATGCTCGACACGGTGAGCGCCTACGGGGGGAAGCCCCTGCGCGTGGAGGTGGCGCGCGCATCCGGGCGGCAGGTGCTGACCGTGACGCCGAAGCCCACCGAGATCCCCGATCCCGAGACGGGGGCGGTGAAGACCCTCGGGCGGGTGGGGGCCACGCCGCGCGACATCTCCCGCCAGGAGCCCGTGGGGGCGCTGGAGGCGGTGGGCGCGGGGTGGGACGCCACCTGGGCGATGGGCGGCCAGATCGTGCGCGTGGTGAAGGGGCTGGCCACGCGCGAGGTGTCGGTGAAGAACCTGGGCGGCCCGATCGCCATCACCCGCGCCTCGGTGGCGGCGGCGCGCAACGGGCTCGAGAACCTGCTCTACCTGATCGCCTTCCTGAGCATCAACGTGGCGATCCTGAACCTGCTCCCCATCCCGATCCTCGATGGCGGCCAGGTCGTGCTCAACGTGCTCGAGTCGATCAAGGGGAGCCCCTTCTCGATGCGGACGCGGGAGTACATCCTGCGGTTCGGGCTGGTGGCGATCGGGATGCTGTTCGCGCTCGTGATGTTCAATGACATCCGGGATGGCGTCATGAGGCTGCTCAAGTAGGGCCTGGGGCCTCGGGCCTGGGGCCTGGGGGGCGACGGGTTCCGGGGAACGGGGACGAGTCCCTTCCGTCCCGAGGCCCTGTTCCCCCCCAGGCCCCAGGCCCCAGGCCCCAGCCCCGATCGGTTCACCCCCTTGCTCCCATGCGGACTGCAGGGTTAAGTTTCAAAGCTTCAAGAGATTACATCCACAGTACCCCGCCACAACGGCGGCGAACCTCAGGGCAATGGCTTTCGACAAGACCGCAGCGCTCGCCAAGCACCAGGCGCACGAATCCGACACCGGCTCCGCCCGCGTCCAGGTCGCTCTCCTCACTGAGCGCATCAACTACCTCACCGACCACTTCCGCGCCCACAAGAAGGACCACCACGGGCGCCAGGGACTCCTGAAGATGGTCGGGCAGCGCCGCCGCCTCCTGAACTACATGAAGCGGACGGACATCGAGGGCTATCGCAAGGTCGTCCAGGATCTCGGCCTGCGGTACTGAGCAGCGGTTCTTCGCGATCGCGCGGGCGCACATCATGCGGCCGCGCGTTCTGCTATTCCCCTGAGGACATCACGAGGCTCATCCGAGCCGAGCCAGAAAGAGGCGAACACCACATGACGATGCAACGCATCGAGACGACCTTCGCCGGTCGCAAGCTGGTCATCGAGACCGGCCGCATGGCGAAGCAGGCCGCCGGATCGGCGACCGTGACCTTCGGCGACACCATGGTCGTCGCCGCCGTCACCGTGAGCGAGAACCAGTCGTCGCTCCCGTTCTTCCCCCTCACCGTCGAGTATCGCGAGAAGAGCTACGCCGCGGGCAAGATCCCCGGCGGGTTCATCAAGCGCGAGGGGCGCCCCTCCGACGCCGAAATCCTCTCGGCGCGCATCATCGACCGCACCATCCGGCCCCTCTTCCCCGAGGGCTTCAAGAACGAGGTGCAGGTCTTCTGCTACGTCGTCTCCGGGGACCAGGAGAACGACGGCGACATCCCCGCGCTGCTCGCCACCTCCTTCGCCCTCTCGGCGTCCAAGATCCCGTGGACCGGCCCCATCGCCGGCGTGCGCGTCGGCCGCCTCCAGGGCAACTGGGTCCTCAACCCCACCTTCCAGCAGCTCGCCTACTCCGACATGGAGATGGTCGTCTGCGGCAAGGAAGACTCGATCATGATGGTCGAGGGTGGCGCGCTCGAGGTCTCCGAGGCCGACGTCGTCGCCGCGCTCAAGGTCGCCCAGCAGGGGATCGGTGAGCTGATCGGCGTCCAGAAGGACCTCATGAAGAAGGCCGGCCGCGCCGACAAGATGGCGTGGACCAAGGCCGAGCTCCCCGAGGAGCTCGTCACCAAGGTCAAGGCCCTCGCCGAGGGGCGCATCACCGAGGCGCTCAACCAGAAGGACAAGCACACCCGCATCGAGGCGGTGGAGCGCGCGAAGAAGGAAGTCGCCGAGCAGCTGCTCACCGACTTCCCCGACGCTGCGAAGGAGCTGCACACCCTCCTCGGCGACGTGGAGTACCACCAGCTGCGCGGCCAGGTGCTGAGCACCGGGCTCCGCGTGGACGGCCGCAAGCCCGCCGAGGTCCGCGCGATCTCGGTCGACAGCGGCGTCCTCCCGCGCGCCCACGGCTCCTCGCTCTTCACGCGTGGCCAGACGCAGGCGCTCGTCGCCGCGACGCTCGGCACCGCGAACGACGTCCAGCGCCTCGACACGATCGAGGAGTCGGGCGAGAGCACGAAGTCGTTCATGCTCCACTACAACTTCCCCCCCTTCTCCACCGGTGAAGTGCGCCCGGTGCGCGGCACCAGCCGCCGCGAGATCGGCCACGGCCACCTCGCCGAGCGCGCCCTCCAGGCGATGCTGCCCGCCTTCGAGGAGTTCCCGTACACGATCCGCATCGTGTCCGACATCCTCGAGTCGAACGGCTCGTCGTCCATGGCCTCCGTCTGCGGCGGCTCGCTCGCGCTGTTCGACGCGGGCGTGCCGATGCGCGCCGCCGTCGCCGGCGTGGCGATGGGGCTGATCAAGGAAGGGAAGAAGTACGCGATCCTCACCGACATCCTCGGCACCGAGGACCACCTCGGCGACATGGACTTCAAGGTCGCCGGGACGGAGAACGGGATCACCTCGATCCAGATGGACATCAAGATCGAGGGGCTCGACCTCAAGATCATGGAGGAGGCGCTGGCCCAGGCCCGCGAGGGCCGCCTGCACATCCTCGCCGAGATGAAGAAGGCCCTGCCGGAGCCGCGCGCCGACCTGTCGCCGTACGCCCCGCGCATCGTCACGATGAACATCAACCCGGAGAAGATCGGGGACCTCATCGGGCCGAAGGGCAAGACCATCCGCGGCATCCAGGACGAGACGGGCGCGGAGCTCACCGTCGACGACACGGGCCTCGTCACCATCGCCGCCGTGGGCGGCGAGGCGATGGAGCGCGCGCGCGCCATGGTCGCCTCCATCACGGCGGAGCCGGAGATCGGCGCCACCTACGAGGGCACGGTGAAGTCCACGACGGCGTTCGGCGCCTTCGTCGAGATCATCCCGGGCACCGAGGGCCTCGTCCACATCTCCGAGCTGCAGCACGGGCGCACGGAGAAGACCGAGGACGTGGTGAAGAAGGGCGACATCGTCAAGGTGAAGCTCATCGACCGCGACGAGCGTGGCCGCCTGCGCCTCTCCATGAAGGCGCTGCTGCCGAAGCCGGAGGGCGCGCCCGAGGAGAACGGGGCGGGCGAGGGGGGCGAGCGTCCCCCGCGCGAGCCGCGCGCCGAGGGTGAGCGCAGCGAGGGTGGGGACCGCGGCGGCCGTGGTGGCCGTGGCGGACGTGGCGGGGAGCGGTCGCGCCGCTAGTGACCGCCGCCGCCGCACTCCCCTCGGAGTTCCGGCGCACCGTCCTGCCCAACGGACTGACCGTACTCTCGGAGTTCATGCCGGGAGTGCGGTCGGTTGCATTCGGGGGGTGGGTGCGCGCCGCCTCGCTCCATGAAGACCCCGCGCGCCTCGGCGTCTCCCACCTCCTCGAGCACATGGTGTTCAAGGGATCGGAGCGCCGGAGCGCGAAGGAGCTCGCCCTCGCCCTCGAGGTGCTGGGGGGCTCCCTCGACGCGTACACGACCAAGGAGCACACGGTCTACCAGGCGCGCGTCCTCGCCGAGCACCTCGGCGTGGCCGCCGACGTCATCGGCGACCTGTGCTTCCGCCCCCTCCTCCGGGAGAGCGACCTGCTCCTCGAGCGGAAGGTCATCCTCGAGGAGATCGGGATGATGGAGGACACCCCGGACGACCTCGTCTTCGAGGTGCACGGGGAGCAGCTCTGGGGGACGCACCCCTACGGGTGGTCCATCCTCGGCACGCGCGACACCGTCAACGCCCTCGGGGTGGCGGAGCTGCGCGAGCTGCACCAGCGCGCCTACACCCCCCGGCAGATGGTGGTCACCGCCAGCGGGGCGGTGCACCACGAGCAGCTCCTGGAGGCGCTCCTCGCCGCCGGCTGGGGGGACCGGGAGCCCGGCGCCCCCGAGCGGCTCACCTCCCCCCCGCCGGTGACCGCCCCGCCCACGCGGCGCGACGTGGAGCGCGAGGGGGCGCAGACCCACATCGTGGTGGGGACCGACGCCCCCGCCCAGAAGGACCCGCGGCGGCACGCCCTGATCCTCCTCAGCCAGGTGCTGGGCGGGGGGATGAGCTCGCGCCTCTTCCAGCGGGTGCGCGAGGAGCTGGGGCTCGCCTACAGCGTGTACACCTACCACGACTTCCACGCCGACACCGGGATGCACGGGGTGTACGTGGCCACCGCCCCCGAGCAGGCCGAGGAGGCGCTGGAGGCGATCACCGACGAGCTGCGGCGGGTGGCGGAGCAGGGGATCCCCGGCGAGGAGCTGGCGCAGGCCCGGAGCCAGCTCCGGGGGCAGACCATCCTCGGCCTGGAGAGCGTCACGGGGCGCATGTACCAGCTGGCCGGGGTGGAGCTCTACGACGAGCCATACCGGACCCTGGACGAGATGCTGGCCATCATCGACGGCATTTCGGCCGAGGATGTTGCCGCCATCGGAAAGGATTACTTTTCGCCCGACCGGATGACGGTGGTCACTCTGGGGCCTGGGGCCTAGGGGCTGGGGCCTCGGGGGGAAGAGGTGCTGGGGACCCCGGGAGAAAACCCGTTCCCGAGGCCCCGTTCCCCCCGAGGCCCGAGGCCCCAGGCCCCAGCCCCCGCAACATCTCTCCTTCACACAAGAGACTTCCCGATGAAAATCGGCGTACCGAAGGAAATAAAGACGAACGAAAACCGCGTCGCCCTCGTGCCGGCCGGCGCCGAGGCGCTCGTGGCGGCGGGGCACGACGTGCTCGTGGAGACGGGCGCGGGGCTGGGCAGTGGCTTCGCCGACTCCGACTACACCGCCGTGGGCGCCTCGATCGGCCCCGACGCCGCCGCCGTGTGGAAGGCGTCGGACATGATCATGAAGGTGAAGGAGCCCATCGCGGTGGAGTGGCCCCACATGAAGAAGGGGCAGCTCATCTTCACCTACTTCCACTTCGCCGCGGACGAGAAGCTCACCCGCGCCCACATGGACCAGGGCCCGGTGTGCGTGGCCTACGAGACGGTGGAGCTCCCGTCGCGCGAGCTGCCGCTCCTGACCCCCATGTCCGAGGTGGCGGGGCGCATGTCGGTGCAGGAGGGGGCGAAGTACCTCGAGAAGCTGTACGGCGGCCGCGGCGTGCTGCTCGGCGGCGTCCCGGGCGTGCCCCCCGCCAAGGTCGTGATCCTCGGCGGCGGCATCGTGGGGGTCAACGCGGCGAAGATGGCCGCCGGCATGGGCGCGAAGGTCACGATCCTCGACCTCTCCCTCGAGCGGCTGCGCTACCTCTCCGACGTCATGCCCGCCAACGTCTTCCTCATCCACTCCAACCGGCAGAACATCCTCGAGGAGATCTCCTCGGCCGACCTGGTGGTGGGGGCGGTGCTGATCCCCGGGGCGAAGGCCCCGAAGCTCGTGCGTCGCGAGGACCTCAAGGCCATGAAGGAGGGCTCGGTCATCGTGGACGTGGCGATCGACCAGGGCGGCTGCGTGGAGACGATCAAGGCCACCACCCACGAGAACCCCACCTACGTGGTGGACGGCGTGATCCACTACGGCGTGGCCAACATGCCGGGGGGCGTGCCGCGCACCTCCACGCTGGCCCTCACCAACGCCACCCTCCCCTACGCGCTGCAGCTGGCGAACAAGGGGTGGAAGGGCGCGCTGCGCGACAACCCGGCGCTGCTCAAGGGGCTGAACATGGTCGAGGGGAAGATCACCTACCGCGGCGTGGCCGAGGCGTTCGACCTCCCCTTCAACGACCCGGCTCAGTTCGTCGATTGATCCCGATGTGACGCTCACGCGCCGCGAGGCGCGTGCGAGGCGCGGGAGTTGCGACGCGGGGCGCCCAACCGGGTGTCCCGCGTCACGTCGTTTCCACGGTGACCCGCCCGGGGATCGCGCGTCGTAGGTTGTGGCAGGTCAATGCCTTGCCGCCCCTCTGTGCCCCGGGTAGTTTGCGGCAGTTCACCGGGGCTCCCCATGGACCGCGCGCGAGCGCGCTGAGCAATGACGAACCACTGGTAATGCGCTGGCCTTTCTTCAAGGCGGGGTCGCTGTTTCCCGCAAATGCGATCGGTGTCGACCTCGGCACGGCCAACACCCTGATCTACGTGAAGGGGGAGGGGATCGTCCTGAACGAGCCCTCCGTCGTTGCCATCGACCGCGAGAGCAAGAAGATCAAGGGGGTCGGCCTCGAAGCGAAGCGCATGCTCGGCCGCACCCCCGAGGGGATCATCGCGGTGCGTCCCATGAAGGACGGCGTGATCGCCGACTTCGACGTCACCGAGAAGATGCTCCGCTACTTCCTCACGCTCATCATCGAGAACCACGTGTTCAAGGTGAAGCCGCGCGTCATCGTGTGCGTCCCCTCGGGGATCACCGAGGTGGAGAAGCGCGCGGTGCGTGACTCCGCGCTCGGCGCCGGCGCGAAGGAAGTGTTCATGGTCGCCGAGCCGATGGCCGCGGCGATCGGCGTGGGCCTCCCCGTCGAGACGCCCACCGGCAACATGGTGATCGACATCGGCGGCGGGACCACCGAGATCGCCGTCATCGCGCTCTCCGGCATCGTCAGCGACACCTCGATTCGCGTGGGCGGCGACGAGCTGGATACCGCGATCGTGCAGTTCCTGCGCAAGAACTACAACCTGCTCATCGGCGAGGCCACCGCCGAGCAGGTGAAGATCCAGATCGGCTCCGCCGCCCCGGTGGGCGAGGAGCGCGACATGGACGTGAAGGGGCGCGACCTCGTCTCGGGGATCCCCAAGACGGTGCGCGTGCACTCGAGCGAGATCCGCGAGGCGATCCAGGAGCCGGTGCAGCAGATCGTGGACGCGGTGCGCCGCGCCCTCGAGATCACGCCGCCGGAGCTGGCCAGCGACATCGTGGACCGCGGCATCGTCATGACGGGCGGGGGGGCGCTGATCCGCGGCCTCGACCTCCTGCTCAGCCAGGAGACGAGCCTCCCGATCCACGTGGACGAGGACCCGCTCACCTGCGTCGTGCGCGGCACGGGGCGGATCCTCGACGACGAGGAGAAGTACTGGAACGTGCTGAGCACCTGAGGCGACCGTCGTGGCACGTGCGGCCCGGTTCAGCAGTCGCGTGGACGCCGTCATCCTCGGCGCCTGCATCCTCCTCAGCTTCGTGGTCCTCGTCCTCCCCCTCTCGGCCCGGGAGCCGGTGGCGCAGGGCCTGCGGCGATCGATCGTGGCCCCGCTCGTGGGGCTGCAGCGCGGCGCGGAGCAGTGGCGCGCCGCCTGGCTCTCCCGCGGGCGCGAGGCGCTGGTGCGCGACACCCTCGCCATGCGCGCCTTCTCCGTGCCCGCGCTGGAAACGGAGAACATGCAGCTCCGGCGGCTCCTCGGCCTGAGCTCCCGCCTGCGCTGGGGGTTCGTCCCCGCCGAGGCGGTGCACCAGACCTCGGGCGCCGAGCAGTTCATGCTCACCCTCACCGCCGGCTCCCGCGCCGGGGTGAAGAAGGGCGCGCCGGTGGTGGCCCCCGAGGGGATCGTGGGGATGATCGAGTCGGTGGATCCCACCCTCTCCCTCGCGATCACCTTCAACCACGTGGACTTCCGCGTGAGCGCCATGACCGCCGACGGCAACGCCTTCGGCATCGTGGCCGCGCACCTCGGGGGGAATGCCGCCGATCGCTACCTGCTGGAGATGCGCGGGGTGCCCTTCCGCTCGCAGGTGAAGCCCGGCACCTGGGTGTACAGCTCGGGTCTCGGCGGGGTCTATCCCCGCGGGATCCCGGTGGGGGTGGTGCTCCGCGAGATCGGCACCGCCGAGGGGTGGGCGCGCACCTACCTCCTGCGCCCGGCGGTGAACCCCGCCGACGTGTCGGCGGTGATGATCCTGGACCCGCAGCGCGCGCGCGACTCGCTGGGCGGGGTGTGGGCGATCACGACCCGCCTCGACTCCGCGGTGCAGGGGGTGGTGGCGGGGGGCGACTCCGTGATCGCCGCCGACTCGGCGGCCGCCCGCGCCGCGCTGGCCGCGGCGCGCAAGGCGGTGCTCGACTCGCTCGCCCGGATCGCGGCCGACAGCATGCGTCGCGACACGACCGGGGGCGCGGTTCCCCCGGGTGGCGTGCCGGGC
>DASWVQ010000325.1:0-5891 GCA_036401195.1 Gemmatimonadaceae bacterium
CGGCCATCGGGGCGGGGGTGGACGACGCCGGGGCCCCCGCGACCGGGGCGGCCTGCCGCCCGCCCGCCGACGCCCCCCGGGAGGCATCCCCGCGCCCGCCGCGGGCCTCTCCACCCTCGGCGCTCCCCCCGCCGATCCCGCGCAGCACGCTCTCCAGGTCGACCGTGCGGTCGAGGAGAGCGAAGCGCACCAGCAGGGTCTCGATGAGGAGCTGCTGCTGCCCGCTCTTCCGGAAGCGCTGCTCCAGCTCCGTGAGCGCGTGCAGCATGCGCAGCAGGTCGGCGGCGGCGAGGCGCTCCTTCCGCTGCACCAGCGCCTCGCGCATGCGCTCCGACACGTCGGGGGCAGTGCCGCCCAGCGCCACCGCGAGCTGCGCGCGCAGGGTGTCGGCCAGCCCGGTGATGAACTGCCCGAAGTCGATCCCCGCGTCGGCGAGGCGCGCCACGAGGGGGAACACGTCCCCCGCGCGGCGCTCGGCGACGAGGTCGAGCACCCCGAGGAACTCGTCCTCGGGCACGAGCCCGAGGGCGGCGCGCACCCGCTCGGTGGTCACGCGCCCCTCCCCCATCGCCAGCACCTGGTCGGTGAGGGAGAGGGCGTCGCGCATCGAGCCGTCGGCGGCGCGGGAGATCATGACCAGGGCGTCGGGGTCGGCGTCGATCCCCTCCTGGCCCAGCACGTACACGAGCCGCGGGCGGATCTCGCCGGCGGCGATGCGCTTGAAGTCGAAGCGCTGCAGGCGGCTGAGCACCGGGGCTGCGGCCTGCGCGATCTTCTGCGGCTCGGTGGTGGCGAACACGAACACCACGCGAGGGGGCGGCTCCTCGAGGATCTTGAGGAGGGCGTTCCAGGCCTCGCGGGTGAGCATGTGCGCCTCGTCCACGATGTACACCTTGTACCGGTCGTCGCCGGAAGGGGCGTACATCGCGCGCTCGCGCAGCTCGCGCGCGTCGTCCACGCCGCGGTTGGAGGCCGCGTCGATCTCCACCACGTCGAGGGAGGCGGAGCCGCTCCAGATGCGGGTGCAGCTGGGGCAGGTGCCGCACGGCTCCCCGCCGGGCGCCCCCTGCTCGCAGTTGAGCGCCATCGCCAGCACGCGGGCGAGCGTCGTCTTCCCCACCCCGCGCGGGCCGCAGAGCAGGTACCCGTGGGCCACGCGACCGCGGGCGATCGCCCCCTGGAGGGTGGCCGCGACGTGACCCTGGACGGCGACGTCCTGGAAGGTGCGGGGGCGGTACTTTCTGGCGAGGGCGAGGGACATGGAGGGTAAGCTAGCGCGAGGGCGGAGGGGCGGAACAGCGGGCCATCAACTGACGGCCGCCGGGCCTCGGCGCTCGGCCCTCGGCCCTCGGCTCCGGGATCGGAAGCGCGCCTGGGCCGCTTCGCGGCCCTTTAGCGCGCAGGCCTCGTGAGGTTACCTGCCGGGGAAATCGAGCGCGCGCGACCCCGCGCGCCGCTCGCTTCCGAAGTCGTGCCGAGGCCTGACGTTTGACGGCCGAGGCCCCCGCCTGCAGTGCCGTTCGCCGTTGGTTGGTGAACGTCAACCACGGGCAAGGGCGTCAGGCTTCGGGCGTCGGGCCTCGGCACGAATCCGGAAGCGCGCCTGGGCGGCTGCGCCGCCCTTTAGCGCGCCAACCGCATGAGGTTGACCTTCGCCGGATAAGGAAGGTCGAGCGCGCGCGCCCTCGCGCGCCGCTCGCTTCCGGTTTCGTGCCGAGGGCCGAGGGCCGAGAGCCGAGAGCCGGCGGCCGTCAGTTGGGTTTCCCGGTGGCCGCCCCACCCAGCGCCGCCCTCACCCGGGCGATCTGCCGGTGGTGCCGCTCGCAGTGCACCACCACCGTCATCAGCGCGTCGCCGAGGTTCGGGCGCACCAGCGACGACAGCGGGGAGCGACCCACCAGCGCATTCCACGGGAGCTCCGTGGTGGCGGGGAGCAATGCGTCGAACCCCGAGAGCGACGCCTGGTAGCGCGCGAGCGCGTCGGCGGGCGCGGAGCGTGGGCGGATCTGCTTCGGCGCGGGGAGCCGGTTCCCCTCCTTCGCGAGCGACCGCCAGAGGAAGCCCGCGACCAGCCGCGGTTTCCAGGTGGCGTGGCCGGGAGCCGGCGGCATCGCGCGCCCGCGCTCCACCAATCGGCGGATCATGACGAGGTACGCCTCGTTGGAGATCGCGAGGTGATCGAGCACCTGCCCCACCGACCAGCCGCCGCCTGGCGGTGTTGCCTCGCGCTCGGCGGCGCCGAGGACCTGGAGCGCGTCCGCCTCCCCCCGCAGCCGTGCGACCCGCGCACGAGCCCCGCCACCGTGTCTCGCTGGTGAAGGATCGTCATGACGCGAAGCTATCGCGGCTTGCGGAGGTCTTCCAGCCGCTCGTCCAGCCCCGCGGGGAGGAACATGTCGTCGGCGATCTTCGCCACCTCCTCGGCGTCGCGCCACGCCGCCTCGAGCAGGTGGAGCTCGCCCTCGAGGGCGCGACGCTCCACGTCCTCGTTGGCGGCCATCTCGAGGGCGAGGCGGTGGTAACGCGGGAGCAATCTCAGCGCTCCCGACTGCAGCAGCGATGCGGGCATCGCGGTCGCACGACTCTTCCGCACGTCGCGGGCGACGCGGTCGAAGAGCAGCAGCGGATTCCCCGCGCGTTCCAGGAAGGTGACCGAGTCCTGGACTCCCCGTCGTCCCGCGCCGGAGCGATTGACCCTCGGCAGGATGCGGCCCGCCACGAAGATGGCGTCGGGCCCGCGCAGGATGGCCTCGTCCTTTCCCTTGAAGGCGGACAGGCTCCGCGAGGGGGCCATCGGTAGGCGCAGCGACCAGTCGTCGTCCCCCTCCGGCTCGATGCGCGCGGCGTCGACCTCGACCTCGCGCAGCTGCAGCAGCCGGCCGTCGGCGAGCGTCAGGTGGATCAGCGCCCGCCGCCGCCAATACTCCAATGCCTCCTTCGACCAGAAATAGGTCGAATACGAAATGCCCCCGAGCAGTCCGGCCTTCACGCCGACGACCTGCAGGGCCATCGCCCCCACGAATCCGCCCGCCGCGATCATCCAGGTTCGCCGCTGCCTGCGCCCGAACTGGTCCCCGTACCTCCACGCCGCCATCTCCGGCCGCAGCGCGCTTCCGATGCGCACGAGCTCCAGCCCTTCCTTTACCCGCGCCAGCCCGATGTTCTCGGTCGAGACGCGCAGCGTCGTCCCCTGGAAGGCGCGCTCGCACGCCTCGATCGCCTCCCACCGCTCTTCCATCGGCGTGAGGTTCCACCGCTCGCAGCGGCGGCACACCACCCAGAGCCGCCCCTTCGCCGCGTCGAAGGCGAGCCGGCGCCCCACGGGGAAGGGCTCGATCACCTCGTTCGCTCCGAGGTCGGCGGTGCAGAAGAGGCAGGTGCGGTACAACGGCACTCCGGGATTGGGCGTCGCGGCGCCCCGCGTCGGGCAGCTGCCAATGTCGCCGCCCGCGCGACTCCCGCAAGGGCGGCCCGCTATTCCCCGCGACGCAGGCGCTCGAGACGCGCCGCGATCCCCTCCGGGAGGAACATGTCGTCGGCGATCTTCGCCACCTCCTCGGCGTCGCGCCACGCCGCCTCGAGCAGCTGGAGCTCGCCCTCCAGCGCGCGACGCTCGACGTCCTCGTTCACGGCCATCTCCAGGGCGAGCCGCTGCGCGGCCGGCAGCCCGGCGATCGCGCCGGGGGAGCGCTTCGCGCTGAAGCGCCCGCTCCCCGACTCGCGCATCGCGCCGCGCGCGATCTCCCGCAGGAGGAGCTGCGGATCGCGCGCCTCCTCCAGCAGCGCCACCGAATCCTGGACGGTCCCCCGCCCTGCCCCGGCGGCATTGACCCGCGGGAGGACCTGACCGGCCAGGCGCAACGCGTCGTCGCCGACCAGGCGCACTTCCTCCACGCGATCCTTCGAGGACCAGTCCCCCCTCCAGATGCTGGGCTTCACCTTGAGCTCGAGGCGCAACGCCCATCCGGCCGCGGCGTGCGAGCGGAGCTGCGCGTCGGCGGCTTCGGCGCGCCGCACCTTGAGCTGGGAGCCGTCCGCGAGGCGGGTGTCGATCACCACGCGCCGGCGCCACATCGCGCGCGCCGCGTTGAAGCCGTTCATCAGCGGCACAACGCCGCCCGCGCCCATGAGCGCCGCGGCAGGGCCGCCGAAGGCGAACAACCCCGCGGCCGCCACGCCCCCCGCGCCCAGCAGCACGAAGCGTCGCCGACGCCGCCCGAACTGGTCCCCGTACCGCCACGCCGCCATCTCCGGACGCTGCGGCGCGCCGATGCGCACCAGCTCCAGCCCTTCCCTCAGGCGCGCGAGGCCCACGTTGTCGGTGGAGACGCGGAGGGTGGTGTTCGAGAACGCCCGCTCGCACGCCTCGATCGCCTCCCACCGCTCTTCCATCGGCGTGAGGTTCCACCGCTCGCAGCGGCGGCACACCACCCAGAGCCGCCCCTTCGCCGCATCGAAGGCGAGCCGGCGGCCCACGGGGAAGGCCTCGATCGCCTCGTTGGATCCGAGGTCGCCGTGGCAGAAGAGGCAGGTGCGGTACATCGCGGATCCGGTAAGCCCGGTGGGCGAACGAAAAAAGGCGCGGGGACGTGTGAACACGCCTCCCGCGCCAATGTCCCAGGCCTTACGAAGCAACGCAAGACACCTGATGCCGCTGCTGCCTGCGGGGCCCTGACGGAGTTACAAGGCTCGCGTCCTCCGGGGCCTGGAACGAATGGAATATACCTCCGCGCGGGAGCGCATTCAAGCGAGCCCCGCCGCACCGCCATACCGCCACACCGCCACACCGCCACACCGCCCCACCCCCGCCGCCCCGCGCCCCCGGGTGCGCCGGCCCTACGCCGCGAGCGCCCCGATGACGCTCCCCAGCACCTCGCCCGCGCGCTCGCACGCGGCGGCGGGCGCATCCAGGTGCACCACCATCCGGATGCGCGTCGCGCTCCAGGGCGACACCAGCACCCCCTCCCGCGCCGCGGCCTGTACCACCTGCGCGGCGGTGATCCCCGCCGGGAGGTCGACCATCACGATGTTGGTGTCGGGCGGGACGACGCGCGCCCCCGCCGCACCATCCACCAGCTGGCCGAGCCGCCGCGCGTTCGCGTGATCCTCGGCGAGGCGGTCGTACTGATGCTCGAGTGCGTAGAGCACCCCCGCGGCGAGGATCCCCGACTGCCGCATCCCGCCCCCGAGGCGCTTGCGGATGTCCCACAGCCGGTCCATCACGACGGCGGGGCCAGCCAGCGCGGCGCCCACCGGCGCGCCCAGCCCCTTCGCGAACGACACCATCACCGTGTCGGCGCAGGCGGCGAACTCGGCGAGCGGGGTGCCGCTCGCGACCGACGCGTTCCAGAGCCGCGCCCCATCGAGGTGCACGGGGAGGCCGCGCTCCCGCGCCACCTCGGCGAGCCGGCGCATCCCGGCGATCGGGGTGATCTTCCCGCCTGCGCCGTTGTGCGTGTTCTCGAGCGCCACCAGCGACGCCGCCGGGGCGAAGCGCGAGGGGGGGCGCATCGCCGCGAGCAGGTCGTCGGCGGTCATGGTGAGGGCCGACGCGGGCGTCACCGGGCGCACCTGGGCGCCGGCCAGCGCGGCGGCGGCCCCCATCTCGTAGTTGATGATGTGCGCGCCGGCGTCGAGCAGGATCTCGGTCCCGGGCGCGGTGTGCAGCCACACCGCCGCCTGGTTCGCCATGGAGCCGGAGGGGAAGAACATCGCCCGCTCCTTCCCCAGCATCCCGGCGACGTGCGCCTCGAGGCGCTGGGTGGTGGGGTCGCCGTCGAGGACGTCGTCGCCCACCTCGGCGGCGGCCATTGCCTGGCGCATGCCTGGGGTTGGGCGCGTCACGGTGTCACTGCGGAGGTCGATGGGCATGCCGAAAGGTAATTCCGGCG
>DASWVQ010000326.1:0-25075 GCA_036401195.1 Gemmatimonadaceae bacterium
CGCCGTGGCGCGCGGGGCGCCGCCCGCGAGCGCCGCCGGCGGCTGCACGCCCGCGCCCATCACGGGCGAGGGGATCGGCGTGGTGCGGCTCGGCATGAAGGCCGACTCCCTCCGCGCCGCCTGCGCGGGGACCGCCGAGCGCCAGGAACCGGGCGACGAGGGGAGCACGGCGCGCGTGCTCGACGTGCCCCTCGGCGCCGACACCGCGGTGGCGGAGGTCGACGTCGGCCAGGTGTGGCGCATCCAGGTCCGGTCCGCGGGGCTCCGCACGGCGGACGGCATCGGCGTCGGCAGCACGTTGCGCGAGCTCCTCCGCGACGAGGGCGCGAAGGGGATGGGGGGCGAGGGGCGCCTCTTCGTCACCAGCCCCGCGCACTGCGGGCTGAGCTTCCAGCTCGCCGCCGAGGCGGCGCGGGCGATGCCGCAGGGCGGTGACGCGGCGGCGCTGCGCCGGTTGCCGGGCGACACGCGGATCACGCGCATCCTCGTGGTCGGGTGCCGCAAGCGCGTGGCGTGAGGGGCGGCACGATGTGAGCGGCACGCGAGGATCTTGCCCGGCGAGCTCGGCCGCGGCAACTTCCCCGCATGACCGACAGAATCGAGGCCCTGCTGGCCGAGATGGTGGAACTGCAGCGCCGCTCCGTGGCGAACCAGGAAGCGGCGCTCGAGGGACAGCGTCAGGCGATCGAGACCCAGCAGTTGGCGCTGCATCGGCAGCGCGGCGCGTTGCGCGTGGTGTTCGGGCTGATCGCGGTCGTGGTCCTCTCCGTGCTGGTGCCGTGGGCGTGGAGCTGGTTCACCTTCTACTCCCGCCGCTAGGACCGCCGGTCAGTCGCGGCGCGGGGGATTGGTGAGCGCATCGGCCTCGTCGATGAGCCGCTCGATGCGATGCCCGTGCTGCCCCGCCTGGGGGCCGATGTCTTCCACGGCGCCACCGAGGCGCACGTCGTCGCGGATGTAGTCCGGGCCCTTCGGATCGGCCTGCAGCTCCTCGACGTCGGCCTGGCGAACCTTGAAGTGGCCGGAGCGGTCGCGCCCGTTGTGCGGCTTGTTGCGTTCGGACATCAGGTCAGTGCCTCCAGTGTGCGGTTGGTCCAGCTGACCCCTGGAAGGGCAAGGAGTACGCCCGCCGGCGGCGATGGCGCGAAGGATCGGGGCGTCCCGTCACCGAATCCTCATTCGCCATTCATCGAGCGCTGATCCGTCACGCACGAACGGTTCATCAGGCCGCCCTGTCGTCGCGCCGACGCGTTCGAGAAGCGTGGACATGCGTGCGATGCTTGCCGGCCGCACACGTCGGTGCATGGACATGATGCGCCGCCGCCGGCGATGCCCGAAAGCAGGAGCGCGCCTTCCTCGCCTCACGCCTCGGGCGCCCCTCCGCCGGAGCGGATGGGCACCCATGAAAGCCGTGCCAACCCTTCGCGAAACCATTGTGTCCAATCCCCCGTAGAGTCGCCCGACCGCTCCAGCCAGGCGCGGCATTCCAGCCTCTTCCCCACGAGAGTCTCATGAGGCGCTCCATTCTCGCAGCACTCGGCCTGCTGACGCTCGCAGGCACCACTGCACTGCAGGCCCAGGCCGCCACGGGCGCGGGGCCCCGACCCGCCGGCGCGCAGCCCGCACCGGCGGCGGGCGCCGGCGAGCTGCGAGGGACGGTGAGCGAGGCGGAGAGCGGCGCGCCCGTGCCGCGCGCCTCCGTCGCGGTGCGCAACAAGGCCGGCGCGCTCGTCACCGGCGCCATCGCGAACGACAAGGGCGCCTTCGTCATTCCCGACCTTCGCCCCGGCACGTACACGGCCCGCGTCACCTCGCTCGGCTTCTCGCCGAGGGTGCAGGAGTTTACCGTGACCGATGCCGCGCCCCGCGTGGCGCTCGGCGCGGTGAAGATGACCCGCGTCGCCGTGGCTCTCGCCGGGGTGGCGGTGACCGCGGAACGCGACGCGATGGTGGTGGAGCCCGATCGCAACAGCTACCGCGCGAAGGACGTGGCGCCGGCGGCGCAGAACGCGAGCGACGTGCTCGACAACACCCCCTCGGTGCAGGTGGACGGGGAGGGGAAGGTGAGCCTGCGCGGCAACGAGAACGTGGCGGTCCAGATCAACGGGCGTCCTGCGCCGATCCGCGGCGCGCAGCTGGGCGCGTACCTCAAGGGGCTCCCGGCGAGCGTGGTGGAGCGGGTGGAAGTGATCCCCAACCCCTCCGCGAAGTACGACCCCGAGGGGATGGCCGGGATCATCAACATCGTGCTCAAGTCCACCGTGGACCTCGGGCTGAGCGGCGGGGCCACCGTCGCGGCGGCGAACGGCGACCGGTACAACGGGTCGGGGAACGTGGGCTACCAGGCGGGCCCGTGGACCTCCTTCCTCAACGTGGGTGTGAACAACGACGGCCGCGACATCCTCGGCGCGAACAACCGCGAGCGCTACGTGGGGGGGTCGCCGGCCGCCTTCACCGACCAGGCCCTCGACGGGTGGAACAGCTTCGCCGGAAAGAACCTCAACGCGAACCTCGAGTACAAGCTGAACGCGCGCGACGCGCTCAACGCCACCACGACCTTCGCCCACCGGAAGAGCGGGGACGTGTCGTACAGCGGGGTGCAGGAGTTCGACGCCGGGCGCTCGCTCCTCGACCAGTACGGCCGGTCGCGCGACAGCTGGTCGACGGGGATGGTCGCCGATGGGAGCGTGGGCTTCCGCCGCACCTTCGACCCGAAGGTGAAGCACGAGCTCACGAGCGAGGTGCGCTACACCCGGAACCATGACGACGACAACTCCCGCCTCTGGCGGCTTCCCGCCGCGGCCAGCTCGGCGACGCGGCGCGAGGGGGAGGTGGACGTCACCGACGCGGTGCAGGACCAGGTCGTGGCGCAGGTGGACTACACGAAGGGCACGGCGAAGCGGCTCAAGGTGGAGAGCGGCTACAAGGGCACGGCGCGCTTCCTCGACCGCGACTTCGCGGTGGAGAAGGACTCGCTGGGCAACGGACAGTGGGTGCGCAGCCCGCTGAGCAATGCCTTCCAGTTCGACGAGCAGGTGCACGCCGCCTACGGCGTGGTGAGCAAGGGGGTGGGGAAGTGGGAGCTCCAGGGGGGGCTGCGCGCCGAGTATGCGTCGCGCGACTTCTCGCTGGCCGCCGCGGGGGGGAACTACCCGTACCGGTACACGAGCCTCTTCCCGAGCGCGGTGGCGACCTTCGCGCCGAGCGAGGCGTCGCAGTACAAGGCGAGCTACTCGCGGCGCATCCGCCGGCCGGGGACGCAGGAGCTGAATCCCTTCCCGACCTTCTTCGACGTGCAGAACGTGTTCATCGGGAACCCGAACCTCTCCCCCGAGTACACCGACGCGCTCGAGCTGGGGTACACGCGGAACGGGGCGCTCGGCACGCTGCAGCTCGCCCCCTTCTACCGCCGCACCACCAACGTGATCCGCATCGACATCAACACCGCCGACACGGTGGACGGGCGCGACGTGACGACGGTGAGCTTCCGGAACCTGGCGACGAGCAACTCGTGGGGGGCCGACGTGAACGGCTCGCTGCGGCTCGGGAAGAAGTTCAGCACCTTCGCGGGGTTCAACGTATTCAAGATGGTGACCGACGGCGGGTCGCAGTCGAGCCTCTCGTCGGACGCGGTGAGCTGGATGGGGCGGGTGAACGCCACGCTGAACGCGACGCCCACCACCATGTTCCAGGGGAGCTACTTCTACCGCGCGCCGATGAAGATCGAGCGCGGGCAGTTCTCCAGCACGCAGATGGCGAACTTCTCGGTGCGGCAGAAGATCCGCGGCGACGCCAACTCGGTGACGCTGCGGGTGGTGGATCCCTTCAACACGCAGCGCTTCCTGATCAAGGCGGGGGACGACAACCTGGTGCAGCTCACCTCGCGGACCTTCGGGGTGCGGGCGGTGTTCCTCTCGTACCAGTACACCTTCGGGCGCCCGCCGCGGATCCGCGTGCGGCAGGACGAGCCCCAGCAGCAGGGGCCGGGGTTCCCGTAATCGTCGTCCGGGCCGGGGGGCCCGGATGGGGGAACGCGGGGAGGGGGCGGCACGATGCCCCCTTCCCGCGTCGCCGTTTCGTGGTCATCCTGAGGCGATGCAGACTCCCCGACTGATCCTCGTCCGCCACGGCCGTTCCGCGCACGTGGAGCGCCGCTGGCTCGACGCGGAGGGCCTCGCGCGCTGGAACCAGGCGTACGACGCGGCGTCGATCACGCCGGAGCTCCCGCCCCCGCCGGCGCTCCGCGCCCTCGCGCAGCGCGCGGCGTGCATCGTCGCCAGCGACATGCCCCGCGCGATCGCCTCGGCGGAGCTGCTCGCCGGCCCGCGCATGGAGCCGGCGACGTCGCCATTGCTGCGCGAGGTGGAGCTTCCCCTGCCCACCGTCCCGCTGGTGCGCCTCCCGCTCATGGCGTGGGCGCTGGTGCTCGGGGCGCAGGAGTTCGGCCGACGCGTGCGTGGGGTGCACGCGCCGCCGGAGGTGACCGACCGGGCGGGGCGCGCGGCCGACTGGCTGCTGGAGGTGGCGGAGCGGGGGACGCCGGTGCTCGCGGTGACGCACGGCAGCTTCCGGGCGCACCTGGCGCGGACGCTCGAAAGGCGAGGGCTGCGCAGCCGTGGCGGGGGGATCGGGCACTGGAGTGCCTGGGAGTTCGGCTAGCCTGTCATTCCGGGCGGAGCGAGGAATCCTGGTCGCGCCGGGACGGAGCCACGACCGCGCACCGAGAGGATTCCGCGCTTCGCTCGGAATGACAGGAAAGGGCGGCTGGCCGCGAAGGGCGGCGGGCGGTAAGATCCCCCACCCACCCCTGTCAGGAGCGCCCCATGACCCCCCTGATGTCGCTCTGGCTCCCGCTCGTCGTCGCGTCGGTCCTCGTGTTCATCGTCAGCTCGCTCGTGCACATGGTGCTGCCATGGCACAAGGGCGACTACCCGCAGCTCCCGCGCGAGCAGGAATTCCGCGACGCCATCCGGCCCCTCGCCCTTCCGCCCGGTGACTACATGGTGCCGCGCGCGAACAGCATGGAGGAGATGAAGTCCGACGCCTTCCAGGCGAAGTTCGCGGAGGGGCCGGTGGTGATCATGACCGTCCTCCCCAACGCCTGGACCGGGATGGGCCGCTCGCTCACCCTCTGGTTCGTGTACATCCTCGTGGTGTGCTTCTTCGGCGCCTATATCGCAGGCCGCGCGCTCCCACCCGGCACCGACTACCCGCAGGTCTTCCGCTTCATCGGCGCGTCCACCTTCCTGGGGTTCGCCGCCGCGCTCTGGCAGATGACGATCTGGTACCGTCGCGGCGTGGGGCTCACGCTGCGCTCCACGATCGACGGCCTGATCTACGCCCTCGTGGCGGCGGGCGCCTTCGGCTGGCTCTGGCCGCGGTAGGCGTGCCCGGCATGGTGGCCGCGCCCGCCGCCGGGGGCGCGGCCACCATGCACATCGGGGCGGGACGGTTGTCGCTGCGCCGTCGCGCCTCGATATTGGCTGGATGAACAGCTCCGACCTTCGCCGCACGGCGATCCCGCTCATCATCGGGATCATCTCCAGCCTCGTCGGCTTCTCCGCGGTGGGATGGCTCCGCCGCGACCGCTGCCTCGACGCGAGTGGCACGTACGACACGGCCACCCGGCGCTGCCTCATGGCGGACGGGGTGACGATGGACGTGGCCTACGCCGGCGACCTGATGGCGGGGCTGGTGGTGGGCGCGGCGCTCGCGCTGATGCTCTACCGCGCCACCACCTTCGCCTCGCGCCGCGCGGGGCGCTGAGGTTCGCGCAGGGCGCGGATGCTCCAGATCCCCAGCGCCGGCCCGATGGCCAGCATGGGGAAGGCCCACGCCCACCCCACCATCGCGACCACCGGCGGCACCAGCTGGATCGTGATCGTGGTGAGCAGGAAGCCGAGTGACACCTGCACCGTGAGCGCCGTGCCGACGGCGTGCGGGGGGACGCTCTCGGTGACCAGCACCGAGAACTGCGCGCTGTCGGCGATCACGAAGAACCCCCAGGCCAGCGCGACCGGCGCGAGCAGCCACCACGAGCGGCCGAAGGTGAGGCCGATCAGCAGCGCGCAGGCGCCGCTCGCCGCCATCGCCCAGGTCACCAGCCGCGCGCGTCCCACGCGATCCGCCACGAGCCCGCCCCAGATGCACCCCGCGCCGCCGACCGCGATCACGCCGAAGGAGAGCAGGGAGACGAGGGGCGAGCGGGCGGCGGCGTCGGGCCCCGCGCCTCCAGCGCCCCCCGCCCCCCCCGCCCCCCCCGCGCGCGCCACCGCCGACGCGGCGACGAAGGCGGGGATCCAGGTCCAGTAGGAGTAGAGCTCGGCCATGTGCCCCAGGTAGCCGCCGGAGGCGAGGCGCCAGCGCCGCTCCCGCACGACGCTGCCGACCAGCCCCCACGAGAAGGGGCGCGCGGGGAAGGGATACGGTCCGTCGCGATAGCCCCACCACACGAGCAGCGCCGCGACGACCGCGCTCGCGCTCGCGGCGAGCACCACCGGGGCGACGCCGATCCCCGGGATCGCGTGCACGAGGTACGGCCCCGCCTTTCCCACGGTGAGCGCGCCCACCACGGTGCCCACCGCGAGCCCGCGCCGCGCGCGGAACCAGGTGGCGGCCATCTTCATCGCCGGCGGGTACACCCCCGCGAGGCAGAACCCCGCGGCGAAGCGCGACGCGAGCGCCAGCTCGTACGTCGCCGCCCAGGCGAGGAGCGCGTTCGCCGCGGCGCCCGCGAGCGCGGCGAGCGTGAACAGGGTGCGCGCGGGCACGACGTCGGCCAGGTTGAGCAGCGCGGAGAGCGCGGTGCCGGCGACGAACCCGAGCTGCACCATGGTGGTGAGCCAGCCCACCTGCGCCCCGTCGAGCCCCCACTCGAGGGCGAGCTGCGGGGCGACGGCGGTGCCGGAGAACCAGAGGCTCATCCCCAGCAGCTCGGCGCAGGCGAGGAGGGCGAGCATCCGCCAACGGTCGGGGTGCGTGTCCCCCGCCACGGGCGTCGCCGGCGACGCGGGCGCCGGCGTCGCCCGGCTGGCGCCCGCGTCGTGCCCGGTCATGCCCGGTAGAGCGCCGCGCCCCAGTGCAGCCCCGAGCCCAGGGCGGTAAAGCAGACGAGCATCCCGGGCTCGACGATCCCATCGCGCACGCACTCGTGGTACAGGATCGGGAGGGTGCCCGCGGTGGTGTTGCCGTACCGCTCGATGTTGTGCGGCACCTTCTCCGGGGGGAGCCCGAGCGCCTTCGCCACGCCCTCGATGATGCGCAGGTTCGCCTGGTGCACGAGCACGCGGTCGAGCGACTCCACCGCGACCCCCGCGTCGGCACAGACCTGCCGCACCGCGTCGGGCATGCGCGTCACCGCCTCCTTGAACACCGCCCGCCCTTCCATCACCGGGAGGATCTCGCCGGCGTCGATCTGCTCGTGCGTCACGTAGGGGCGCTGCCGGAAGCCGACCCCCGGCGTGTAGAGCGCCTCGATGTTCGAGCCGTCGCTGAAGAGCTTCGAGGCGAGGAAGCCCTGCTCCCCCTCGCGCCCCTCGATCACCACCGCGCCGGCGCCGTCACCGAAGAGCACCGTGCGGTCGCGGATGGCGGTGTTCTGCTCGTACTGCGCGGGGGTGACCGCGCCGTCGCCGCGGCCGATGGTCACGTCCCACCCGTTCTGCCAGGGCATGAAGGGGGTGTGCACGTCGCCCCCGATTACGAGCAGGCGGCGGAACTTCCCGGACCGGATGAGCGAGTCGGCCAGGTCGAGGGCATACAGGAACCCGGAGCACTGCTGCCGGATGTCGAAGGTGGGGATGGGGCCGAATCCCATCCGCGCCTGCACCAGGGGACCGTTCCCGGGGAAGAGGTAGTCCGGGGTCATGGTGGCGAAGATGATCGCGTCGATGTCGGCGGTGCCCACCCCGGCGGCCTCCATCGCCTGCGTGGCGGCGACCATGCCGAGGGCGGTGGATCCCTCCCCCGGCTCCACGTAGCGGCGTTCCTCGATGCCGCTGCGCGTCCGGATCCACTCGTCGGAGGTATCCATGATCTTCGCGAGCAGCTCGTTCTTCACCACGTGCTTCGGGACGCCGATGCCGGTGCCGGTGATGACGGATCGCATGGGAGGGGCTGGAGGGAGGGGTATGGGACCCCGGGATTGTAGCGTAGCTTTGGGGCAGGAGGAATGACCCGATGCGCATCCGCTCGCTCGCCCTGCTGCTCCTCGCCACCCCCGCGCTGGCCCTGGCCCAGCGCGCCGGGACCACGGCCGCCACCGACACCATCCGCGCCGGCCGCTGGGACATGGGCCGCATGTGGACCTTCGAGAACCCGCCGGTGGAGGAATTCCGCCAGTACGGGTTCGCCCCCGACTCCGCCTGGTTCGAGCGCGCGCGCATGGCGGCGCTCCGCATCCCCGGCTGCTCCGCGTCGTTCGTGTCGCGCGACGGGCTGATGATCACCAACCACCACTGCGCGCGCAGCGGGGTGGTGGCGGTGCAGCGCGCCGGCGAGACGCTGCTCGACAGCGGCTTCGTGGCGCACGCCCCCGCGGAGGAGCGGCGCATCCCCAACTACTACGCCGACCAGCTCCTCTCGGTGCAGGACGTGAGCGACGAGATGAACCGGGCGGTGGACGCGGCCCCAGCGGGGGCAGCGCGCGACAGCGCCCGCGCGCGCACGGGCCGCGCGATCCAGGCCCGGCTCCGCGCGCGCTACGCGAACCGCGCCGACTCGCTGGTCATCCAGGTCGTGCCGCTCTACAGCGGCGGGCGCACCTCGGCCTACGTCTTCCGTCGCTACACCGACATCCGCCTCGTGGTCGCCCCGGAGCTGCAGATGGGCTTCTTCGGCGGCGACTGGGACAACTTCACCTACCCGCGCTACGCGCTCGACTTCGCGGTGCTGCGCGCCTACGGCCCCGACGGGAAGCCGCTGCGCACGGCGCAGTACTTCGGGTGGGGCGGGGCGGGGGAGGGGGTGAAGGAGGGCGACGCGGTGTTCGTGATCGGCAACCCGGGGCAGACGAGCCGGCTCACCACCATGGGGCAGCTCGCCTATGCCCGCGACCTCTCGGCACCGGTGCAGATGGCGTTCCTGAACTCGCGCATCGACGCGATGCGCGAGTTCCAGAAGGCGAGCCCCGAGGAGGCGGAGCGCTGGGACATCCGCAACCGCATCTTCGGGCTCACCAACACGCAGAAGTCGCTCGGCGGGCGCCTCCTGGCGCTGAACGACCCGGCAATCATGGCGCGCCGCGCCGACACGGAGCGCATGCTCCTCGACTCGATCCGGGCGCACCCGGAGCTCCGCGCGCGCTACGGGCAACTCGTGCCGCAGCTCGCCGCCCTCCAGCGGGAGAAGCTGGCCGACGCGCAGGCGTACCGCGCCTTCTCGCAGCTCCTCGCCGGCACGGGGGGCTCCGCGTCGCTGCAGCGCGCCTTCTGGCGCTGGCGCGCCGCGCACGCCACCGGGGACTCTTTGAAGTACTTCACCGACCGCGGGGCGCGCGTCGCCGCCGCGCCCGCGGGGCTCGAGCAGCGCTTCCTCGCCCTGCAGCTCGCCGACATCCAGAAGGCGTACGGCGCGCGGAGCGCGATCGGGCTCGCCGCGGCCGGCGCGAAGGACTCGGCCGGGGTGGAGCGGCTCGTGGCGCTGGTGGCGCCGAGGGTGGTGGCGATGCAGGCCAGGCAGGCGCGGCTCGCCGCGCGCGAGCAGGAGCTGGCGGGCCAGCTCGGGCGCGCGCGCTACGCCGTGTACGGCGCCAGCATCCCTCCCGACGGGTCGTTCTCCCTGCGCATCGCCGACGGCGTGGTGAAGGGGTACCCGTACAACGGCTCGTGGGCCGCCCCCTTCACGACGTTCTACGGGATGTACGACCGCAACCGGGCCAACGGCCCCGGCACCGACTGGGACCTCCCCTACCGCTGGCGCACCCCGCCGGCCGGGCTCGACCTGGGGACGCCCCTGAACTTCGTCTCCACGGCGGACAGCTACGGGGGCAACTCCGGCTCGCCGGTGGTGACGAAGGAGCTGAAGCTGGTGGGGCTCAACTTCGACCGGAACATCGAGGCGCTGGTGCGCGACTACATCTACCTGCCGGAGCGCGGGCGGAACGTGATGGTCGACGTGCGGGCGGTGCACGCGGCGCTGGAGCATGCGTACGGGGCGGGCTGGGTGGTCAGGGAGCTCGTGGCGGGGGGGATGGGGCAGTAACGGCAACCGAAGGCCGCCGGCTCTCGGCTCTCGGCCCTCGGCGCTCGGCACGGAATCGGAAGCGGCGTGAGCGCCCTGCGGGCGCCACGCCGATTTCCTTTTCCGGCGAAGTTCACCCGATGGGATTTGCGCGCAAAAGGGCGGCGCAGCCGCCCGCGCGCGCTTCCGGTTTCGTGCCGAGGCCCGAAGCCCGAAGCCCCACGCCCTTGGCTGTCGGTCTCGCGACCCGTGCCCGTCGTTGCCGTTGACTGCCCCACGGCGAACGGTGAACGGCAACGGCGAGGGCGGGGGCCTCGGCCGTCGGGCGCCGGGCCTCGGCACGAAATTGGAAGCGAGCGACGCGCGGGGTCGCGCGCGCTCGATCGCCTCGGCGGGTAACCTCACGAGGTTTGCGCGCTGAAGGGCCGCGAAGCGGCCCAGGCGCGCTTCCGATTCCGGAGCCGAGGGCCGGGGGCCCACAGCCGAGGGGTGGCGGCCGTCAGTTGCCGGTCTATTGCTATTTTTCCAGCATATGCTACTTTCCTAGCACTTCAACCCTCCTCCCATGCCCGAGCGCGCCCCCACGGCCCTTCGCGCCCTCCTCCTCCTCGCCCTCGCCGGTGGGAGCGCCGCCGCCCAGCAGCCCGCCCTCGCCGCCAGCACGCCGGCGGGCGCCGAGGCGCCGGCGGTGCTGCGCTCCGCCCGCGCCCCGCAGCCCCCGCGGATCGACGGCCGGGACGACGACCCGGTGTGGGCCACCGCTCCCCTCTCCGACGGCTTCCGGGTCTTCGACCCGGTGGAGGACGGCGCCCCGCCCATGCGCACCACCGTGCGCGTCGTGCACGACGGGAAGGCGATCTACGCCTTCGTGCGCGCGTACGATCCCCATCCCGACAGCATCGTGGGGATCCTCTCGCGCCGCGACGTGAAGACGCCGTCGGACCAGCTCAAGATCATGATCGACTCGTACCACGACCGGCGCACCGCGTACGAGTTCGCGGTGAACCCGGTGGGGGTGAAGCGCGACTACTACCTGTTCGACGACTCGAACGAAGATGGGTCGTGGGACGCCGTGTGGGACGTGGCCACGCAGGTGGACTCCCTCGGCTGGACGGCGGAGTTCGAGATCCCCCTCTCCCAGCTCCGCTTCCCCGCGGGGGAGGAGCATACCTTCGGGTTGATGGTGATGCGCGACGTGGGCCGGAGCAACGTGCGCATGGCCTGGCCCCTTTATCGCCGCTCCCGTGCCGGCGTCGCCTCGCAGTTCGGCACCCTCGCCGGGCTGCGCGGCCTCGAGTCGCCGCACCGCGTGGAGCTCTCTCCCTATGCGCTCACCCGCAACGTGTCGGTCACGCGCGCGGGCGACTTCGGCCGCGCGCAGCGCCAGCAGTTCGGGGCCGACCTGAAGTACGGCGTGACCTCGAACCTCACCCTCGACGCGACCATCAACCCCGACTTCGGGCAGGTGGAAGCCGATCCCGCGCAGCTCAACCTCACCGCCTTCGAGCAGTTCTTCCAGGAGCGGCGTCCCTTCTTCCTCGAGGGGATGGGGATCTTCCAGTTCTTCGGCGTCCGTCCCTTCTACTCGCGCCGCGTCGGCCGCGCGCCGCAGCTCGCGGGGCTCGTGCGCGACGCCGACGCGGAAGTCCCCGGCGCCACCCCGATCGCCGGGGCAGCCAAGCTCACCGGGCGGCTCCCCACCGGCACCTCCGTCGGCACCCTCGCCGCCCTCACCCGCGCCGAGCGCGTGGGGAACACCCTCGTGGAGCCGCGCACCCTCTTCGGTGTCGGCCGCGTCACGCAGGACCTCCGGAAGGGGGAGTCCGGCGTCGGCGTCATGCTCACGGCGCTGGAGCGCGACCTGTCGGACAGCGCCGCCGCCGCGCGCCTGCGCCGCGACGCCGTCACGGGGGGCGTGGACATGCGCCACCGCTGGGCCGAGGGACGCTTCCAGCTCCGCGGGTCGCTCCAGGGGACGCGCGTCCGCGGCACCGCCCAGGCGATCACGCGCACGCAGCTCAGCGGCGTGCACTTCTACCAGAAGCCCGACGACCGGCTCACCGTGGACAGCGCGGCCACCGCGCTCACCGGCGCCGCCCTCTCGACGCAGTTCCTCTACCGCGGCAAGGTGCTGAACGTCACCAGCGGGTATGACGCGCAGTCCCCCGGCTTCGAGCCGAACGACGCCGGCTTCCTCTCCCGCGCCGACGGGCAGAGCTCCTTCGCCGAGGTCCTCTTCCGCTCCGCCCGCCCCCGGTATTTCTGGCGCAACGCGACGGCGACGCTGTTCACCTCCCACAGCTGGACCGCCGACGGCACGTCCCGCGACCACATGATCGACGGCTGGACGGAGCTCCAGTTCCGCAACCAGCAGTCGTTCTTCATCGAGTACTACTACCAGGGATGGGGCGGGGCGATGTGCGATCGCTGCGCGTTCGGCGGCCCCGCGCTGCGCAAGTCGCCGTCGCACACCCTGATCCTCCAGCTTGGCGACGACGAGCGGAAGAAGGTCGCGCCCGACCTCACGATCGTCGCTGCGCGCGGCGACGAAGGGCGGAGCCACACGTTGCGCGTGAATCCCGAGGTGGAGCTGCGCCCGGCGGGCAACATCACCGCCGAGGTGGGGGTGTCGTACGAGAAGAACGAGGACGACGCGCAGTTCTTCGGCACCGAATCGGTGGACGCCGCCCCCGCCTGGCTTTTCGCCCACCTCTCGCAGCGCACCCTCAGCCTCACCGGCCGCGTGGACTGGACGATCCGCCCCACCCTCTCGGTGCAGCTCTACGCGGAACCCTTCGTCTCCGCTGGCAGGTACGCCGACGTGCGTGCCCTCGCCGAGGCGCGCGCCCCGCGCTACGCCGACCGCTTCCGCCCCTGGGGCGACGACGTGGGCACCGGCGCCGACTTCAACGTGAAGCAGCTGCGCACGAACGCCGTGCTCCGGTGGGAGTACCGCCCCGGCTCGACGCTGTTCGCGGTGTGGTCGCAGGGCCGCGACCAGGACGACCGGAACCCCGGCGTCTTCGCGCCGCGGCGGGACCTGGGGAACCTCTTCAGGGCACGGCCGGACAACGTGTTCCTCGTCAAGGCGTCGTACTGGCTGAGTCTCTGACCTTCAACTGACGGCCGCCGGCCCCCGGCCCTCGGCCCTCGGCCCGAAATCGGAAGCGAGCGGCGCGCGAGGGCGCGCGCGCTCGATTTCCTTACCCGGCGAAGCTCAACCTCATGCGGTTGGCGCGCTAAAGGGCGGCGCAGCCGCCCAGGCGCGCTTCCGATTCCGTGCCGAGGCCCGACGCCCGAAGCCTGACGCCCTTGCCTGTCGTTGACGTTCAGCAACCAACGGCAAACGGCAACGGCAGGCGGGGGCCTCGGCCGTCAGGCGTCGGGCCTCGGCACGACTTCGGAAGCGAGCGGCGCGCGAGGTCGCGCGCGCTCGATTGCCCCGGCGGGTAACCTCACGAGGTGTGCGCGCTGAAGGGCGGCGCAGCCGCCCAGGCGCGCTTCCGATCCCGAAGCCGAGAGCCGAGGGCCGAGAGCCGAGAGCCGGCGGCCTTCGGTTGCCGTTGATGTTCCCCAGCCGCCGGCAATATTCCCTCCATGTCCGACCCGATCTTCTTCTCCTCCCCCTCCCACTTCCGCCACTGGCTCGCGCAGCACCACCGCTCGGCGACCGAGCTGCTCGTCGGCTTCCACAAGAAGGCCACCGGGAAGCCCACCCTCACCTGGTCCGACTCGGTGGACGAGGCACTCTGCTTCGGGTGGATCGACGGGGTGCGTCGCTCCCTCGGCGACGAGGCGTACACCATCCGCTTCACGCCGCGGAAGCGCGGGAGCACCTGGAGCCTGGTGAACCTGCGCAAGGTGGAGCGGCTCATCGCCGAGGGTCGCATGCAGCCGTCGGGGCTCGCTGCCTACGAGGCGCGCACCGAGGAGAAGACGGGGACCTACTCCTTCGAGCAGCGCTCGGCCGCGTCGCTCGCCCCTGAAGAGGAGGCGCGCTTCCGGGGGAACCGGAAGGGCTGGGCGTTCTGGGAGTCGCAGCCGGCGGGCTACCGGAAGGTCGCCACCTGGTGGGTGGTGAGCGCGAAGCGCGCCGACACACGCGAGCGGCGGCTCACCACGCTCATCGCCGATTCGGCGAACGGAGAGCGCGTCCGGCACCTGCGTCCCACCCCGCGCCGATGAGCGCGGCCGCCTTCCTCCTGGTCGTGGCCGTGGTGAGCACGCTCGCCGGGAGCACCGCCGCCGTCGTCGGCTTCGGCATCGGCAGCCTGCTCACGCCGCTGCTCGCCACGCGCTACGACGCGGGCCTCGCCGTCGCCCTCGTCGCCATCCCGCACGCGGCGGCCACGGTGCTGCGCGCCTGGCGGCTGCGCGGCGCGGTGGACTGGCCCCTCTTTCGCCGCTTCGGGCTCTGGAGTGCCGCCGGTGGGCTCGCGGGGGCGCTCCTCTTCACCAGGCTCGGGGGGAGCGCGCTGGCCCGCCTTCTCGGCGCGCTCCTCGTGCTCACCGCGGTGAGCGCCCTCACCGGATGGGCGACGCGCGTGACCCTCCCCCGGTGGGGCGCGTGGATGCTCGGCGCTCTCTCCGGTTTCTTCGGGGGCGTGGTGGGGAACCAGGGGGGGCTGCGGGCCGCGGCGCTGTTCGGGCTGGGCCTCGCCCCGGCGACCTTCGTGGCCACGAGCACCATGACCGGCGTGATCGTGGACGCGGCCCGGCTCCCCCTCTACGTCGCGCGCTCCGGCGGCGCGCTGCGCGACGGATGGGCGCTCCTCCTGGTCGCGACGGGCGGGACCGTGCTCGGCACCATGATCGGGAGCCGGATGCTGCTGGGGCTCTCTCCCCAGCGCTTCCGGACGATCCTCGCCCTCCTGATCGGCCTCCTGGGGCTCCTTCTGCTCGTGCGGGGGTAGGATGCAGGCCACCCACTCGCGCGCGCGCGGTCCAGCCGGCAGCTTTGCGGAATGACCAAGCTGTTCGGATTCCTCGGCGCCACCGTGGGGGGCTGGGTCGGCTGGGCGCTCGGCGCCCCGGTCGGCATGTTCACCGCCTTCATGCTCAGCATGGTGGGCACAGGGCTCGGGATCTACGCGGGCAGGCAGCTCGCCCGCCGCTACGAAGGGTGACGCGATGCAGGTGAGAACGCTGGCGATGGCGGGGATGGCCCTGGTGGCGGCGTGCGCGTCGGGACCGCCGAAGCCGCGCATGGTGGGCGACGCCCCCGAGCTGGGGGCGCGACTCGTGATCAGCGACAGCGTGTCCCCGCCTCGGCAGGTGACGGTCGAGGTGGCGCAGCCATCGAGCGCCGTGCTCGTGTACGTGGTGCCGGGGCAGGGGGCGTCGCTGGTGTATCCCGCCGACACCCTCCATTCCGCCCGGCTCACCGAGGGCGCGCACGTGGTGAGCCCCGAGTTCCCGAAGCTCCTCTCGGCGAGCGCGGCCCGCGCGGCCCGCGACAGCGCGCGCCGGGGCGGCGCGATGCCGGGCGAGCGCGACCCGCGCGCCGCGCGCAGCGCGCCGGCGGTGATGCCCCCGCAGGTGATCGTGCCGCAGGGGTTCCTCATGCTCATCGCCACGCGGGCCTCGCTCGATCCCGCCGCGATCGCGCGCCGGCTCCAGGGCACCTCGATCCCGGGGGTGGACGACGAGGCGCTCAACGCGGTGGGGAAGCTGGTGCGCTCGACGGCGAACGTCGTCGCGCCCTGGGCGGGCGTCGCCCTCCCGGTAAAGCTGCCCACGCAGCCTGACGCGCGCCGCGCGCCGTCGCGGTCCTCCTCCCGCCGCTGAGGACGCGCCCATGCTGCTCGGCCTCCGTACCGTCGTCTACAAGACGCCCGACCTCGAGCGTGCCAAGACCTGGTACCGCGAGCTGTTCGCCATCGAGCCCTACTTCGACGAGCCCTTCTACGTGGGCTTCAACGTGGGGGGCTTCGAGCTGGGGCTCGATCCCGACGTGTCGGATCGCGGTCCCGGAGCGGGGGGGAGCGTCGCGTACTGGGGGGTGGGCAACCTGGAGGAGGCGCTCGCGTCGATCACCGCGCGCGGTGGCACGATCGCCAGCCCGCTCCAGGAGGTGGGGGAGGGGATCAAGGTCGCGATCGTCAGCGACCCGTTCGGAAACTCCATCGGGTTGATCGAGAACCCGCACTTCGGCAGCGCGCAGTCATCCTGAGCGCTGTAAAGGCCCCGGCGCGCCGTCAGCAGTCATCCTGAGCACCGCGAAGGATCTGGCCCCGGTACATCGTGCCCGGCCCCCGCGCCGTCCAGAGTCAGGATCCCGCGTTCCCGTCCAGCAGCAGCGCGCGCGTTGCCGGGTGGCTGGGATTCACGAGGATCTCCCCCGGCGCCCCCTCCTCGGCGAGCAGCCCGTCGGCCAGGATGATCACCCGGTCGGCGTGCGCGAGGGCGAAGTCCACGTCGTGCGTCGCCACGAGCAGGGCGCGCCCCTGCCGCGCCAGGGCGCGCAGCGTGGTGCCGAGTGCGCCGCGTCGCGCGGGGTCGAGCGCCGCCGTGGGCTCGTCCATGAGCAGCAGCGCGGGATCGAGGGCCAGCGCGCGGGCGATCGCGACGCGTTGCGCCTCGCCCCCGGAGAGCTCGCGCGGCATGGCGCCGGCGCGGTGCCGCACCCCGAGCGCATCGAGCAGCTCGTGCGCGGTGCGCTCCGCGCGATCCCGGTCCCACCCGAGCGCGTGCACCGCGGCGAGGGTCACGTTGTCGAGCGCGGTCAGGTGCTCGAAGAGCGCGTGCGACTGGAACACCATCCCCACCCGCCGCCGCAGCTCGCGCAGCGCCGAGCCGGGGGGGAGGGGACCGGGCTGGAGCCGCACGTCGCCCACCGCGATCTCCCCCGCATCGAAGGGGGTGAGCGCGGCGACGGCGCGCAGCACCGTGGACTTGCCCGCTCCCGACACCCCCATCAGCGCGCAGAGCTGGCCGGCGGGCACCTGGAAGGAGATGCCGTGCAGCACCTCGCGCGCACCGCGGCGCGCATGCAGGGCGCGGACGTCGAGCGTCGTGCTCACGCCGCCCCCTGCGCCCACCGGCGCTCCAGCCGGCGCGCCGCGTGGGAGAGGGGGAGCGACATGGCGAGGTACACCGCGCCGCAGAGGAGCCCCGGCACGACCCAGCTCCCCACGTTCGTCGCGAAGATCGCCGTCTGCTTGGTGAGCTCCACCACCGTGATCACCGACACGAGCGACGAGTCCTTGAGGAGCGCCACGAAATCGTTCGTCATCGGCGCGAGCGCGAGTCGCAGCGCCTGCGGCAGGCGCACGTGGCGGAGCACCTGGGCCTCGCTGAGGCCGAGGGTGCGCGCCGCCTCGAGCTGCGGGCGCGGGATCGCCTCCAGCGCGCCGCGGTAGATCTCCGACTCGTACGCCGCGTAGTTGAGCCCCAGCCCCACCACCGCGGCGAGGAAGGCGGGGAGGCGCACCACCCCCGAGAGGCCGTAGTAGATCACGAAGAGCTGGAGGAGCACCGGGGTGCCGCGCACCACTTCCACGTACACGGTGAGCAGCGCCCGCGTGAGCGGCCCGCCGTACACCCGCCCCGCGGCGATCGTGGCCCCCAGCAGCACCGCGAGCGCCATCGCCAGCACGGAGAGCAGGAGGGTGACGCCGGCGGCGCGGAGGAGGGCGGGGAGGTACGCCGCCACGCCGCGCGCGGTCGCCGTCCGCGCCGAGCCGGTGTCGCCGACCGCGGACGGTGCCTCGCGCCCGCCCGTCGCGGGGGCGCCGAGCACGCGGGCGAAGTGCGTGCGCTGTCCCTCGTCCCAGACGCCCCACGCGCGGAAGGTGCGCTCGAGCGACCCGTCGCGCATGCGCGCGCGGAGGATCGCGTCGATCGAGTCGCGGAGCGCCGAGTCGCGCGCCGCCAGGACGGCGACGTATTGCCCGGTGGCCACGGCGTGCGGCTGGATCACGAATCCCGATCCCCCCGCGCGTCGCAGCGCACGCTCCGCGATCACGTGGTCGAGGAGCACCGCGTCCACCCGGCCCTCCAAGAGGTCGGTGTAGGGGTGCACGTCGTCGTCGTACGACACGGGCACCACGCCGCGGGTGCGCTGCGCGTCGAGGAGGAGGGTGTACGCCAGGGTGGAGCCGAGCGTCGCCACGCGGCGGCCGGCGAGGTCGGGGAGCCGGCGCCATCGCGCGCTGTCGGCCGCGCGCACCGCGAGCACCTCGCGGAATTCGTAGTAGGGGAGCGTCACGGCGTGGCGCGCGCGCAGCTCGGGGCGGTCCTCGACCCCCGACATCCCCACCGCGAAGTCCCCGCGCTCCACCGACTGCTCGATCGAGGCCCACGCCACCTGCACGAAGCGCGGCTGGCGCCCCAGGCCGTGCGCCATCATCGCCGCGATCTCCACGTCGAAGCCGCGCACCACGGAAGGATCGGCGGGGTCGGCCTCCACGAAGGGGGCGCCCCCTTCGGCATCCCCGCCCCAGCGGAGCACCGGGGGCGCGGGCCGCTGCGCCCGCGCGAACGCCGGCGCGAGGAGGAGGAGGGCCGCGGCGACCAGCCAGCGGGAGCGGCGAGGCGGGGACGGCATCCGGGGTTCTTGCACGCGGGCAAGCTAGCGGCGGCGGGGGCAGCGCGACACTATTTCCTGCCCCTTCGCTCCCGCACGCCGGGAGCGACCCCTCCCCCAGCGCTGGAGGTTCCCCATGTGGCGCAGCGTGGCAGCGATCGTCGGCGGGTTCGTGTTCATCGGTGCCCTCTCGTTCGGCTTCGACGCGGTGGTGCGCGCGACCATGCCCAACGCCTTCGACGCGTCGGGGGGCACCAGCAGCGTGCCGGTGCTCCTGATGGTGATCGGCTACGTGGCCATCGCGGCGATCGCGGGCTGCTACCTGTGCGCGCGCCTCGCGCCCAGCCGTCCCATGCGCCACGCGCTCATCCTCGGCGTGCTCGGCCTCCTGTTCAACATCGCCGGCACCTGGCAGCTCTGGAACAGCTATCCGGCGTGGTATCACGCGGTGTCGCTGCTGCTGGTGCTGCCCTACGCGTGGCTGGGCGGGTGGCTCCGGGAACGTGAACTCGCGCGCGGGGGCGCACGTCCATCGGTCCAGGTGGCGTGACGCCGCGAACGTCCCGGCACGAGGGCCGGGGGCGCGCTACTTCACGAAGGTGACGGAGAAGAGCCGGGGGAGCGCGCCCGCCGGGGCGCCCTCCTCCAGCCACTCTCCCACGCGCGCGACCTGGAGCCCCGCGTCGATCCCCGCGTTCAGGTACTCGCTCACGGAGTGCACGAAGGCGGCGACGTGGATGGTGTCGCCGCTGGCCGGCTCCACGAAGTGCGCCTGCCCGCCGCGCTGCTGCCGCGCCGGATGCAGCTCGCAGAGGAAGCAGCGCCCTCCCGGCACGAGCACCCGCGCCACCTCCGCGAACACCGGGGCGAGGTCGCGCACGTGCTCGAGGACCAGGTTCCCGATCACCACCTCCGCGCTGGCGTCGGCCACCGGCCAGGGGCGGGTCACGTCGTGCTCCACGAAGGTGACGCGGGGGGAGTCCCCCAGCCGCGCCCTGGCGCGCGCCAGCATCCCCGGGGAGAAGTCCATCGCGGTCACCGCGCGGGCGGAAGCGGCGAGCCACCCGGTGTTCTTCCCTGTGCCGCACCCCACCTCCACCACCACCCGACCCTCCACGCGGGGGCCATGCTCGCGCACCACGCGGAAGTCGAGGTCGCGGGTGGCGTTGGGATCGGAATCGTAGACGGCGGACCAGCGATCGTAGGCGGCGGCGATGTCGTCGTGCATGGTGTCCCGGTCGTTGACGTTGCCCGTGCCCCTATCCTAATTGAGTCATGGCCGACGAATCCAACGTCCCCTTTCCCGAGTCCCCCGAGGCCTTCGCCCGCTCCCTCGACTCCCTCCGCTCGCACCTGTCCGAGCTGGAGGCACAGGGGGAAGAGATCCCCGTGGAGGCGCGCGAACTGGCGCAGCGGCTCGAGGAGCTGACGAGTGCGCTGCAGGAGCTGACCCGCTCCTTCGGCCAGGCCCCCCCGGGAAGCAAGGATCCTGAGGGCTGACCCGCCTCAACCACCATGAAGCGAATGCATTAAATGAAGGGAATCGTCCATGGCGCCGGGAGAGCCGCCCTCGCCGGGGACGATTCCCTTCATTCGATGCATTCGCTTCATGGTGGTCGGGCAGTCAAAGGCGCGCCCGACCCCGGCCCGGGATGCCGCCCCGCCCCGGCCACGCTATCTTGAAGGGATCGGTCCCCTCCCACCTGCCGAGGTCGCGATGGACGAGAAGCAGCTCCAGAAGCTGATCCGAAAGAACGTGCAAGCCGTGGAGAAGGCGAAGCAGCAGAAGCCGAAGAAGCACTACGATCCCACGCTCTCGCACACCACCACCGACGACGACGACCTGGAACGCAAGGACTTCTTCGACCAGATGAAGAAGCGCGAGTTCTGATCCAGGTGCGAATCTCCTCCCTCACCGCCCTCGCCGCGGCCTCCCTCGCCCTCGCGGGGTGCCGCGCCGCGAGCCCCGTGCCCGCCCCCGATGCCTCGCGCCCGCTGCGCGTGCTCGTGTACAACATCCACGCGGGGAAGGACGCGGGGGGCGTGGACAACCTCGCCCGCGTCGCGGCCATCGTGAAGGAGAGCGACGCCGACATCGCCCTCCTCCAGGAAGTGGATCGCGGCACCCGCCGCTCCGGCGGCGTCGACCAGCCCGCCGTGCTCGCCCGCGAGACGGGTCGCCACGTCGCCTTCGGCCGCACCCTCGACTACGACGGGGGACAGTACGGGATCGCCATCCTCTCCCGCTGGCCGATCCGCACCGACACCCTGGTCCACCTCCCCATCTCGCCGCCGCAGCAGCGCGCGGGGGGATCGTACGAGCCGCGCGGCGCGCTGGTCGCCGCGATCGATGCGCCCGGGGAGGTGCTGCACGTGGTGAACACCCACCTCGACGCCTCGGGCACGGACCTCTACCGGAGCCAGGAGGTTCGCACCATCGTGCACATCGCCGACAGCCTGCGCGCCCTCCGCCCCGCGGGCCGGCTGCTCATCGGCGGCGACTTCAATTCCACCCCGGAGAGCGCGGTGCAGCAGGTGGTGCGCGACGCGAAGCTCCGCGACGCCTGGACCGCCTGCGGCAGCGGCGAGGGGTTCAGCTTCCCCGCGAACGTGCCGCGGAAGCGGATCGACTACCTCCTGCTCGACGGCGGGAGCTGCCGCAATGCCCGCGTGCTGGAGACGCAGGCCTCCGATCACCGCCCGGTGTTCGTCGAGGTGACGCGGTAGCGGTGGTGACCCGTCCCACCGGGGACGGGTTGGGAAGGGAAGGAGGTCACCCCATGACGCGCGTTTCGCTGCTCCTCGTCGTCCTGCTCGGCGCCTGCACCATCGGCGGCAACTCGCACAAGGAACGGCAGCTCGCCGAGCTGCGCGCCCAGCGCGCGCTCTGGCAGCAGCAGCGGATCCTCGACTACCAGTACGTCCTGCGCGCGGACTGCTTCTGCGATCCGGACTACATGGCGCCGCGCCTCGTGGCGGTGCGCGACGGACGCTTCGCCTCCGCGGTGGACTCGGCGACCGGGCAGCCCGGACGCTACGCCGCCGCGCAGTTCAACCCCACCGTGGACTCGCTCTTCGTCCTCGCCGAGCGCACCATCCGCGACGACGCCGTGCAGGCCACGATCGCGTACGACGCTGAACTCCACTACCCCACGCGCATCGTCACCGTGCGCCCCGGCGTCGCCGACGGGGACGGGGCGATCCTCGCGTCGAACCTCACGCGGTAGGCGCCGGGAGCGGCGCCGCGCATCCGGGCTTCATCCCGCAAGGAGGTGCAACGCGGATGACGCGGGTTTCGCGGATGAAACGGTGTCGGGATGGCAGCCCCATCCCATGCGCGCCTCACCGAGCAAGATTCAACCGCGAAGAACTTGGGAACGGCCCCGGGGAGCCATGGCTTCCCGGGGCCGTTCCAAAGACACGATGGGACTGGAGGGGCATGCGATTCTGCTCGGCCGCGCATCGGGACCGCTTCATCCGCGTAACCCGCGTCATCCGCGTCGCACCGCGTTGCGGAATGAAGCTCGGATGCCCCCGTTGCGGTATGAGCTTGGATGCCCCCGTCCCGGCATGAAGCCCGAATGCCCCGGGCACCGCGTTCCGCGAGGAGCCCCGCGTCAGTCGCTCCGCTCCACCACGTTCTTCACCAGCACCAGCGCCCCACACGCCGCCAGGACGTAGCCCACGATCGTCATGATCGGCAGCCCGCGCCACGAGCCGAGCACCGGGCGCACGATCCAGAGCGTCGCGGCGATGATCAGCGCCGCCACCAGCAGCCCCACGGTGATCCGGTTCGCGATCCGGTCCAGCCCGTGGATGAAGCGGTCCTGCTCGGTGACGCGCACCCGGATCGGGATCCCCTCCTCGGCCGACTCCAGGAAGCGGTTGATCCGCGCCGGCACCTCCTGGAGCACCCGGTTCGCCTCGAGCAGTGCCGCCATGAACCCCTCGGGGGAGAACGACTGGAGCATCTGCTGCTGGAAGATCTCCGTCGCGTTGCGACGCACCGCCTCGTTGTGGTCGAAGGCGGGATCGAGCGTCATCCCCACGTTCTCCAGGTTCATCAGCGTCTTGCCGAAGAGCGCGAGCTCGGGGGGCATGCGCAGTCCCGCGTCGGCGGCGCTGCGGCCGAGCACGAGGAGGAGCCGCCCCGCCTTCACCGTGGCCGCCGGCGTGGCGGCGTAGTTCGCCACCACGTCGCGGATCCCGCGGCGGAAGCGCTTCTCGTCCCAGAAGCGGGTCTTCTCCCCCACTTCGATCGAGACGTCGGCCACCTGGTCGCCCTTGCCGTTCGCCAGCCCCACCAGCAGCCGGCGCAGCCGCTCGCGGAACATGTCGGGCACCACCGCCACCATCCCCACGTCGAGCAGCGCCACCCGCCCGTCGCCCGTGACCAGCACGTTGCCGGGATGCGGGTCGGCGTGGAAGAAGCCGTCCACCAGCACCTGCTTCATGTAGGCGCGGAAGAGCTCATGCGCGAGCGCGTCGCCGCCGACGGCGCGCCGCTCCCCGAGCGAGAGTTCCGTCACCTTGCGCCCCTCGATCCACTCCATGGTGAGGATGCGCGCGGTGGTGCGCGCCTCCACCGGCGCGGGCACCACGATCGCGGGGAAGCCGCGCACGTTCTGCGCGAGCCGCTGGAGCTGCACCATCTCCATCCGGTAGTCCAGCTCGCGCACCAGCACGCGCTGGAACTCCTCGATCACGCCGAGCAGGTCGTACCGGTACACCGCGGTGCTGTGCCGCTCGGCGAACCGGGCGAAGCGCACCAGCGCGTCGAGGTCGGTGCGCACCTGCTCGCGGATCCCCGGGCGCAGCACCTTCACCGCCACCTCGCGCCCGTCGTGCAGCCGCGCGCGGTGCACCTGGCCGAGCGACGCCGCCGCCACCGGCACGGGATCGAACGCCGCGTACGCCTCGGCGATCGGCATCCCCAGCTCCGCGCGGCAGGTGCGCTCCACGTCGTCGAAGGGGAAGGGACGCACGTCGTCCTGCAGCCGGGCCAGCGCGTCGAGGTACGCCGGGGGGAGGAGGTCGGCGCGGGTGGAGAGGAGCTGGCCGAGCTTGATGAAGGTGGCGCCGAGCCGCTCGAGGTCGTGCGCCAGCGCCTCGGCGCGCGCGACCTCGGCCGCCGACGGCGGGTCGAGGGAGAGGTCGCTGGTGAGCACGTCCACGGCGCGGGCGCGCTCGAACAGGTCGCGCCGACCATGCCGCAGCGCGAGGAGGGTCACGTCGACCATGCGCGCCCAGCGCCCGCGGAGGGGGCCGGCGGGCCGGGGAAGGGGAAGGGGGGCCATGTGGGGAAAGGTGCGTGCTTCCCGGCCCCCGGTCAGTCCGCAAAGCCCGCACGGTTTGTCAGCGTGGCGCCGGTAACCGGCGGCGGCGGGCCGCGTTAGCTTCGGCGGTGACCCCGTGCGCTCCCCTGGAGGGATGGTGACGAACGCTCCCAGCTCGCGACGCGACTTCCTGCGCGGGCTCTTCGGCCGGGCCGCCAACGCCACGCGCGACGGCCTCCTCCCGGAAGGACTCCTCCCGTCGGGGACCCCCGGGGCCTCGTCGTCGGCGGCGGGCGCAGCAGCCTCGCCCACCCTCGCCGTCCCCGCCGCGCCCCCGCGTGCGCCCACCCCGGATGAGCTGGCGCGGGCCTTCGCCCTTCCCAGGGGGCAGGAGGCGCTGGGCGAGGCGCTGGTGTGCGCGGGGCGGCTGCTGCGTGCCCCCGATGGGCGGGTGACCGAGCCGGCCTTCGCGCATCGCCTCACCCTCCCGGCGATGGGGGCGGCCACCGAGCGGTGGCTCGATCGCGCCCGCGAGGGGCGCCCCCTCGACCCCACGCGCCCCCAGGACGCGATCCTGCTCCACGCCGCCCGCGCGGAGCTGGGGCTCTAGCCGTGCCTCCCGGCCGGCGCGCACGAGGCGCGGTGGCTCCTCGCCCCCGCGCGCCGCACCCTCACTTCGAGAGTCCCGCTTCCCGCAGCTGCGGGATGGACTGCTTCGGCAGTGCCACCGTGTGGTCGCACTCCGCGCACACCGCCACCAGGACGTCCGGCACGTCGAGGCGCGTCCGGCGGAGCTGGATCGTGCGGAGCTGGAAGTACGCCCGCACGGTGCGGTGGCAGCGGTCGCAGTATGCGGCCGCCACGTCGCCCTTCGTCCATTCGCGTGCCATGATGCCCTCCTCCTTCGTCCGTGGTGGCACCCCCGCCGACGTGGCGGGTGGTGCTCGATCATCCCTACGAGGATCCGCTCCGTGAGTTTCGACGCCCGCTCCCGCACGAAAGGTTGCCTCCTGCTCGCGCTCTTCCTCGCCGCCTGCGGCGAGCGCGCCGCCCCGGCGGACTCGGGGCACGCGCCCGCCGCGCGCCCGGGACT
>DASWVQ010000327.1:0-2885 GCA_036401195.1 Gemmatimonadaceae bacterium
GCTACCGGAACTGCGCGGGATCGATGCCGTGGCGGGAGAGCATGCGGTAGAAGGTGCCGCGGGGGAGCCGCGCCGCCGTCGCGGCCTGGGAGATGTTGCCGTGGCAGGCGGTGAGCACGCGCTGCGCGTAGTCGCGCTCGAAGCTGGCGATCCGCTCGTCGCGCAGCTCGAAGAAGCCGGGGTCGGGACCCTCCCGCGGCGTCGCCGCGGCGGCTACCACGTGCTCCGGGAGGTCGTCCACCGTGAGCTCCCCCGAGCGGCTCATCACCAGGGCGCGCTTCAGCACGTTCTGCAGCTCGCGCACGTTGCCGGGCCAGGAGTAGCCGCAGAGCACCTCGATGGCGGCGGGGTGCACGCCGAGCCCCTCGCGCCGCAGCTCACCCGCGCAGCGCGCGATGCAGTGCTCCACGAGGAGCGGGATGTCGTCGCGCCGCTCGCGGAGCGGGGGGAGGTGGATGCGGGCGACGTTGATCCGGTAGTACAGCTCCATCCGGAAGCGCTGCGCCGCCACCTCGGCCTCGAGGTCGAGCGAGGTGGCCGCGACGACGCGCACGTCGATCCCGATCTCCTGCGTGCCCCCCACCCGCCGCACCGTCCGCTCCTGGAGGGCGCGCAGCAGCTTCACCTGCAGCCGCGGGGAGAGGTGCGCGACCTCGTCCATGAAGAAGGTGCCCCGCGTCGCGAACTCCAGCAGCCCGAGGCTGCGCGCGTGCGCCCCGGTGAAGGCCCCGCGCTCGTGGCCGAACAGCTCGCTCTCCATCAGGTCCTCGGGGATCGCCCCGCAGTCCACGGGGACGAACCGCCCCGCGGAGCGGAGGCTCCGCTGGTGCACGGACCGCGCGACCAGCTCCTTGCCGGTGCCGGTCTCGCCGGTGATGAGGACGTCCACCTCGGTGCCGGAGACGCGCTCGATCGCGGCGAACACCTCCTGCATCGCCATGCTCCCGCCGATCATCTCGTCGAAGGAGGCGCGGCGCTCCACCTGGCGGCGGAGCACCCGGTTCTCCTCGCGCAGCCGCCGCGCCTCGAGGAGGCGTCGCGCGGTGAGCAGGAGGTCGTCGGGGATGAAGGGCTTGGTGAGGTAGTCCACCGCGCCGAGCTTCATGCACTCCACCGCCGAGTCCACGCTGGGGAAGGCGGTGAGCATCAGCACCGGGAGGTCGGGGTCGTGCCCCACCGCGCGCTGGAGCAGCTCGAGCCCGTTCACCCCGGGCATGGAGAGGTCGGTGATGAGGAGGTCCCAGCTGTCGCGCTCGAGCAGCGCCACCGCCTGCCGGGCGTCCTGCTGGGTGACGACCTGGGTGCCGGGAAGCTCCCGCAGGATGTCGGCGCACACCTCGAGCATCCCGGGCTCGTCGTCCACCACGAGGATCCGCATGTCACCCATGCGTCGCCACCTCCGCGGCGCGGACGGGCACGGGGACGGGGAGGGGGACGGGCGCGGCGGCCAGCACCGGATCGGGCACGGGCACGGGGGCGCGCTCCTCGGCGGGGAGGCGCACCGTCATCCGCGTGCCGTGCCCCACGCGGCTCTCCACCTCGATCACCCCGCCGTGGCTGCCCACGAGTCCCTGGCAGATGGAGAGCCCGAGCCCGGAGCCGTGGTGCCCCTTGGTGGTGAGGAAGGGCTCGAAGATCCGCGACCGGATGTCATCGGGGATCCCCGCGCCCGTGTCGTGCACCTCCACGGCGAGCGCCGCTTCCGCGCCGTGTCGCTCCTCGTGCGCCGCGACGCGAAGCGTCCCCCCGGCGGGCATCGCGTCGAGCGCGTTGAGGAAGAGGTTGAGGAAGACCTGCTCCAGCTCGGGCGCGTTGGCGCGCACGTGGGGGAGGGAGCCGGGCAGCTCGTCGCTCACGCGCACGCCGGCGGCGGCGGCGCGCGCGTCGACGTAGGCCAGGGCGCGCCGGATGGGGACGCGCACGTCGAGCGCGCTGCGCGCCCCCGGCGCGGGGCGGCAGTAGGAGAGCAGCCCCTGGGCGATCCGGGCCACGCGGTCGCTCTGCTCCGCGATCTTGCCGATCTCCACGGCCACCGCGGGCGGGAGCGCCTGCTCGTGCTGCCGGAGGAGGAGCCGCGCCTTGGCGCTCATGATCGCGATGGGGTTGTTCACCTCGTGCGCCACCTGGCCCGCCAGCTCGCCCACCGCGGCGAGTCGCGCGGCGCGGAGCGCCTGCGACTGCGCCTCGCGCTGCGTGACGAGCGCACGCTCCAGCGCCGCCGCCTGCGCCACCGCCCGCTCCGCGTGGCCGCGGAGCTGCCGCTCGTCCTGGCGGATGCGCTCCACCAGGGTGGTCGTGAAGGAGGCGACCAGGAGGAGGAGGATGGCATGCAGCACGACCGCGCTCCCCACGTACACCGCGTCGTGCGCGGCATGCACCACGCGCCCGTCCACCACGGGATGGGGGAAGATCGTGAGGGTGTAGTGCTCGAGCGCCCGGCTCCACTCGCCCACCGCCATCGTGGCGTAGAGGAGGATCGCCACTCCGGCCACCAGGTACGCGTGCCGCCGGCCGAGGACGATCCCGGCGATGATGACGTGCAGGAGGAGGAGGGTGGTGAGCGGGTTCTCGATCCCGCCGGAGAAGTGCAGGAGGAGGATGAGCACCGCGAGGTCGCCATATACCTGCACGGCGAGGAACCGTGTGCCCGGCTCGGCGCGGGTGAGGACCAGCGCGTAGGCGGCGTTGAGGGTGGCGAGGAGCGCCACCAGCCCCCCCAGCACGAGCGCCACGCGATCGGAAAGGACTTCGGCGACGGCGATCGCGGCGAACACCGCCGCCCCCGCGACGATCACGGCGATCCCGCGCATCATGATGAACCAGCGGGCGTAGTGCCGCCGCTGCTGGAGGGCGCTCGGGGGGCTGCCGTCGGCCGACTCGTCGAG